>DATJIZ010000142.1:0-33723 GCA_035492735.1 Gemmatimonadaceae bacterium | reverse complement strand
ACCGTCGAGACCGCGCCCTGGCCGATCTCCGAGAGCCCGACGCTCGATCCCGTCTCGATCATTCCCGGATAGACCATCAGCCCCGTCGCATCGATCACCTTGGCATTGGCCGGCACCTGCACGTTCGCGCCGACCGCGGTGATCTTGCCGCCGCTGATCACGACGGTCCCGTTGGGGATGTCGGCTCCGCTCACCGTCACGACGTGGCCGCCGCGAATCGCGAACGTCCCCTGCGGCCCGGGCGGCGGGTTGAACGATCCCAATTGCGCATGGAGGGAAGAGGGAAGCGGGAAGAGGGAAGAGGTGACGGCGGATGCGAGAACGATCGCTCTCAACTTCGACCGCTTCCCCGTTCCCGCTTCCCCCTTCCCCCTTCCCTCTTCCCCATCACAAGATCTTTAATCATCGTATTCATGGGACAATTGCCCTCCGTCCACGGTCGGCCGCTTCGAGCGCGGCGCGCTCCTTGGTCATCTGGTCGCGCATCGCGAGGTCGCGCTGCTTGTCGAAGAAGATCTCGCCGTCGATGAATGTCGTCTCGGCCGTCGAGTACACGCTGAGCGGATCGCCGCTCCAGATCACGACGTCGGCATCCTTGCCGAGCTCGATCGAACCGACGCGGTCCTGGATTCCGAGTTGGACGGCGCCGTTGTACGTGATCGTCGCCAGCGCCGAGTCCTCGGTGAGTCCGCCGTAGCGCATCATCTTGGCGGCATCGATGTTGAGCCGACGCGCCCGCTCGTCGGAATCCGAGTTGACGGTCGCCACGACGCCGTGCCGCATCAGGATCGGCACGTTATACGGTATCGCATCGTATGCCTCGATCTTGTACGACCACTCGTCGGCGAAGCTCGAGAGCCCCGTGCCCGCCTGCGCGATCTCCGACGCGATCTTGTAGCCCTCGAGGCCGTGCTGCAGCGTCTTGACGGTGAAGCCGAACTCCTTCGCCACCTCGAGCAGCATCAACATCTCGTCGCCGCGATACGAGTGTGCGTGCACGAACCGCTTGCCCTCGAGGACCTCGACCAGCGGCTCGAGCTCGAGGTCGCGCCGCGGTGGCACGAGGTTCTTCTCGCCCCTCTTCACCCGCGCGTTGTAGTCGTCCCATTCCGCCTTGTAATCGCGCGCGCGAGTGAACGCGTCGCGCAGCACTTCCTCCTGGCCCATGCGCGTCGTGGGATAGCGCATGGGCTGGCCGGTCGCGCGCTGCGCCTCCTGCGAGTTCTTGCGCGTCACGTTCTCGCCGAGCGCGAACTTGATTCCCGGCGGTGCGTTGGGGAACAGCATCTCGTCCACGTCGCGTCCCCATTTGAGCTTCACCACGGCGTTCTGTCCGCCGATCGTGTTCGCCGAACCGTGGAGCACGTTGATCGTGGTCACGCCGCCGGCGAGCTGCCGGTAGATGTTGACGTCGGTCGGATTCAGCACGTCGCGGATTCGCACCATCGACGTGACCGAGAGCGAGCCCTCGTTCACTGCGTCGATCATGGTGTGCGAGTGCGGATCGATGATGCCCGGCATCACGTACTTGCCCGTCGCGTCGATCACCTGTGCTCCCGCCGGCGCCGACAGATTCTTGCCGATCTGCGCGATCTTGCCGTTCTGCAGCAGCAGATCGGTGTTCGCGAGCGTGCCCTTGGTGACGGTGAGCACGGTGGCATTCCTGATGAGCGTCGCCGGCGGCTTGGCCGGCGCGGCCGGCTGTTGCGCCGTGGCGACGGACGCCGCGAGCAGGCCGGCGGCTGATATCAAATGTCTCATGGCCGGATTGGTGATGTGGGTATCGTGTGGCATGTCAGCGTCCTCGCGGCGGGCGTCCGCGGCGACCGCCGCCCGATCCGCTCTCCGGTTTGGTGCCGATGAACGTCCCCTGCGGATGGCCGACGATGGCCACCGTGCCGCGCATGACGTTCCCGTTGACCGTCCCCGAAAAGCGCGCCTCTTCGGTCCCCGACGCCATCGTGACTGACGCCGTGAACTGGACGTCGCCGTCGCTGCCGATCGATCCATTCGAGATCTGTCCGCTGCCGAGCGACCCCTGAATCGTGCCGCGCAGTTGATCGCCGGTCTGCTGCAGCGAGAGCGTCACCGGCTTCTCGCCCTCGTCGAGCGTCACCGTGAGCGTCCACGTGCCGCTCGCGATCGACCCGGCGCCCGCGACGGTGGGCGGATGCACTTCGATCGGCGCGCCGTCGATGAACACCTGCGTCACGTGCCCGGTGAACAGATCGCCGCGCACGACCGCGAGGTTGGCAACCTTGCCCGTCTCGATCGTACCCAGCCGATCGCTCACACCCAGAATTTCGGCCGGCATCAGCGTCAACGCGCGAACCGCCTGATCGGCGGACAGACCGTTGTCCACCGAACGAGCCACGTTGCCAAGGAAGTCGGACCAGTTCGTGAGGCCGCCATCCTCGAAGGCGAACCTCACGCCCGCCTGCTGGAGTTTGGCCGCGAGCTTCGGCGCGTCCACGCGCGCGCGCAGCACGCGCAGCGGCTCCGGGTCGGCGTCGGCCGACGCCTGCGGCCGGCGCGGGAAATTGAGCGACAGAAGCACCGGGACGTTCTCGGCCTTGAGTCGCGCCGCGACACGATCGGCTTCCTCGCCGCCGGCGATGATCGGGCGAAGATTGAACTCCTTGGCCAGATCGAGCGCGCGCTCGATCTCGCGCTGCGACGATGCGGCGAGGACGACCGGAATCTGTCGCGCGAGCACGGGCTGGAGTGCCTCGAGCGAAGGATCGGGCTCGGGACGCCGCATTCCGCGCGGATTTTTCGCATACGCGGCCTGCTCGGCGGCATAGTGCTGCGCGTCGAGCAGCATCTGCCGCAGCGACGAGAACACGCCGAGCAGCGACCCAGGATAACCTCCGCCACGCAGCGGAGTGAAGCCGATGTGTTCGGCCACCGGCGCTTTCACGATCATCGCCTCGGGTGTGGCGCCGGCCAGGTTCACCACCGCGGAGAGGCCGCGAAAAATGCCGGTGGCCGGCGCGGTGAGCGCCGACGTGATCCCCGCGCTCTGCGGTCCGGCCAACGCATCATCGCCGGCATGCAGGATGTCGACAACCGCGAGCTCCGGTTGAAGCCCGACCGGGTGCAGCGAGTTTGGCGCACCTGCGGGCGCGCCTTGCTGCACGGGCACTCCGCCGCGGCCGGCCCCAGCCCCGCCCCCACCCGCTCGGCCGCCCCGGCCGGCGTTCGCCAAAGTTTGCTGCTCGGTGAGGCCGAGCGAGCTGTTGGCGTCGATCACACCTGGGTATACGGTGAGGCCGGTGCCATCGACGATTCGGGCGTCGATCGGCGGCTGCACCGTGGCGCCGACCGCGCTGATCACGCCGTCGCGTACCACGACCGTTCCCTTCTCGATCGCTGGTCCGGCAACGGGGACGATTCGCGCGTTGGTGATCGCGTAGACGGCGGGCGCGTTGCGCTCGCGCTGCACGCCGATTTGCGCCAGGGCCTGGGACGCCGACGCAGCGCCCGCGGCGCAGACGAGCGCCGCCGCCGTGAGCATGCGAGTGATCTGCATGAAAGACATGATTCTCAATGGGTGTGGCTTCGTGCGCTGGTGGGAGTGCATGGAGCGACAGTGTGCCGCGGCAGGACCCGCAATATCCCCGTCGTTGCGGCCGGTGTCGAGTCCCGTCGGCTCCCTTGAGTCGTCCGCTCGCCGTCACGGCGGGGAAGCTCGACAGACGGACTCTTCCGGTCGGTCTTACATTGGCATCGAGTCCTGTGGCGTGAGGACAACGAGTCGTTGCGCGAGCAAGTGGCGACTGCGCAACGGAAAAGTGTGATGTGCGACCAATTCGGCTCGCGGACCGATGGCGCGTCCGCAAGGAGAGAACGCATGCAGGTATCCCGTCTGTTGAAGTCCGCGGTGTTGGGACTGGTGGTCGCATCGCCCGTCGCCGCGCAGCGCGGCGGCACCGTGGAGCTGGGAGGCTTCGGTCAGTACACCATCGTGGACGACGCCTGGCACGTGAAGAACGGCATCGGCGGCGGAGCGCGATTGGGCGTCTTCCTGAACTCACGCTGGGAGCTGGAGGGAACGGCGGCGTTCTCCAGCTTCTCGAACGAGGCACCGCGCGCCAGCGGAAATTCGAGCAACCAGACCTTCGGTGGTCAGATCAACTACAACCTCCCCTTTGGCATGGGCGGCAGGACGCACCAGTTCCTGCTCGAGGCGGGAGCGGGCGCGCAGCGCTTCGCGAGCCACAGCGATTTCTCGGTCCCGATGGGCGCGGGACTTCGCTTCTCGTTGAGTGACGTCGTGGCGCTGCGCTTCGACGGTATCGTCGAATACGTCGAGAACCCGACCGCGTCGACGTTTGGCTTTCCGCCGGTGCTCGGCGTCAACTCACAGGCGGCGCGATCGACCAACGTCGAGCTGCGCGCCGGTCTGAGCTTGCTGCTCGGGAACCGGAAGCCGGCGCCGCCGCCGCCGGCCCCGGTGGCACAGCCCAGACCAACGCCGCCGCCGCCGCGCGTCGAGCCCACGCCGCCGCCGGCCCGCATCGACACCACGCCAAGGGTCAACACCGATTCGATCGAAGCGGTGAACCGCGCGCGCGAGGCGTTGCTCGCGAAGCTCTTGTTCGACTTCGACCGCTCCGATTTGCGCGACGATCAACGCGGTGTGCTCGACGCCAAGATCCCGGTGCTGCAGGCCAATCCCGGTGTGCGAATCCGAATCGAGGGCAACGCCGACGAGCGCGGCTCGGACGAATACAACCTCGCGCTCGGCATGCGCCGCGCACAAACGGCGCGTAAGTATCTGGTCGACCACGGGATCGACGGCGGGCGCATCGACATCGTGAGCTATGGCGAGGAGCGCCCCGTGTGCCAGGAGCATGAGGAAAGCTGCTGGAGCCAGAACCGGCGCGACGAGTTCGTGATCGTCGCGGGCGGCGACAGGCTGGTCGCGCCGCGGTAAGCCGCCGCGTTTTCCTGCGTGTAGCGAAACGGGCCACCAAGAATCGGTGGCCCGTTTTCGCCGTATCGGCCGGAACCGGCCATGACGGACCTGGATTCCTCGGTGACACTGGCTTGGCGTTGAGCGGCGGGGGGGAGATGTGCTCGCGCCACCACACCACGAGGAGCCCGTTCCATGCATATTCGCGCGACAGTTCTCACGATCGCGGCCGCTGCGGTGACGGCGGTCGCCTGCGGCAGCGACAAGACGACGCAACCGGTATCGAAGATCGTGACGTTCGCCGCGACGCTTACCCCGGCTGGGGAGCTCGGGGCGACGCTGAACGGCAATCCGACAGGGAGCGGGACGTTCCAGGCGACGCTCGATACGTCCACCCATCAGCTCACCTACACGCTGCAGTTCTCCGGTCTCACGTCGAACGTCAACAACGCCCACATCCATGGCCCCTTCGTGGTCGGTGGCGCGACCAATTCCGCCGGCGTGATTCTGAACTTCAATAACGCCGCCGCCGGCTTGGCCATCGTCGGTTTGAACACCGCGACGAGTGGGAGCTCGACGGGCACTGTTTCGCTCGTCGCGTCGAACACCGCCATTGGAAACGCCGCCATTCACGGCGACTCGATCGAGAAGCTCCTTCTGGCCGGCGCCACGTACGTAAACGTCCACACGACCACCAATCCTGGTGGCGAGATCAGAGCCCAGATCCTGCGGCAGTGATTCACCGCCCGCGATCGGGGTTCCACACACCGCGGGCCTCGGCCTGACGCTCGCATGACGCTCATCGGCTAACCTCTTGCCCGTTCGCGCGAGCGGAGCGAGCAACGCCCGAGCGAGACTCAGCGAAGCGGTGTCTGTCGCCTGGTCCAAAAAGAAGCCCCGCGAACTTGGCGGGGCTCTTTGCTGCTCCTGTTCCACTTCTCACTTCTCACATCGGGCGTCTCGCGCCCCGTGACGGTCAGTAGATGTACACCTTCGTGCCTACCGGCACGTGCTCGTACAACCACTCGATGTCTTCGTCTCGCATGCGCACGCAGCCGTGCGTAGCCGCCATGCCGATCGATTCCTTATATGGCGTGCCGTGGAGAAGGTAGCCCTCGCCCAGATTGAGGCGGTATTTGCCGAGCTCTCCCTCGACCCGCCGATTCTTGGAGCCGAGCGGAGGCACGTAGAGCGTGTTGTCGAAGACGATATGCTCGTCGGTCGGCAGCTCGGCGAAATCGCCGTGGTCGATCACGCCCGCTGCGCCGTCGCGCATGGTCAGAATTCGGCCGTCCGAGAGCTTGATGTGCTGGCCGTTCTGCAGGTGGCCAAGCTTGAGGCCATATTCGAGCGCCGTCTCGGCGTAGAGCCACTCGGGCGGCTGCCAGATCGGATCGGCTTCTTTGTCGAGCACGGTCCGGACGCCACGCGGCGTCTCGAACGTCCATTCTCGCTTGCCGTACTCGAGGGTCGTGCCTTTGGCGACGGCGACCGGCGCACTCAACACCGTGTCGCGGCCGATGATCGCCCAGAGGTGGCGATCCTGGAGCGACACGACGAGATGGAAGCCACCGGCTCGCTCGGCGAGCGCGCGGCTCCGCGCCCACGACAGGCTGTCCGAGCGCGACTTGAACGCGTAGACGCCACGCCCGCCTCCATCATCGTCCAGATCGGCGAGGCGTCGCCCCGACTCGGTCTGCGACGCCTGGCCGTCCTGCGCGTGCAAGCACAGCGGCGCGCCGATCAGGATCGCCGCGGCTCCGAAAGCTCCAGCCCATTTGGGAATTCGTATGCTGCTCATGCTGCTCATAGGGAGGCTCTGCTGGAAGCGCGAGGGGCGATTGAACGAGTAAGCGCTTCGTACCATTCACCCTACGCTAAATCTGTTCCAAAGTGCCGTCCGATGCCAATCGCGGCAGGCTGGGCGGTGAAGCCCAGCCTGCCGCGTCGACGTGACCTCGAACTGAAGTGCCGATCGATCAGAAGAAGTTCACGCCGAACACGATCGGGATCTGCCGCGCGGTCTCGAAGTCGACACCGTTGACGGACGACGTACCGCGGTTGAACTGGATGAGGCGCGACTCGATGAACACCTCGTGCCGGCCCATGTGCCAGGCGAGACCACCGCCGGCGTTCCAACCCCAGTCGTCATGCCAGCCGCTGTCGAAGCCGGCGAGCGAGGCATTGGTCGTCGTGTTGTTCAGCGTCCCTTCCTGGAGCTGCATACGAAGGTTCCGGTAGCGGATGTAGCTGCCACCGCCGATCAGGTACGGCGAGAACGACACGGAGGTGCCGAACACGTGCTGCATGATCGGGATCTGCAGCTTGAGGTCGAGGTTGCCGTTGAATACGTCAGGCTTGGCGCCGAGGCTCGCCCAGGGCGCGGCTTCCGCGAACTGCGTGTACTGCACGTCGCCGCGAATCCCGAGCGGGCTGGTCGCGCCCTGCCATCCGAGCTGCAGCTGTCCCGTTCCACCGACGTTGTTCACGGTGCGAAGGCCGCCTTCCGGCAGATTGGTCCCGCCGGCGATGCCGAAATACAGGCCGCCGATCTGACGCACGACCATCGGAACGTTCTGTACGACGGTATCGGTGCGGGTCACGGTGTTGGTGACCGTGTCGACGCGACCCTGAACCTGCAACGTATCGGTCTTGTACACCGTCACCGTGTCGACGCGAACCGTTGGGGTCGGCGCCACTTCACCGCTCGATTCTTTGCTTACGGGAATCCGCCGCTGCGATGTCGTGCGACGGCTGGTAGTCGTGTCCTGGGCCGACGCCGCCGTGGCGCCAACTGCGATCATCGCCGCGCCGGCAAACAACAATAATGCGTTACGATTCAACATGGGTCTCCTCCCTCTGCACCGTCCCTCGACTTGCCCCCGCGGACGGCTACCGGGCGAGGATTACTCGATGCGCCGCATCCACACCGAGATCCCCGGTCGACGTACTTCGTCGCGGCACCGCCCCGTGTTGGAAGCAGGCTCTGTGCCGTCACAAGGTCCAATGGACGAGCCGTCGAGCATCGATACGCGATCCTAGCGGATGCGTTCGTCGTGCATGGCACGCCGTCTCAGCCGTGGCACGCGCGCCGCGCGAGGGATGAAAATACATCAGGCAGCCTGAGCAAGATCGCCCAAGCTGCCTGATCGCGCCGCGGCGCCGAATGAGCAAATTCTTATTAGTACCAGTTCATGCCGAACACGAACGGGATCTGCCGCGATTGCGGGGCGTTGGACGGCGTGAAGGCAAGCACGCGCGACTCGATGAACAGCTCCGAGCGGCCCCACATCAGCGAGGCGCCGCCGCCGGCGTTCCAGCCATTCTCGTGCGTCCAGTCACCGGTGCCGCCTGCGAAGCACAGCGCGCCATCGGGGATCGTGCAGCCGCCCGCCCGGTCGACGCGCATCGGCAGATTCTTGAACATCGTGTGCGTGTAGCCGCCGATGCCATAGATGCCGAAGCGGTGCGTGCGCCCGAAGGTGTGCGTCAGGAACGGCAGTTGGAGCTTGGCGTCAACGCTGAAGTTCAGGATGTCGGGATCCGCCTGCAGGCCCTGGAATCTCGAATCCTCACCGGGCTTGGCCCAGTTCACATCACCACGCACGCCGAGCAGCTGTTTGGCGCCCTGCCAGCCGAGTTGCAGCTGCGCGGTCGGTCCCGCGCTGTTCGGCGTGAAGATCGCGCCGTTTGGCGCGCTGACGCCGCCGGCGAGTCCAAAGTAGAACCCATTCGGCAGACGGACGGGCACTGGTCGCGGCGCAAGCTGCACCGTGTCCACGCGCGTGACGGTGTTCGTCACCGTGTCGTGCACTACCGGTCCCGCCACGTTCACGCGCAGCGTGTCCGTGTGGTAGACGTTGACCGTATCCACGCGCCGCGTCACTTCGCCGGGCGCTTCCTTCGAGATCGGAATGCGGCGCGACGACGTCGGCTTTCTGGCGCGCGTCGTGTCTTGTGCAAACACAACCGAGGCGCCGATCGCCAACAGCGCGGTCGCGCCGACCAGGGATTTTGCGATACGCAGACTCATGACCCTTCTCCGTGTCCGTCCTCGACTTGCCCCCGTGGACGACAGCGGGCGGAAGACTAGGGTCCTCCGAACGACCGGACTTCGTCGCGGCACCGGCAACGTGCTCAAGCATACAGTGTGCCGCTCTTTTCCTGACAGTTTTGCCGGTCCAAATTCGACGTGTCCGATGGAAAACCGGGCGAACGAACCCGCTCAGGCCGGTTCTTCCACCGTGGGCAGTCGCACCGTCGCCACACATCCGCGTGCCGTCGCTCGATTCTCGAGCGACAGGCTGCCGCCGTGTGCCTCGGCGATCTGTCGCGACAGCACCAGACCGATGCCCGAGCCCTCCGGCTTGGTCGTGAAGAAGGGGACGAACAGGTTCGCCGCGCTCGCCAGTCCCGGGCCCTCGTCTTCGACCATCAGCAGAAGCGTGTCATTCTGACGTGTCCACCGGAGACTGACTCCGCCATTCATGTCGAGCGACGCATCGACCGCGTTCCGCACGAGGTTGATCAGCAGCTGGTCGAGCTGATCGCCGTCGGCGTCGAGCATGGTCGCCGGCCCCGGCACGACGCGCACGGGCAGCCTCGTCTCGAGTGCCGCGACACGCCGTACCCACGTGCCCACGTCGAGTGGCGCCTTGTGCGGCGCGGGCAGCTTGGCCAGCCGGGCGTAGGCCGACATGAACCGCACCAGCGCTTCCGACCGTCCACCGATCACGGTCAGTCCCCGGCGCAGGTCGTCCAGGTCGGGCTTGACCGCGGGCCGCTCGAGCAGCGACAGAAGGCTGCCGGTGATGGATTTGATCGGCGCCAGCGAGTTGTTGATCTCGTGGCTCAACACGCGGACGAGACGCTGCCAGGCCTGCAGCTCCTCCTCGCGCAAAGATTTCGTGACGTCCGTCAGAACGAGCAGCGTGTGCGGTCGACCATCCTGCCGAAAGATCCCGCGCCGCACCTCCCAGCGCCCCGCGCCGCCCGGGAACGTGACGTCCATGGTGCGCGGGGAGGGGCCGACCAGCCCGTCGGCCAACCCCACCTGCTCGGCGGTTCTGCCGAGCAGCCGCTCCGCCGGTTGGGCGAGCAGCCGTTCGCCGGCCCGATTCACGAGCCGCACGCGGTCGGCGTGATCGAACGCGAACACCGCGACGTCGATCTCGGCCATCACCGTGCGAAGGAGCGCCGTCGCTTCCATCGCGCCGAGCCGCTGCGTGCGGATCGTCTCGCCGAGCAGGTTGGCCTCGAGGAAGGCGAGGCCGAGGGCGTCGTCGCGGTCCGCGCCGCGGGCCCGGATCGAGTAGTCGCCTTCGCGCAGCGCGGCGAGCATGTTCGACAGCGTCTGCAGCGGGCGGATCACGTGCTCGCGGACGACGGCCGCGGCGATGAGCCAGGCGCCGACGGCCACGACGCCGAGCGTCCACTGGACTTTGCCGCTGTACCCGCCACGCCACAACAACGCGAGCGTGATCACCACCGCGGGCAGGCCGCCGAGCAGCGCCAGGCGGAAGACCAGTCGCTCGTGGTGCGGGGCGCGGGCCGGGCCCGCGGCCCGCTCAGAGGCCATGGCTGGCGATCCGGCGGTATAACGCGCTGCGCGAGAGCCCCAGAGCCTGTGCGGCGCGACTCACGTTGCCGTCGTAGCGTGACAAGGCTTTTTGAATGAGCAGCTTCTCTACGTCCTCGAGCGGCAGATCCTCGAGTCGCGGCGCGGCGCCCGATCCGCCGCGCAGGCCGAGATCGGCGGCGCGCAGCTGCTCGCCGGGCGCGAGCAGGACCGCGCGTTCGATGACGTGATCGAGCTCGCGGATGTTGCCCGGCCACGGGTGCGCCAGCAGCGCCTGCATCGCTCCGGCGTCGAAGCCGGCGAGCGGCTTGCGGTAGCGGGCCGCGTGCCGCCGCAGAAAGTGCATCGCCAGCGGCGCGATGTCCTCGCGCCGGTCGCGCAGCGGCGGCAGATGGACCTCGATCGTATTGAGGCGAAACAGCAGGTCCTCGCGGAAGCGCCCCTCGCTCACTTCCTGCTGCAGGTTGGCGTTGGTCGCCGAGATCACCCGCACGTCGACGTGGCGGGCCTTGGACGAGCCGACCCGCTCCACGTCGCCGGTCTGCAGCACACGAAGCAGCTTGGCCTGGAGCGACAGCGGCACGGTCCCGATCTCGTCGAGGAAGAGCGTGCCGCTCTCGGCGAGCTCGAACCGGCCGACGCGATCGGTCTTCGCGTCGGTGAACGCGCCCTTGACGTGGCCGAACAGCTCGCTCTCGAACAGGCCCTCCGACAAGCCGCCCATGTTGACGGCGATGAAGGAGCGCGCGCTGCGCGGCGAGGACGCGTGCAGCCACTGCGCGACGAGCTCCTTGCCCGTGCCATGCTCGCCCGTGATCAGCACGTTCGCGTCGGACGGACCCACACGCTCCATCAACTGGAGGATCGGCTGCATCTTCGGCGATTCGGCGATCATCTGCGGCAGGTGGTCGCGCCGAAGGAGCTTGTTCTCCGACTCGAGTCGCTGCGCGCGTCGCAGCGCGCGGCCCAGCTCGACCTGCGTGGCGAGGATCGACACCAGCCGCGCGTTGTCCCACGGCTTCTCGACGTAGTCGCGCGCGCCGCGCCGCATGGCCTCGACGGCGTTGTCGATGCTGCCCCAGGCGGTCATCACGATCACCGGCATCGTCGGCTCGAGCTGCTGCAGCGTCGACAGGATGTCCAGGCCTTCCTTTCCCGACGTCGTGTCGCGCGTGTAGTTCATGTCGAGCAGCATCGCGTCGTAGTCGCGGCGCTCGAGCGCTGCCAGCGCCGCGGCGGGCGACGTGACGGTGTCGGCGTCGAAGCCGTTGCCCTTGAGGAGCAGCTTGAGCGCCTCGAGGACGTCCGTCTGGTCGTCGGCGACGAGGATGTGCGGGGTCGTCATGCGGGAGAAGAAGATAGCGCGCGGCCGCTTTGCGCGAGGCGCTGTCTACCCGCGCGTCGCCGGCCCTTCCGATCCCGTGATCCAGCCGTCGCGCAACTCGATGATGCGATTGCCGAACTTCGCGTTCTCCTCCGAGTGCGTCACCTGGATGATCGTCGTGCCTTCGCTATTCAATTTCTTGAACAGCTCCATGATCTCGCGGCCCTGACTCGAGTGCAAGTTGCCCGTCGGCTCATCGGCGAGGATCAGCTTGGGCCGCGCGATGACGGCGCGCGCCACGCCGACGAGCTGCTGCTGTCCGCCGGAGAGCTGTCGTGGATAGAGATCCTTCTTTCCGACGATCCCGAACCGGTCGAGCGTGTCGGCCACGATCGCCTCGCGCTCCGACTTGCGTACGTTCCGGTACGACAGGGGAATGTCCAGGTTTTCGGCGACGGTGAGATCGTCGATCAGATGGTACTGCTGGAACACGAACCCGATGTGCTCCTTGTTGAGCGCCACGCGGTGTTTGTGCGCCATCGCGTGCACCGGCTGGCCGAGGAAGAAGAACTCGCCCGTCCACGCGCTGTCGAGCATGCCGAGGATCGAGAGGAGCGTCGACTTGCCGGCGCCCGACGGGCCCATGATCGACACGAACTCTCCCGGCTGGATGTCGCCGGTGATGCGACGAAGCACGAACGTGCGACCAGCCGCCGTCTCGAACACTTTCTCGAGGCCGTGCAGCGAGATCAGTGGCCCGATGATCGGAGCGGGCGGGGCGTCGCGGCTGACGGTCTTGGGCTTAGAGAAGAGAGTCATAATGATCCGCAAGTTAACTCGGAGCGCGGTGCGCTGACCAATGACGAGGTCCGCGTCATGCCTGGTGCGTGAGGGCGATGCCGCCCGGGGTGAGCCTGGGTAAGCCTCCGGCCCGCCCCATGAGCGGGGCACTCTTGCCGTTCGATTGTGGCGGAGCTCGCGGCCGCCGGCGATGATCGGTCGCCGGCGGGGCTTGGATCATTTACCCGTCGATCGCCTACAGCCCGACGTTCTCGCCGCGACGCTCCTCGACAACGCGGCCGTCGAACAGGTGCACCGAGCGATCGGCGTGGGCGGCGTAGCGCGGGTCGTGCGTGACCATGCAGATCGTCGCGCCGCCGCGATGCAGCTCGCGGAGCAGCTCCATCACCGCTTCGCCGTTCGTCGAGTCGAGGTTGCCCGTCGGCTCGTCGGCCAGGAGGATGAGCGGGTCGCCCGCCACGGCGCGTGCCACGGCGACGCGCTGCTGCTGACCGCCCGAGAGCTGCGCCGGATAATGCTTCATGCGGTGGCTCATCCCCACGCGCTCGAGCGCGTCGGTGACACGCTGCTTGCGTTCCGCGGCCGACATGCCGCGATACGTGAGGGGCAACTCGACGTTCTCGTACACCGTGAGGTCGCCGATCAGATTGAACGCCTGGAAGATGAATCCGATCTGCCGATTGCGGATGCGGGCGCGCTGCGACGGCGTGAGCTGCGCAACGGGCTCCCCGGCGAGCGTGTACTCGCCGTCCGATGGAGTGTCCAGCAGCCCGAGAATCGACAACAGCGTCGTCTTTCCGCAGCCCGATGGTCCGGCGATCGCCACGTATTCGCCCGGTGCAACCTCGAGGTGAATGTCCTGGAGCGCATGCGTCTCCACCTCATCGGTGTAGAAGACCTTCTTGATCCCCGACAGGCGAATCAACGCCTGGTTGCCGTTCGCGCCGGACGCGGAGAATGCTGCAGGCGAGGAGGATGCGGACTCTGTGGCCATTGGTCGGGGGGCTGAGGTTAAACGGGGCGGGTTACTTGATTCTGACTCGATTGGTGTTGTCGAAGGGCGTCATGTCGGAGACGATGACGCTGTCACCGACCTGCAAGCCACCCTTGATCTCGATCGTGTTCACCGAAGCGCGGCCCAGCTGCACGGTCACGCGGACCGCGTCGCCCTTGTTCGGCAGAACCTTGAAGATGCCGACCGAGCTGTTGGCCTGGCCGAAGCCGGGGCGCGCCATGTACAGCACGTCGTTCAGGCGCTCGAGCTGGATCGTTCCGTCGACGGCGAGATCCGAGCGCGTTCCGGCCGGCAGCGAGTCTTCGATCGAGACCTCGACGGTCACCGTCCCGGCGACCGACGACGGGTCGGTGCGCGTGACGCGTCCCTTCACGACCGTGTTGTTGTGGAGGTCGATCGTGGCCGGCAGTCCGGGTACGATGTCGACAGCCTGCGTTTCGGGCACGCGCAGCACCGCCTTGAGCTTGCCCGGCTGCACGACGCGCGCGAGGAGCGTCCCGGCGTTGACGTATTGGCCGAGCTCCAGCGGCGGGTTGCCGAGCATTTGCAGCAGGCCACTCTCGGGAGAGGTGACACGCATCGAGGCGACTCGTTTGCGCTGGTCAGCAAGGATCCGCTTGAGACCCTCGATCTGCTCCTGGTTGAGCTGGATCTGCTCCTGCTCGGACTTCTGCATGTCGTCGAGGCGGCGCTGCTCGATGTCCATTCGCTGCTTGTATTCCACGATCGCATCGTGCGCCGCGGCCACGTCGTTCTTCGACGACAGATTCTTCTTGGCGAGCGAATCCTGCACGTCGGCGGTGCGCACGGCGTTGTTGTACTGCGTCCGCACGGTCGCCACGACGCTCTGCTGCGCGAGGATCTGCTGATGGAGCGTGGTCTTGAGGGTCGCCAGATTCCCGACCGCCTGGTTGAGCTGCTGCTCGTCCTGCAGCTCCTTGATGTCCTCGTCCGGGCTGCTCATCACGACCAGCACCGTGTTCGTCGTGACGTTCACGCCGGGTTTGATGGGCAGCTCTTCGACGCGTCCGCTCGTGAGGGCGGCGATGTTCCGGACGTACTCGGGCTCGAGCGTACCGGGCGCGTTGACGTCACGCGTCATCGTGCCGCGTTTCACCGTGTCGATCCACAGCGTTCCGCGTTCGACGGGCGGGGCCGCCGGCTTCAACCTGCTGATGCCGATCGACACGGCAACGATGCCGATGAGGCCGGCGCCGTACGCGATGATCTTCTTGGTCTTTTTCGGTGGTTCGCGCTTGATGTCCAAAGTGACGTCTCGTGCAATGAGAGCGAGTGGGAGATGGCCTGTTCCGACGGTAAGCCGAAGGGAAGGACCATGCCGCGCTCGAGCACACTCTAAATGCAAGACCTGCAGATACTTATCTGGCCTGCGGCGAGCGGTCGCCCGCCCAGTGTTGCTCGCCTATGGGACTGGATGTCCCACAACCGGACATCCTGACGGAACGGACCTCGAACGGGTTTCAACCCCTGTGAGACATTGTGAGCGGGAAATAGGTTGACGTGAACCGTCCTGTGGATCGGAACGACTGATCATGCGTTCCATCGTGGCGCTCCTCTTCGCGGCGCTCCTTTTCGTGGCGATCGCTCCGTCGACCGACCTCGCGCAGCGGACGGGCTCGGCCGCGCCCGTTCGTGTATGCGCCGGCGGCGACGTGACGTTGGGAACCAACCTCGACATGGACTGGGCGCGGGCGGGAGCAGACACCCTGTGGCGTTTCTACTCGCTCCGGCCCGATCCCGACAGTCTGGCACCGGCGCTCCGGCCATTCTTCGCCGGCGCGGACGTGGCGCTGATCAATCTCGAAGGTGCGATCGGCGAAGGTCCGGCACCACCAAAGTGCGATCGGCACTCGACCAGCTGCTTCGCCTTCCGCCAGCCGCCGAACACGGCGGAGGCGCTTCGACGCGCCATCGACAGCAGCACGATCATCGTCGCCAACGTGGCGAACAACCACTCGCGCGATGCCGGCGATGCCGGCCGCGCCGCCACCGTGGTCGCCCTCCAGGCGGCGGGCATCTACGTGACCGGTGCGGACACGCTGCCCGCGATCGTGCCGCTGCCATCGGGCGACACAATCGCTGTGCTCGGTTTTCACACCGACACGGCAGCCCCCGATGCGCGCGATCTCGCGGCGGTGCGCCGCCGCGTCCGGCGCGCGGCGCGCCAGTACGGCACCGTGATCGTGACGATGCACCTCGGCGCCGAGGGTCCCAAGGCCCAGCGGACGCGCAACGCCAACGAGCGTTTTCTGAACATGAATCGCGGGAACCCGGTCGCGTTCGCGAATGCAGCGATGGTCGGGGGCGCCACGCTCGTCGTCGGGCATGGTCCACACGTACTGCGCGCGGCGGAGTGGCGCGGCGACCGGCTCGTACTCTACTCGCTCGGCAATCTGCTCACATACGGGCCGTTCAAATTGCGGCCGCCGACCGACCGTGCCGCGGTGGTGTGCGCTACGATCGACGCGCCGCGACACGTCGGCGCCGCCGAGCTCCGGTCGACGATGCAGCGTTGGCCCGGCGTGCTCCTGCCAGATTCGACGAACCGCGCCTGGCGACTGGTCGATTCGCTGAGTCGTCTCGACTTTCCGCGGAGCGGCGTGCGGGTGAGCCGGAGCGGCGAGCTCGAAAAAAGAAAGCGACCGTGAGGTCGCTTACTGTCCGCCCTTGACCTGTCGGGCGGTGGCCGCTGCCGACGCGCTGTCGTCGAGCGTGAGGATGCGTCTCGCGCCCCGCCAGATCCTGATCAGCGGCGAATAGGGCCGGTCGATCGAGCTCTCGATCACGTGGCCAGCGACGCTGCTGGCGTGCACGTAGCGCCCATCGCCCACGTAGATGCCGACATGGCTGATCTTTCCCTTCTTGCCTTTCCCGAACGTGAGCAGGTCGCCGGGCAGGAGTTGGCTCGTATCACGACCGAGCGCCAAGCCCGTTTTGGCCTGCAGGCGGGCGGTGCGCGGGACCGAGAGGTCGAGCGCGGACATCACGTATTGCACGAGGCCGCTGCAGTCGAATCCCTTTTTCGGCGATTCGCCGCCGGTGCGGTAACGTGTGCCGATCTGCGCCCGAGCCACCGCAACGATGGAGTCGCGCAGCGTCTGCGCGGATGCGGAGTACGCGGCGAATGGTTTGTCCGAGCTTTCGTGCTTGTCGGAGCCATCCTGAGCCCGCGCCGGCCGAGCGGAAACGGCAACGGTCGCCACCGCGCAAAGGGCGATGACGACGCTCGATCGGAGAACGGGCGAAGAGAATCTCATCCGTGGCATCTCGGGCTGTGAATCGAAACGGAAGGCTGGCAACGATTCCGTGAATCGTCGAGTCAGCCTTTCGACGCACTAAGCCGTTACGGGGCAACGGGCAGCGGCTAAGCTCGCTGGCCAGTTTAGTCCCGATTTGCGACGGGGTCAACTTTGCGTTTGGCGGATGAAGGTGCTGTGCGGTGGGTCACGCCAGCGAAGCCGTGACGCCGCTTGACGCCTTCGCCTATCGAACTCCAAGCGCCTTATGCACCTGCACGCTTAAGCGCCAACGCGGGTGCTCGAGACAATACGCCACTGCCCGTCGCGTATTCTCGGCCAATGCCGGCCCGTCCATGGGTTGTAAAAAAAATTCACTAAAGTCGAGATCCTCGAACGAAGCAGGATCGAGGTCGGGCTGGGGGAACACCAGCTTGAGCTCGTTGCCGTGGCGCAGCACGAGTGGCGCGCGCGCTTTGGGGCTCACGCAGATCCAGTCGAGTTCCGCCGGCGGCTGCTGCGTGCCGTTGGTTTCGACGGCGACTTTGAATCCGCGCGCATGGAGCGCATCCACCGCCGGAGCGTCGAGCTGCAGGAGCGGCTCGCCGCCGGTGCACACGACGAATCGACGCGACGAATCGTTGGCCGGCCAACGCGACGCGATCGCATCCGCCAGCGACTCCGCCGTGGCGAACTTGCCGCCGTCGGGACCGACGCCAACGAAGTCGGTGTCGCAAAAGTCGCACACTGCCGTAGCCCGATCGGCCTCACGGCCCGTCCACAGGTTGCAGCCGGAAAAACGGCAGAACACTGCCGGCCGGCCGGAATTCGCGCCTTCACCCTGAAGCGTGTAGAAGATCTCTTTGACGGTGTACACGTTCCTCGATCAAGCTTGAATCAAAGCTTCGCGTTCGTGGCTCCCCACTAAACGTATCGCGCGGGATCGCGTATGCCGGCCTCGGCGAATCCTTTCAGTCTCAACGCGCATGCGTCACAGCGACCGCACGCGGCGCCGCTCGGATCCGGATCGTAGCAGCTCTGGGTGATCGCGTAGTCGACGCCGAGCTCGAGTCCGAGCCGGATGATCTGGGCCTTGGCGAGATCGATCAGGGGCGCACGGATTCGGGTCGGATTGGTGCCTTCCACGCCGCCGCGGGTGGCGAGGTTTGCCATGCGCTCGTACGCGGCGATGTACTCCGGCCGGCAGTCGGGGTAGCCCGAGTAGTCGAGCGCGTTCACGCCGATGAAGATGTCGCCGGCCGCGAGCACCTCGGCCCACGCCAGCGCGAACGACAAGAAGATCGTGTTGCGCGCCGGCACGTACGTGATGGGAATCCCGATCGCCATGTCGGCGGTGGCGCGATCCTTCGGCACGGCGACGTCGCTCGTCAGTGCCGAACCGCCAAAGGTCCGCAGATCGATGTCCACGATCACGTGGTCGCGCACGGGGAAGTGCGCGGCTACGCGCCGCGCCGCCTCGATCTCGCTGGCGTGTCGCTGCCCGTAGCGAAAGGTCATGGCGTAGACATCGAAGCCCTCGTGCAGTGCATGGGCGAGCAGCGTCGTCGAGTCCAGGCCTCCGCTGAGGAGCAGGACTGCCGTCGACATCAGCCGCGAAGCGCCTGGTCGAAGTCTTCCTTCAGATCGTCGATGTGCTCGAGGCCGACCGATACTCGCAGAAGGTTTTCGGGTGCACGCGTGTTGGGGCCTTCGACCGAGGCCCGATGCTCGACGAGGCTCTCGGTGCCACCGAGGCTCGTGGCCTGGGTGAAGACACGCAGCCGCCCGGCGATGGCCAGTGACTCCTGCCGATCCTTTCCGGCCTGAACGGACAGCATGCCGCCAAAGGCCGACATCTGGCGCGCCGCGACGTCGTGCGCACTGTGCGATGCGAGGCCGGGGTAGTGCACCGCCTCGACCACGGCATGCTTCTCGAGAAACTCCGCCAGTGCCGCGGCGCTGGCTGTCTGCGCGTGCACGCGCACCGGGAGCGTCCGAACTCCGCGCAGGATCAGCCAGCAATCGAACGGTGAAGGCACGGCCCCGCCACCGGATTGGACGAAGCAAATGCGCTCGAACAGCTCGCCGCGCTCGCGCACGACCAGCGCGCCGCTCAGCACATCACTGTGCCCGCCGAGGTATTTCGTGGTGGAGTGCATCGACACATCGGCGCCGAGCTCGAAGGGCCGCTGCAAAACCGGGGTTGCCCACGTGTTGTCCACGGCGCAGATCGCCCCGCCGCGATGCGCGATCTCGGCGACGGCGGCGATATCAGTGACGCGGAGCAAAGGGTTCGACGGCGTCTCGATCCAGACCAGCTTCGTGTTGGGCCGCATGGCGCGCTCGACTGCGGCGAGATCCGTCATGTCGACGAGGCTGACCTCGAGGCCCCATGGCCCAAAGATGTCGCGAGCCAGCTTGCGCGTGCCGTAGTACGCGTCGTCCGGCACGATCGCATGCGATCCGGCGCCGAGAGCCTGGAGCAGGGTCATCGTGGCCGCCGAGCCGGAGGAGAACGCGGCTGCCGCGGCGCCGCCCTCGAGCGCCGCCAGGCACCGCTCGAGGGCGGCGCGGTTCGGGTTGGTGTCGCGTGAATAGACATAGCCGGCGCGGTAGCTCCCGTCGGCCTCACGCGCGAAGGTCGTACTCAGGTAAATGGGTGGCGTTACCGCCGCCGTCGCCGGATCGACATCGTGGCCGGCGTGGATCGCGAGAGTCTCGATGCGCATGGTGCGTAGGCGAGTGTGAGGCGAAAAGTGCCGTGGAGCATCTCGAAGCTCGACGGTCCGGTGATACGCCGCAATGCCTCGGTGCAGCGGGGCCGTGGCGGCGCGCGTACACCGGGTGAATCATTCGTCCGTACCCACTCTTCAGTCTTCAACGGACAGGTATCGTCGTGATCCGACTCTCTCCTTTGCTTGCCGGGGCTGCCTTGGCACTCGCCCCGCTGGCGCTCAGCGCCCAAAACCCCAAGACGCAACCCAGGACACACGCTCCCGCGCCGACCGCCGCCGCAATCACGGCCAGGGACCTCGAGACGAGGCTCTATATCTACGCGGCCGATTCGATGGAAGGGCGCGAAACCGGCACGCGAGGGCACGTTCGCGCGACCAACTACATCGCGGACCAGCTCAAGGCGCTCGGCCTGGAGCCGATGGGCGACAACGGCACCTACTTCCAGAGCGTGCCGGTGATCCGCCGGTCGCTCGATCCAAGCTCGACGATCACCGCGGACGGCGTGACGCTCCACGCGGGCACGGATTTCGTTGCCACGGCGGGCCGCGGAAACATCGCGGCGATTCCGAGTTCACCCGTGACCTACGGTGGAACGCTCGGCGCGTCCGAGCCATCGCTCCCCGAGCAGCAAGCGCAAGGTCGGATCGTGCTCGTCCGCCAGCCCGTCTCGGCCGGGCGCGGCGGCGGTCGCGGCGGGCGCGGTGGTTTTGGGCGCGGCGGCGGTCCCGAGCTCGGCGCGGCGACGATCTTCGTGGCCGACGAGCTGGCACCGGCGATCGTCGAGAACGCGATGCATCCGCGTGAGGGCGCGGTGCAGCTCAAGCCGGAAGCGTCCGATCCGGCGACGGCCCCGTCGATCACCATGACGCGACAAGCGGCCGAGCAATTGCTCGGCGGCTCGCTCGACGCCGTCCAGAAAGGTGCCACCGGAAAGACGATCACCGTGAACCTCAAGTTCATCGAGACCGACGCGCCCGCGCGGAACGTCGTGGCCGCATACCGCGGCCACGATCCAAAGCTCAAGGACGAGTGGGTCGCGATGGGCGCGCACAACGACCACATTGGCATCCGGCAAGGTCCGCCGATCGATCACGACTCGCTGCACCTCTACAACCAGGCGGCGTATCCGATACGCGAGCGCATCGCGCTGTATGATCTCGAGAATCACATCTGCGGGGGCAGGCTGCGCACCAACTGCAGCGACGCCACGCCGGCGCAGAAAGCGCACCTCGATTCGCTCAACGCGCAGCTCACTGCCATTCACGTCAACCTGGACAGCGTTCGCAAGGTGAACGGGGGAATCCGTCCGGATTCGATCAACAACGGCGCCGACGACGACGGGTCGGGCACGGTGACGCTGCTCGAGATCGCCGAGCGGTTCGCGAAGGAGAAGCCGAGCACGAAACGCTCGATGCTGTTCGTGTGGCACGTCGGCGAGGAGAAGGGACTCTGGGGCTCGCAGTACATCACCGATCATCCACCGGTGCCGCGCGATTCGATCGTCGCGCAGCTCAACATGGACATGGTGGGTCGCGGCGCGGCGCGCGATCTGATGGAAGGCGGCCCGACCTACCTGCAGCTCGTCGGCTCGCGGCGCGTCTCGACGGAGCTCGGCGACATCGTCGAGCAGTTGAACAAGAAGCAGGCGACGCCGTTCGTGTTCGATTATCAGTTCGACGCGAACGGCCACCCGGAGAACATCTACTGCCGCAGCGATCACTTCAACTACGCGCGGTACGGCATTCCGATCGTGTTCGTGACGACGGGGCTACACGGCGACTACCACCAGGTGACGGACGAGCCGGAGTACATCGACTATCCGCACATGGCGAAGATCGGGAATTTCATGTACACGCTGGGCAGCTACGTCGCGAACCTCGACCACCGGCCGAAGGTCGACCATCCGGTCGGAGACCCGAAGGCGCGCTGCCAGCAGTGAGCAATGCGCGGAACGTCGACGGCGCAAACATGGTTTGCGCCGACGACGTCAGGCGGTTCGCAGCCCGCCGACGAGCTGCCTGAGCTGCGTCGATCCGGCAAGCAGCACGTTGGAGGCGGACGTCATCTGCTCACAGGCGGCGCTCTGCTCCTGCGTCGACGCGTTCACCTGTTCGGCGGCGGCGGCGTGGCCCTCCGCGGTCTTGGCGATCGACTCGAGGTTGCCGGCCGCGGTGGTGACGGCGGCGGCATTCGCGTTCGCGGCATCGGCGACGCCGACCGCGGCGACGCGCGTGCGCTCGGCGGCGTCGCTGATCGTCCGCAGCGCGCCGTCGATGTCGCGCGACACGCGCTCGATTTCACCGACACGACCGGCGCTCGCCTCCATGGCGCGGGCGCTCGACGTCACCCGCGACGTGACGACGCCGGTCATCTGCACGATGTCGTCGGCCGCGCGCTGTGACTGCTCGGCCAGCTTGCGGACTTCGTCGGCGACGACGGCGAAGCCGCGGCCGGCGTCGCCGGCGCGCGCGGCCTCGATCGCGGCGTTGAGGGCGAGGAGATTCGTCTGGTCGGCGATCTGGCTGACCGACGCCACGAACTTGTTGATGTCCGTGACCGTGGTGTTGAGCGCGCTGATTTCGCCGGCCGCGCGCTCGACGCTGTGCTTGATTTCGACGAGGATACCGAGTGCGCGGTCGATCTCGATGCGCTTCGCCTGGGCCGTGCCCTCGATGCTGCGCGCGAGCGCCGTGACTTCGGTCGACCGTTGCTGTACGCCGTCGGCCGCTTCGCGAACCGCCAACAGCGTGTCGTCGACCGACCGGAGCTTCTGGACCTGTGCCTCGGCGCCGTGCGAGACCTCGGTCATCGCACTGGCCATCTGACTCGCCGAGAGGGAGATCTGCTCCGAGACCGACGCGAGGTCGTGCGCGGAGCTCGACACCTCGTCGGCGGTGCGCGCCGCGATCGCGACGACGCGTGACAGCGACTCGCCGGTCTGGTTCATGGCCGATGCGAGAATGCTGAACTCTCCGGGCATTCGGCTTCGGGCGCGACTCGTCAGATCGCCTTCGCTCAATCGGGTAGCGTGCTGCACGAGCGCGTCGAGCGGTTCGCCGATGTGTCGCACGGTGTAGAATACCACGAGCACGCCGAGCACGACGGCGAGTCCGATCAGCGCGATCAACCACGTGGCGCGTCGGTCGGCTTCGTTGGCCAGATCGGCCTTCGCGCCGGCGAGCTTGTCGGCCTTGAGCTTGCCGAGCCGCGCGATGTCGTTCAGCAGATCATCGATCGCGCCGCGGGTCCGCGCCGTGACCTGTCGTGCTTCGTCGACCCGGCCGAGGTCGACCAGGCGGTGGGCCAGCGCGTAATCGACCTCCATCTCAGACAGGCGGCCGTCAATCGTGGCCACCGTCGCCACTTCGGCCGCGGTCTGGTTGGGCCGGTCGTTCATCTGGCGCTGGATGTCGTGCGCGGCCCAGCCGAATCGCCGGAAGATCGACTCCGCGGTCGTATCGCGCGAATCGATGTATCGCGCACCTGCGTCGATGGTCTTGGCGACGTCGGCCGACAACTGGCTGGCGAGCTGCGCTTCGGATTGCACTTCGGTGAGCGACGTCGAGATCGTGTCGGAGATCCCGGCGAACGAGCGTCGGGCCATCACGCCGGCCAGGATCAGCAGCGCGACCAGCGCGCCGAACCCGGCCCACAAGCGACCGCGGATGGAGTTGAGCTCGAACCGCTCGAGGAGGATCACTGTGTGGCCCCTCCGTTGACGCGGAGCGCGCCGTCGTGCACTCGCGTCATCACGATCCCTTTACCGACCGGATCGCCGTCCGGCCGGAACCGGATCGAGCCGGTCACTCCCCGGTAGGCGTTCGAATCATTGAGGGACGCCAGGTAGTCGCGAATCTTCTCGCGGTCCGGGCCCACCGCTTCGATGGCATGGGCGAGGAGTTTCGTCGCGTCGTAGGCCAGCGCCGCGTTCCCGTCCGGCGTCACGTTGAACTTCCTGGTATATGCTGCCACGAATGCCTGCACTTCGGCGCGCGGGTCCTGCGCGCTGAACGGTGCGCCCACGTAGGCGCCCTCGGCGAGTGGACTCCACGCGACCGTCTGCCAGCCATCGCCGCCGACGAGATCGACGTCGAGCTGCTGCCGCCGCACTTCCTTGAGGAAGGCCAGTCCCGACACGTCGGTGCCGGCGACGAAGACGACGTCGGGCTTTTCACGCTTGAACCACGTGACGTACGGCTCGAAGTTCTGCTGCCCGCCCTCGCCGATCGGATCGACGGTGATCACGTCACCGACGAAGCTCTTTCGAAAATTCTCGGCGAGCCCGCGCCCGTAGGCGTTGTTCTCGTACAGGACCGCGGCCCGCTTGCGACCGAGCCCGTTGACGAAGCGGGCGATCGTGATCGCGTTGGACGAGTCGCTCGGAATCACGCGGAAGGTCCAGTGCGAGATCCCGGTGAGCGCGGGCGACGTGGCCGTCGTCGCGACCGCCGCGAGATTGCCGTCGTAGACGTGCGCGGCGGACACCATCGCGCCGGAGTTGACGTGGCCGACGACGGCGACGACGCGCGGATCGTCGACGAAGCTCTGCGCGATGGCGCTCGCGCGCGCGCCATTGCCCGAGTCATCGGCAAAACTGATCTCGAGCCGGTGATTTCGCGACCACTCGGGATCGGCATTGATCTCGTCGACCGCGAGCTCGATGCCCTGCTTATTGGCCAGGCCGTACGCCTGACTGAACGGGCCAGCGGCGCCGAGCGTCACGGTCCGCGTGCCGGCGTGTGAACACGCCGCCGCGACGACGAGAAGGGCGAACGTCTTGCGAAAATGCATCGAATGGGCGTGGAGGAATGGCGCGCCTCGCGCCATACAGCCGGGCACAGCGAAGACGACACATGAGACGGCCATGTAACAGCGCGTCGTCGTGGCATTCAACCTGCCCGTGTCAGCGCAACGACAATCACGGCAAAGGCTTGCATGCGCGTGTTGGTGACCGGCGGGACAGGTGTCATAGGCGAATCGACCGTGCGCGCGCTATCCGACCGCGGCCACGACGTACGCGTGCTCTCGCGGCACGCCGGCCGGGACCAGCGCTGGTGGCCCGCCGGCGTCGAGGGGTGGTCCGGGGACGTGGCGGACGAGGAGTCGATTCGCGGCGCCGCCAAGGACTGCGACGTCGTGTTGCACGTCGCCGGCATCGCATCGGAAACCCCGCCCGATCGAACGTTCCAGAAAGTGAACATCGACGGCACGCGTTACGTCGTGCTCGAGGCCGAGCGCGCCGGTGTGCGAAAGGTGATCTACGTCTCGTCGCTGGGCGCGGAGCGCGGAACGTCGGCGTATCACCGATCGAAGCTCGTGGGCGAAGACGTGGTGCGAGCGTTCACGCGCGACTGGCTCGTGATTCGCCCCGGAGCAGTGTTCGGTCCGGGCGACGCACACGGCTCGGTCCTGCTTCAGATGGTGCGGACGCTTCCGGCGGTGCCGAGAATCGGCGACGGCAACCAGCCCTTCCAGCCGATCTGGCACGAGGATCTCGCGGCAGCGCTCGTTGCTGCCGTCGAGCGGGACGACCTCCGCTGCCGCACGCTCGATGTTGCCGGCACCGAAGTGACTTCTCAGAACGATCTGGTGCGGCGCCTCCGTGACGTTACCGGTCGGCCCGCCGTGCAGGTCCCGCTACCGGAGCTCGTCGCATCGTGGGGACTCCGCGCGCTCGAAGCGGTGGGGATCGACGCGCCGTTCAGCGAAGAACAATTGAAGATGTTGCAAGACGGCAACGTCATCGCCCCGGGCACGCCGAACGCGCTCACCGAAGGGTTCGCGGTCGCGCCGACGCCGCTCGACGAGATGGTGCGGCGTCTCGCGGAAGAGCAGCCCGAACAACTGCCGTCGGACGGCGTCGGGACGCTCACGCGAAAGCGATTCTGGATCGAGATCCGCGGCAGCTCGCTGGATGCCGACGGCTTGTTCGATTACCTGCGGAGGCACGTTGCCGACGTGCTTCGACCCGCGGTCACGGTGAAGGCGGGAGTCGACGGCAACCGGCCGGTCGAAGAAGGTGACACGCTCACACTGGAGCTCCCGATCCGCGGCGAAGTCCAGGTACGGGTCGTAGAAGTGATGGACCGGCGGCTCACGCTGCTGACCGTCGCCGGGCACCCGCTCGCCGGCGCGGTCCGGTTTCTCGTCGAGCCGCGGGGCGGGGCAACGCGATTCGAGATCCAGACATACGACCGGCCGGCGACGGTCCTCGACCAGCTCATGATGAGGACCGTCGGCGAGTGGTTGCAGCGCGGCGCGTGGATCTCGACGGCACAGCGCGTCGCGAGCGCCGCCGGTGGGACGGCTGGCGACGTGGAGTCATCGGAGGAGGAACTGGATGACCGCGAGCTCGCTCTGGTCGACGAGTGGGCGTCGACGTTGAGCGCTCAGTTGTCGTGGAAGACAACGTCGAGCGGGCGCGACTGACAATGTTCTCCGCAGCCGAGGCGATAGCGGTTGCGGGCGAACCATTTGTAGAAGCGGTCGGCGATCGCGCGTACGAATGGAATCTTGAAGATCCACGCGACCACCTTGCCCCTGGGCAGCACGTTCAAGAGCTGCTCGATTGCGGCTGCACCCTGCCACGTTCGCCCGTTCGGACCGACGAGCTGCAGCGCTTCCGCGTACGCGCGCGGTGGAATCCACGGGAACCGGGCCATGACGCCCGGCGCCTGCGATGCGACCACTTCGACTTCCTCGTTGCGATCCCACTTCCGGAGCACGTTTGCGAGGCGCGTGCAGACCTTGCACGTGCCGTCGTACACGCACGTGTAGGGGCGACCGAGCCCGTGGCTCGCAGGCTGACCGGCGACGGTGAAGCGAACGACGGGGACCGTCATCGCGCCTCTCCGGCCTCCGCCATCGGCTCGCGTTCGCCGCGCTCGTCGGGCGTCGGCTCGCCGGTTCCGTCGATCTCGATCGCGGGAGGATGCTGCAGCGTCGTATGGATGGTGCACATGGCTGCGACGCGCTTGGCCGCCTCGAGTCGCCGCGCGGGAAGTGACGGCCAGTTGAAACGCATGTCGAATCGATCGACACGCTGCGGATCCTGACCGAACCGCCACGCGACCTCGAGTGTGAGGTCGTCCGCCGGGATGCCGGCATGCTCGGCCCATGCGTACATCACCGACCACGTGCAATACGCGAGTCCGCTCGCGAGCATGTGAAAGGGCGAGTAGCTCTGCTCGGCACTCATCGCCTCGATGGTCATCGGTCCGACCACGGGCTCAAGACGGATCGATTCTTCGGACAGCAGGGTGATCTTCACCGGCGGCTCCTGATCGGAGACCACAGGTGCAAGGGGTACGCCGCTTACCCGCCTGCCGGCTGCTGTTGCGTGAGGCAGTGCAGCGTGCCGAATCCCCAGACCAGATCCACCGCATGGATGCCGACGACATGGCGGCCGGGAAACAGCTCGGCGAGCGTGTTGAGCGCAACGCGGTCGTTGCGGTCGTTGAATGTCGGCACGATGACTACGCCGTTGGCGATGTAGAAATTCGCGTAGCTCGCCGGCAGACGCTCGCCGTTCATCTCGACCGGACGCGGGTAGGGGAGCTTGACGACGCGGAAGGCATCCTGCTCCCCTGCGGCAAGCTCGAGGCGCTCGAGGTTGTCGGCGGATCGCCGGTGGTTCTCGTCGGCCGGGTCGGCTTCGTAGGCGAGCACGATCACTCCGGGCGACGCGAAGCGGGCGACGTCGTCGATGTGCCCGTGCGTGTCGTCGCCCACGCAGCCGTCGCCGAGCCAGATCGTCTGGCGAATTCCCAGCGCGTCGCGGAAGAGCGCCTCGTAGTCGCTCCGCGACATGCCCGGGTTGCGCGCCTGCACGTCCGACAGCAGGCATTCCTCGGTGACGAGCATCGTCCCCGCGCCATCGGTCTCGATCGCGCCGCCTTCGAGCACGATGCGTTCGCCGCTATCGCCGCGCTTCGGCTCGATGCGCGGCAGGCCGGTGATCCGCGCGACCGCTTCGCCGACGCGCTCGTCGCAGGAGTAGTTGGAGTACTTCGCCCAGGCGTTGAATCGCCAGTTCATGAGCGTCACGCGCCCGCCGTCGTCCACCACGCCGGTCGGTCCAGAATCCCGCAGCCAGACGCGGTCGGTGGGAACGACATGCAAGCGGAAGTTGTCGCGAACGCCGTGCGCGGCGAGACATCGCATGGCGGACTCGCGCACGGCGTCGTCGTTGCAGAGGATCTCGACGCGCTCGTGCTCGTGCAGGGCACGCGTGATCTCTGCATAGACCCACGGGATCGGCTCGAGCTTGCCGGGCCAGTCCGGCTCGTGGTGCGGCCAGGCGATCCAGGTCGCCGCGTGCGGCTCCCACTCGGCGGGGAATCGATAGCTCATTCGCGCGATGCGGCGGCCGGCGTCGTTTAAAGGTTGCTAAGCGCCCAGGTAACGGCTGAGGATCGGGGCGTAGGCATCGATGCGGCGATCGCGCAGAAATGGCCAGTTGCGGCGCGTATCCTCGATCAGCCGCGGATCGCACGTGGCGGTGAGGATGGCCGTCTCGGTGCCGGCCTCGGCGAGAATGCGGCCGAAGGGATCGGCGATGAACGAATTGCCGAAGAACTCGATGCCGTTCGTACCCGGCTCGTCCTCGTGCCCGACGCGATTGGGCGAGGCCACGAACACGCCATTGGCGATCGCGTGGGCGCGCTGCATCGTTCGCCATGCCTCGACCTGCGCGTGGCCGAACTCGGCCTTCTCCGCCGGATGCCACCCGATCGCGGTCGGGTAGAAGAGAATGTCCGCGCCGAGCAACGCGGTGATGCGGGCCGCCTCCGGATACCACTGATCCCAGCAGATCAACACACCGATGTTCGCGAATCGCGTCTTCCACACGCGAAACCCGCTCGCCTGCTTTGCCACGCGGCCGATCGCGTCGATGCGGTCGTCGGTGGTCGCGTCGCCCGGAGTGAAATAGTACTTCTCGTTGAACAGCGGATCGTCGGGGATGTGCATCTTGCGGTAGACGCCAAGCAGCGAGCCGTCGGCGTCGATGATCGCGGCGGAATTGCGGTACACGCCGCGCGCCTGTCGCTCGAACAGCGGCACGATGAGCACGATCCCGAGCTCCTGCGCCACCATCTGCATCTGGTCGGTCGTGGGCCCGGGGATCGTTTCCGCCAGGTCGAAGCGCTCGCACCGCTCCGCCTTGCAGAAGTACGGCGCGTTGAACAGCTCCTTGAGGCAGACGATCTGCGCGCCGCGGCCGGCCGCCTCGCGAACGCGCTCGATGCTCGCGGCGACGGTCGCCGCGGCATCGTCGCTCGCGGCGTCCTGGATGATGCCGACGGTAAAGGGCGCGGTCATGCGGGAAAACCTAACCGCTCACCGCGCGATGGTGCCGATCACCACGTCGTTGACGTTGGTCCCAGTTTGACGGCGGGGAATCAGCGCGCTCGCGGCGCGAAGCGCGGAATACGAGCGATGCTCGGCGAGGGCGTGCGCGGGATTCACTCCGGCGTCGGCGATCGTGGCCCATGTCGTGGCGTCGACGATCGCGCCCGCGGCGTCGGTTGCACCGTCGCGGCCATCGGTTCCGGCCGCGAGCAGCGCAATGCCGGCCGACGCGTCGCCGGCCTGTCGAAGCACGCGCGCCGCCGCGAGCCCCAGCTCCTGGCAGCGACCTCCGCCGGCTGTGGTGGCGGCTGTTCCGGTCAGCGTGACCGTCGGCTCGCCGCCCCACACGACGCACACGCCGGCTTCGCCCCGGCCGCGGCGCGTGATGAGATCGCGCGCGATCGTCTCACCGGCACGCGCTGCTTCGCCGCTCAACCACTCCGGCACGACGATTGGGTCGAACCCGTGGTCGCGCGCGGCAACGGCCGCGCCCTGGCGAGCCATCGCGTTGTTGCCGATGATGCGCACGCCCACGTGCGCGAACGCAGGATGTCCGCGCGCCGGCGTTTCGGGGATGGTGCGTCGTGCCACTGCCGACAGATACTCGCGCACCGAGCGCGGGGCGCGCGCCAGCAGGTTGACGCGCTGCAGAATCTCGGTCACCTCCTGCACGCCGGTCGAATCCGGCACGCAGGGGCCCGAGCCGATCACGCCGGGCTCGTCGCCCTGCACATCGGAGATCGCGAGGCAGTATGTCGTCGCGGGGGCCAGCGCCAGGGCGAGGCGGCCGGCGCTCCAGCGCGAAAAGCGCTTGCGCACCGCGTTCATCTGCGCGATGTCGAGACCGGAGCCGAGCAGCAGCTCGTGGAGCGCGACGAAATCGGCCTCGGGAATTCCCCGGACCGGTGCGCCGATCAGGCTCGTCGCCCCGCCCGAGAGGAGCACCAGCGCGACGTCGGTCCCGCGCCGGCCCGACGCGACTTCGGCAATCCTTTCCGCCGCCTCGAATGAGCCGCGTCCCGGAACCGGATGATCGCCGCGCAGCGACTGGATCGTCGGATACGGCGACGGCGCATCGTCCGGCCCGACGACCACGCCGCCCACGATGGAGTGGAGGGAGCGGAGCGCCGTCGTCACGGCAGCGGCGGCCATCGGACGTGCCGCCTTGCCGATCGCAAAAATCCAGATGCGGCGCGCGCGTTCGAGATTGAGCGCCTCGAACGCGCGCGCCGTGAGCGGGCCTGGCGCGGCCGCAGCGACCGCGCCGTCGTAGAGCTCCAACATTCGGTCGCTGCCCACCCGCGTCGGCGGTACGACTACGTCGGTGCTAATGAGAGGCCCCGGACGACCCGGCTGGCTTGAGTGTGGCGGCCACCAGCTTGCCCAACTCCGTGTACGAATCGCCGGCGAGCACGTTGAAGCGCATCATGCGCCCGGTAATGTGCCCATCGGGCCCGACGACGAAGACGTTACGCGTGTCGAATTTGCTGTCGGCGGATCCGTAGAGCTTCGCGACAGCCTGATCCGGATCGCTCGCGAACAGGTTCGGGAATCCCGAGTCATGCGCCCAGTTCGCCTGCGTCGTATCCGCGTCCGTGCTGATCCCGATCACGACGACCTTCTTGCCGCCGTTGAAGAGCGTGGCGTACTGATCACGGTACGCCTCCATTTGGATCGTTCAGCCTTTGGTGCGCGCTTTGGGGAAGAAGGCGAGGACGACGGTCTGGCCGCGATAGTCGCTCAGTTTGACCGGCGCCGACAGAAGTCCGTATCGCGTCGCGCCCGGCAGAGAGAAGTCGGGCGCGACTTGCCCGACATCAGGCGCCGTGGCCGCGCCTCCGGGCTGAGATTGCTGCGCGGCGACCGGTGCCGCAACGGCGAGTGCGACCAGGGAGAGCCACGCTCGACTGTACGTCGACATGCTCATCGAACACTCTGCACGGTTGGTAGAAGCAATCAAGATAGATCCGCGCGACGCCTTTTCAACGCCTGGTACGAGGCGGCCCCGGCCATCCACGAATGAGGACAGTGTCCGTCCCCTCAGTGGACGCCGCGCAGGCTTAAATGCGACATGGCGCGGTTAAGAGATGGAATGGCACGTGCCAAATACTATGGCGAATCTTACGACCACCCAAGACGGAGATGGCCATGCGCAAGTTCAATCTGATGCTTCTCGTCCCCGCGGCGGTGATCGCGGCAGCGTGCGGACGGAACAGCACGCCGGCGGTCGACGATGCGCTGAAGAACGATCTGGCGCTGGCGTCGCAGGCTCAGGCGTACAATCCACAACAGTTCGTGTCGCCGACCGAAGCGGGCTACGCGGCCCAGCCGTACGGGTACGCGCCGCAGGCGATGCAGACGGTGGCGCGCCAGCCCGTGTACACGGCGCCAGTTCGACGCACGTCGACGGTTCGTCGCTCGAGCGGCAGCTCGTCCGGCGGCTACTATCCGGCACCGGCGCCGACGCACACGGTCAAGCACACGACGCGTGACGCCGCCATCGGCGCGGGCGCGGGTGCAGTGATTGGCGCCATGAGTAGCCGCGACAAGATCAAAGGCGGCCTGATCGGCGCGGCAGTCGGCGGCATCCTCGGCGGTGTGATCGGCAACAACGTCGACATCCAGCACAAGTCGGGCTGGTAACACACGGGCATCGCCGAATCAACGACGAGGGGCTCTCGCGAGAGAGCCCCTCGTCGTTTGCCGTTGCGTGCGCCGGTACGTGTCGTACAATTGGCTGTGCTCTCGACCATCGAGCTTCGCAAGCAGCTCCAGATCACTGTTGGCGACGCGTTCGTCATCGAGCGCGAGCTGAAAGGCGGCGGCATGTCGAGGGTGTTCGTGGCGCGCGAGACGGCGCTCGGCCGCGAGGTCGTGATCAAGGTGCTCGCGCCGGAGCTCGCCGGCAGCGTGAGCGGCGAACGATTCAGGCGCGAGATCGAGCTGGCCGCGCGGCTGCAGCACCCGAACATCGTTCCGCTGCTGGCGGCCGGCGAAGCGCGCGGGTTGCCGTACTATACGATGCCGTTCGTGGCCGGCGAGTCGCTACGCGACCGCATCGCTCGATCGGCCGAGTTGCCGATCGACGATGCGATTTCCCTGTTGCGCGATCTGGCGAGAGCATTGGCGTACGCGCACGGCCGCGGCGTCGTGCACCGCGACATCAAGCCGGACAACGTGCTGCTCGCCCAGGACTCCGCGGTGGTCACGGATTTTGGCGTGGCCAAGGCGCTGAACGACGCGATCACGCTTGGTGGACTCTCGCCGCTCACGAGCACGGGCGTCGCACTGGGCACGCCGGCGTACATGGCGCCGGAGCAGTCCGCCGCCGATCCAGGCGCCGACCATCGCGTCGACATCTACGCGTTCGGCGTCGTCGCGTACGAGGTGCTGACCGGACTGCCGCCGTTCTCGGCGCGCAATCCGCAGGCGCTCATCGCGGCGCACGCCACGGAGGCTCCGGTGCCGGTCGCCGTGCGGCGGCCGGCGACGCCGCCGCAGCTGGCGGCGATCGTGATGCGCTGCCTCGCCAAGCGGCCGGCGGAGCGTCCGCAATCGGCGGACGAGATCGTGCGAGTGCTGGAGGCGGCTGCAGACCAGACTGCCGAGGGCCTCGCCGGCGCCGCTCCCCCGCTCGCGCTGCGAGGCTGGCCGGCGCGCCGTCGCCTCATTGCGATGCTCGTCATGGCGGCCATCGTCGTGGGCCTGATCGCTGCCGTCGTAATGCGCGGATAGTGAGCGGCCAGGGGCCGCTCACTATCGGTCGCTCACTCGCGGCCGCTCACCAGCTGCCGCAGCACGTAGTGCAGAATGCCGCCATTCCTGTAGTAGTGCATCTCTTCCGGAGTGTCGATCCGGGCGACGACCTTGAATTCCTTCCTGGCTCCGTCGCTCGCGGTCGCGCGAACGGTGAGCGCTGCCTTCGGCTTCAACCCGCTATCGAGACCGACTACGTCGAATGTCTCGAAACCGCTCAGGCCGAGCGACTGGCGCGTGTCGCCATTCGTGAACTCCAATGGCAGCACGCCCATACCGACGAGATTCGAACGGTGAATGCGCTCGAACGATTCGGCCATCACCGCGCGAACGCCGAGCAGCACGGTCCCCTTTGCCGCCCAGTCACGCGACGAGCCGGTGCCGTACTCCTTGCCGGCAATGATCACGAGCGGTGTTCCACGCTGCTGGTACGCCATCGCCGCGTCGTAGATCGACTGCGGCGCGCCGCCCGGTTCCTGTGTCGTCAGCCCGCCTTCCGTGCCGGGAACGAGCTCGTTGCGCAGGCGGATGTTGGCGAACGTACCGCGCATCATCACTTCGTGGTTGCCCCGCCGCGCACCGTACGAATTGAAGTCCTTCTTCTCGACGCCGTGAGCGATCAACCACTTGCCCGCCGGGCTCGACGCCGGAATGCTCCCGGCGGGCGAGATGTGGTCGGTCGTGATCGAGTCGCCGAGCATCGCGAGGGCGCGCGCACCATCGATCGGCCGAATGCCCGGCGGCTCCATCGTCATGCCGGCGAAGTACGGCGGGTTCTTGACGTACGTCGAATCGGTCGGCCAGTCGTAGGTCTCACCCGTCGGAACGTCGAGTGAACGCCACTCGTCGTCGCCCTTGAAGACGTCCGCGTACTCGCGCTGGAAGAACTCGCTCTTCACGCTGCGATTGATCTCGTCCTGCACTTGCTGCGGCGTCGGCCAGATGTCGCGCAGGAACACCGGGCCGTCCTTGCCGATGCCGAGCGGC
>DATJIZ010000141.1:0-13341 GCA_035492735.1 Gemmatimonadaceae bacterium | reverse complement strand
CGGCTCACGCGCCTGGTCGATCTGCCGGCGCGTGGATGGTACTCGGGCGACACCCACATTCACGATTTGCATCAGGGCGAATTCGGCCTGTCGCACCAGTGGTTCTTCGACGAGCTGGTGGCCGCGGACCTGCACGTGACGAACGCGCTCGTCCACATGGATGGAACCCGACTGATGGGACGCTGGGCCGACCTCACCGGAAAGCCGAGCCCCCTCTCGACGCCGAGCTACCTGCTTCAGTACGGAGAAGAGTTTCGCGGATCGCTCGGTCACATCGGAATGCTCGGCGTGCAGCGCTATGTCCTGCCGCTCACTGCGGGCTCGCAGGACACGCCGTACGCGCAACCGACGCTCGAGTCGGCGTATCTTGCCGGCGCTCGCGAGCAGGGCGGGCTCGCCGGGTTTCCCCATCCATACCTCGGGTCGGTCGACACACCCGCCGGGGTCGGGTCCACTCTCATTCCTGTGGACGCCGCGCTTGGGTTGGGCGACTACTTCGACGTGGCGTCGCTCTACTCCGACGAGATTCGCTCGACGCAGGTGTACTACCGCCTCCTCAACGCCGGATTCCATCTTCCCGCGACTGGTGGCACGGACAACTTCTCCGACGTCTGGCGCGATCCACCGCCGGGCGCGGACCGCACCTACGTGCACGTGCGAGGACGGCTCACGCTACAGAGTTGGCTCGACGGAATTCGGCGCGGGCACACGTTTGCGTCGACCGGCCCGCTGCTGTTCCTCGACGTGGCGGGGCACGAGCCGGGTGATCAGCTCGACCTGCCGCTCGACGCGCCAGCGACGCTGCGTGTCCACGCCGACGCGACCTCGATTGCGCCGATGGACAGTCTGGTCATCATCGTCAACGGCGAGCGGGCACGCACGGTCGGGGCGCGGGACTCGCTGCACATCGTCTTCGATGGCAGCGTCCCGGTGCCACACGGCGGTTGGATCGCGGCGCGCGTCGACGGACCATCGTCCCGGTACGTGTGGGACAGCTACGCCTTCGCGCAAACGAGTCCCGTGTATGTCGTTCGCGGCGGTACGCAGTGGCGATCGGCCGAAGATGCGCGGTTCCTCGCGCAGGCCGTGGCGGCAACGTGGGACCGTGTCAGGAACTCGGCGTGGCGTTCGCCCGAAGACCGCGACCGGTTCCACGCGGCGATCGAGCAGGCGCGGTCCGTGTACGATCGAATTGCGCACGACACCCTCGTAGCGGCGCCGAGCCAGACCAGCGACGCCCGCGGCCCAGCCCGAAGAGCGCTGCTCGTGAATCCGAGCGATCCGGAGTGGCGTCGCCCGTCGCCGCCCGTCTGGTACGCACGCTTCGAGACGACGAAGGGTGATTTTGTCGTCGAGTGCGTGCGCGCCCACGCGCCGAACGGGTCCGACCGATTCTACAATCTGATTCGACTGGGCTACTACAACGACGTTCGGTTCCATCGCGTCGATCCGGGCTACATCGCGCAGTGGGGGCTGAACGGCGATCCGGCGGTGAATCACGCGTGGCTCCACGCTCAGTTCGAGGACGATCCGAAGTACGGCAGCAATGTGCGCGGCACGTTCGCGTTCGCCCGGGACACGGTGCCTGGAACAGCCAACACGCAGGTGTACGTGAACCTTCGCGACAATACACGCAACGACAAGGATCCGTTCGCGATCTTCGGCCGAGTGATTCGAGGGATGGATGCGCTGGACAGCCTTTACTCGGGGTATGGCGAACGCTCCGGCAGCGGCGTGCGCCAGCGACGCCAAGGAGAGATCATTGCCGGCGGCAATGAGTTTCTCGATCGGGAGTTCCCGCTCCTCGATCACCTGATTCGCGCCGAGATCGTCGGCGCACCGCGGTAGAGCATGGCATGAGGCCAACTTTCTTTCGAAGCGCCGCGGCGTTTCGCGGCTGGCTTGCGCGCCATCACGGCTCCGAGAAGGAGCTCCTGGTCGGTTTCCACAAGGTGGCCACGGGCCGGCGAAGCATGACGTACAAGGAAGCGGTCGACGAGGCCCTGTCGTTCGGCTGGATCGACGGCGTCCGCCGCGGGCTCGATGACGCGAGTTACACGATCCGCTTCACGCCGCGAAAATCGACGAGCATTTGGAGCGCGGTGAACATCGAGCGGGTGAAGGCGCTGACAGCCGAAGGCCGAATGATGCCGGCCGGACTGGCGGCGTTCGCCAGGCGCGACGAGAAACGCTCGGCGATCTACTCGTACGAGCGAAGGCACGCCGGGCTCGACGCCGAAGCACTGGAGATCTTTGCGCGGAACGCGAGGGCATTGGAGTTCTATCAGCGGCAGGCGCCGTGGTACCGCCGAACCACCGCGCACTGGGTATCGAGCGCCAAGCGACCGGAAACGCGAGCGCGCCGCCTGACGACGTTGATCGACTACTCGGCGCGGAGTGAGCGTCTGCCGATGCTCACCCCGCCCAAGAAGCCGCAGTAAGCGTCAGGGTGCCGGCCGCACGCCGGGTTCCGACTTGGGACCAAGCTCGTATTCCTTTGGCGGCTCTCCGCCAAGCAGGTTCTTGACGAAGTAATCCCATCGGCGGCGGGTCATGTAGTTGGACTCGCTCGCGTAGCCGTGTGCCTGGTTGGGCAGCATGAGCAAATCGAAATCCTTGTTGGCCTTGATTAACGCGTCCACGACGAGATACGTGTTGTACGGCGGCACGTTGTTGTCCATCGTGCCATGCGCGAGGAGCAACTTGCCCTTCAGGTTCCGGGCGATGTTCTCGTTGGCCTGGTCGTCGTAGTTGGTCGAACCGTTCGGGCCGCGCGTGAGCAGTCCCTGATACCGCTCGCCCCAATCGTCCTCGTACTCGCGGTTGTCGTGGTTTCCCGATTCCGAGATCCCGACCTTGAAGAAGTCCGGATAGCGGAACATTGCATCGGCGGTCGCGAAGCCTCCGCCGGAGTGACCGTAGATGCCAGCGCGATCGATGTCGATCCACTTGAACCGAGTGGCGAGCTCTTTCATGCCGGCGATCTGATCGGGGAGCGTGTTGTCGCCCATGTTCGCGTAGTAGAAATCGTGGAATGCCTTCGAGCGCCACGGCGTGCCCATGCCGTCGATCTCGACGACGACGAATCCCAGTTCGGCAAGCGCCTGTGCGTCACCGCGGGCGGGGGAGAACGAGCGTCCACCGACGGAGCCCGTCTGCGGGCCCGGATAGATGTGATTGATGATCGGGTATTTCTTCGTCGAATCGAGCGACGTCGGCACGTACATCAAGCCGTACAGATCGGTCTTGCCGTCGCGCGCCTTGACGGTGATCGGCACCGGTGGCTTCCAGCCCGTGGCGAGCAGTCGCGAGACATCGGCCTTCTCGAGGTTGGCGACCAGTTTCCCATTTGCGTCGCGGAGCACGATCGTCTGCGGCACGTCGGGCTTCGAGTAGGTATCGATGAAATAGCGGCCGGACGGCGACAGCGCGACGTCGTGATCGGCATCCTCCGGCGTGAGCAGCGTGAGGCCCTTGCCGTTCATGCCGATCTTGTAGAAGTGCCGGAAATACGGGTCTCGCCCATTCTCCTTGCCGACGCCCTGGAAATACAGCGTTCGAGTCTTCTCATCGACCCGAAGCAGTTGGGTGACGTTGCCGTCGCCCGTCGTGATCTGCTGCTTCAGCTTGCCCGTCGCGAGGTCAAACAGGTAGAGCTGTCCCCAGTTGTCGCGTTCGGAGAACCAGATCACCTCGTTCGAGGCGGGCAGCACGTGCCAATTCACGCGGCCGTTGCCCGACTCGTACTGGGTCTTCACGTCTTCGTCGAGCACGTCGCGTACGGCGCCGGTCGCGGCGTCGGCGACGCGCAGCACTTCATGCTTGTGGTCGCGCGACGTCGACACGAACGCCAGATGCGAGCCGTCGGGATACCACTCGACATCCGCCCAATCGCCGCCACGGCAGGCGACGTGATCGCACAGCGTCGAGCGATGCTGATCGGCCGCCATCTGCAATCGGATTGTGTGTGGAGCGCCACCGCTCAGATCGATGATCACACGCTGAATGGTGGTGACGATGCTGTCGCCTGGGAGCGGGTATTTCCACGCGCGGAGCTCGGGATGGCCGACTCGCGTGCTGACGAGATACATGTCACCGACCCCGCGCTGGTCTTGCTGGAACGTCGCGATCTTCTTCGAATCGGGCGACCAGACGAGAATGGCGCGATCGCTGTTCGTCCAGCCAGCGTTGTCAGTGGCGTAGCCGAAGTCGGTCACGCCGTCGTGGGTGAGCTGGGTCTCGCGACCGGTTGCGACATCACGGATCCACAGATTCCAATCGCGAATGAAGGCGCCGAGCTTGCCATCGGGGGAGATCGTTTCGGGCGGGCGGCCGTTCGCAGCGCCTCGGCCCCCGCGTCCTCCCCCGCCGCGACCGCCCCGTCCACTGCGGCCGCCTGCATTCGCGCGCTCACGGTCGTCCACGGCGGCACCACACCGCGTGGTCTCGACATCGCAGGTGACGCGCTTGCCCCCGATCGTCACGGTCACCATGCGACCATCGGTGTCGAGCTCGGACTCGGTGGTCGCCTGGCCGAGTGTCTGCGGCGCGACGCCGAGTGCGGTCGCGATGGCCCCGGCGAGCCGGCTGTTATCGAAGAGCCGAGCTCGCGTTCCGCGCGCCGGGTCTACGATGATGAGCTCGGCGCCGCTGGGTGTCACGGTGCGATACCAGAAGCGGTCGTTCGGCAGCCACGTCGCCCGGATGGAAGTTCCGAACACCAGCGGCGTGGTGTTGTAGCTCATGAAGCGCTCGGCGCGCGCGTACTCGGCGCTCGACACGGCGCGCTGGGCGCCAACGGTGCAGATCGAAGTCGCGCCAAACGCAGCAGCGACGATGAGCGGGCGGATGTGCATTTCGTTTCTCGCTGAGGGCCGGGATCTCACGGAAGCTGGTCGGCTCGTCACCGTTCATCAACCGGTGGCAGGTTTCCCACGGTGAACGCGCTGTTCCCGGGCGGGTACATTCTTCGTTGCCGCGGCGGAGCGGCCGTCTCATACTTCGGCGTCCGGCCCGATAACGATTCCTCAATCCCGCCAGTCATGCATAGAAGCATTTTCTTCATCGCGTTCGTCGCCGGGCTGACGAGCCAGGGTTTCGCCCAACAGCAGAAGCCGGTCGCGCCAGCGCGCGCCGGATCGCTCGCCGCACCGCTGCCCGTCGACCCCAAGGTTCGGATCGGCACGCTACCGAACGGCATCCGCTACTACATCCGCCAGAATCAAAAGCCCGAGAAGCGGGCCGAGCTGCGTCTCGTCGTCAACGCGGGCTCGATTCTGGAGACGGACGACCAGCTCGGGCTCGCCCACTTCGTGGAGCACACGGCGTTCAACGGTACGACGCACTTCGCGAAAAACGATCTCGTCAAATACCTGCAGTCGATCGGCGTGCGGTTCGGTGCGGACCTCAATGCGTCCACCGACTTCGATGAGACCGTGTACATCCTGCCGATCCCCACGGACACGGCGCGCATCATCGACCAGGCATTCACCATTCTCGAGGACTGGGCGCACGGACAGGTATTCGACTCGACGGAGGTGGTGAACGAGCGCGGCGTCGTGCGTGAGGAGTGGCGCCTCGGCAAGGGCGCGGGCGACCGGATGTTGCACCAGTGGCTCCCGATCGCCCTGCGCGGCTCGAAGTACGCCGAGCGGCTGCCGATCGGCAACGAGCAGAGCATCATGACCGCGACGCCATCGCGGCTGCGGTCGTTCTACAAGACCTGGTACCGCCCCGATCTGCAGGCAGTGATCGCAGTCGGCGATTTCGATCCGGCGCAGATCGAGGCGGAGATCAGAAAGCACTTCGCGTCGATCCCCAAGCCGATCAACGCGCCAAAGCGTCCGGTCGCGACGGTGCCGGCGAACAAGGAGCCGTTAATCGCGATCGCGTCCGACAAGGAAGCGACCGGGTCGGATGTCGATCTCATGTTCAAGCTGCCCGTCGAGAAGACGCGCACGGTCGGCGACTACCGTCGCGATCTCACCGAGCGCCTGTATCTCGCGATGCTGAACAATCGGCTCGAGGAGATCTCACAGAAGCCCGATGCGCCGTTCCTCGGCGCCGACGCGTCGAGAGGAAGCTTCGTGGGTCGGACGACGGACGCGTTCACCCTGTCGGCCAACGTGAAGGACGGCGGCATCGAGCGAGGATTGGAGGCGCTGCTCACGGAGGCGAGGCGGGTCGACGAGTTCGGTTTCCTGCAGTCGGAGCTCGACCGCGCCAAGGAGAACATGCTCCGCGGCTATGAGCGCGCATACGCCGAGCGCGACAAGACGCAGTCGGCGGCGTTCGTACAGGAGTACATCGGCAACTATCTCACCGGCGAGCCGATCCCGGGCATCGCGTACGAGTACAAGCTCGCGCAGGACCTCGTGCCGACCATCAAGCTCGCCGACGTGAACAAGCTGGCGAGCGGATGGATCACCGATTCCAACCGCGTCATCATCGCGCAGTCGCCGCAGAAAGACGGCGTCCAGATTCCCACACGCGCCGAGCTGCTCGCCGTATTCGATCGCGCGGCGCGCGAGCACGTCACCGCGTACACCGAAAACGTCTCCGGCGCAGCGCTGCTCGACCGCGAGCCGACACCGGGCAAGATCGTGAGCAGTCGCGCCGTCCCGAGTGTGGGCGTCGCGGTGTGGACACTGTCGAACGGTGCGCGCGTGCTGGTGAAGCCGACTGATTTCAAGGCCGACGAAGTGCTGTTCGGCGCGTCGAGCCCCGGCGGAACGTCGCTCGCACCGGATTCGGCGTTCATGTCCGCCGCGCTGGCGTCACAGATCGCATCGCTGAGTGGTCTGGGCAACTTCAGTCTCGTCGATCTGGGGAAGAAGCTGGCGGGCAAGGTGGCGAGCGTGACGCCAGCGATCGCCACGACGAGCGAAGGATTGAACGGGCGCGCGTCACCGAAGGACTTGGAGACGCTCTTCCAGCTCGTGTATCTCAGCTTCACCGCGCCGCGACTGGACACATCGGCTTACAAGGCATTCGAGAATCAGGTCGCGCCGTTCCTGGCCAATCGGAGCTCCGATCCCGACCAGGTGTTCAGCGACACGGTGAGTTGGACGATGTCGCAGCACAACTTCCGCGCGCGGCCGCTCTCGCCCGCGACCTTTGCCGAAGTAAAGCCCGAGAGCGCGCTCGCGTTCTACCGCAACCGGTTTGCCGACGCGAGCGACTTTACGTTCGCGATCGTGGGCAATGTGGACACGGTGGCACTCAAACCGCTCGTCGAGCGGTATCTGGCCTCGCTGCCGGCCCTCCATCGCACGGAGACGTTCCGGGACAACGGCGGCTCGCCACCCACCGGCGTCGTGGACAAAGTGGTGCACAAGGGCGTGGAACCCAAAGCGAACACGGTCATCGAGTTCACCGGAGCGTGCCGGTACGCGCCGGAAACGCGCTTCGCGATGCGCGCGCTGGTCGAGCTGTTCCAGATCAAGCTCAACGAGACGTTGCGGGAGCAGCTCGGCGGCGCGTACAGCCCGAGCGTCGGCGGCTCGTGCGCCCGCACGCCGCGGCAGGAGTATTCGTTGATCGTGCAGTTCAACTCGTCGCCGGAGAACGTCGACAAGCTCTCGAAGTCGGTGTTCGCGTTGATCGATTCGCTCAAAGCGAACGGTCCGTCGGCCGCGGACGTGACGAAAGTAAAGGAGCAGCTCACGCGGTCGCGCGAGGTCGAGGTGAAGCAGAACGGCTATTGGCTCGTCAATCTGCTCGGTCGCGACCAGGCTGGTGAAGACATCGGCGGATTGCTCGATACCTACGACGCCATGGTGAAGAATCTGACGGGCGCGCAGATTCAGCAGGCGGCCGCGACGTACTTCAACGAAGGCAACTACGCCCGCTTCGTGCTGCTGCCGGAGAGCCAGAAGTCGAACCCATGACCCGACGCAGGCCGAGGAGTGAAACGATGCGCAAACTGTGCGCGCGGTTCGCCGCGCTGATGCTCGGCGCCGCTCCCACGCTCGCGGCGCAGATCGGCGAGCCCGAGTTCGCGGCGCGCCGGGACTCGCTTGCCCGTCGGATCGACAGCGGCGTCGTGATCGCGTTCGGCGGCCGGACGCCGGTGACGGACTTCGGTCCATTCCATCAGATCCCGGCGTTTCACTACCTCACGAACTTCGACGAACCTGACGCGGCGATGCTGATGGTGGTGCGGCAGGGTCGCGGGTCGACCACGTTGTTCATCACGCCGGCCGATCCCCGTGCCGCGTTCTACTATGGATGGCGACCCGATTCGGCTGCGGTACGGAAGGAGCAGGGGCTAGTCGCAAGGCCGTTTTCGGCGCTGGCCGCAGCCGGCGACTCGCTCGCGGCGAGCGGGCTGCCGTTTTACACGCTGGACGACTTCGAGGATGCCGACTTTGCGCGCGCCGACTCGCTCACGCGCGGCCGCGTGTTCGTGCGCGGACTGGCGTCGCGTCATCCAGCGCTCGTCGTAAAGAGCGCGTATCCGATCGTCGATCAGCTACGCGCGCGGAAATCGCCGGCCGAAATCGCGATCCTTCGCCGCGCCGCCGAGATCAGCTCCGAGGCACATCGCGCCGCGATGATGGCGGCAACCCCGCGCCACGAGTACGAGCTGCAAGCCGTGCTCGAGTACACCTTCACGCGTCTCGGCGGCTCGCGGCCGGCGTACGGGTCGATCGTCGGATCCGGCCTGAACGGAACGCAGCTCCATTACATGAAGGACCATGACGAGACGAAGCCCGGCGATCTCGTAGTCATGGATGCGGCGACCGAGTACGAGGGATACGCGGCCGACATCACGCGCACGATCCCCGTGAGCGGCACGTTCACGCCGGATCAGCGTCGGATGTATCAGCTCGTGCGCGATGCGCAGGCGGCGGCGGAACGCAACGCCGGGCCGGGCAAATCGGCGCAGGCCGCGCAGGATTCGTCAGTCGACGTGCGAGCGCGTGGGCTCGCCGCGCTGGGGCTGATCGAGAGCGCGGACGCGAGCTTCGACCCGCCGTGGAATGCCGATTGCGCGCGAACGCCGGCGTCGTGCCGGCAGGTGATGCTCTGGACGATTCACGGAATCAGCCATGGGCTCGGGCTCGCGGTGCACGATCCGGCGCAATTCTCCTACGGCGACCGGGTGTACAAGCCCGGCGACGTGTTCACGATCGAGCCGGGCATCTACGTGAGCGCGCGCATGCTCGATGCGCTGCCCGATACGCCGAAGAATCGCGCGTTCATTGCCAGGGTGAAACCGGCCGTGTCGCGCTTCGAGAACACCGGCGTGCGGATCGAGGACGATTACGTCGTGACGCAGACGGGCATCGATCGGATCAGCAGCGCGCCTCGCGAAGTCGCCGAGATCGAGGCGCTGATGAAGAATCGTCAGCGCCCGATCCCGTAGCGGAAAGTTCAGAAGATCACGCCGAACGACACAGGCACCGACTGAATCGAGGTCTTGTTGATCAAGCCGCTGTTCTTCGTGTAGACATTCTGAATTCGCCCTTCGGCAAACGCCGAGAGGCGCCCGATCTTGATCTCGAGGCCGGCGCCGCCGTCGACGCCGAAGTTGGTATCGGATGTGGTCGTCGAGCCGCCGGCCGTCACGTTCACGAGTTGCTGCACATTGAAGGCACCGACACCCGCCATCACGTACGGACGAATCGGGCCAGGAATCAAATGCAGCTTGATGCCCGCGGTGCCGCCCAGGATCTGGCTGTGCCCCGCTTCGTCTTCGCCGGCGGTCGGCGTGACGCCACTGACTGGTTTGAGCTTGAACCGATCGTAGGTGAATGCGAAACGAAGCGCGGGCAGCGGCCCGAGGCGCACGAGAACGAATCCGGTGCCATTCACTCCGTCCTTGAACGCATCGCGCGCGTCGGCCACGGGGACGGTGACACCGCCGCCAAACCCGACGCGAACCATGTGCTGTTCGTCTCCCGCAGACATGGGTCGGCCCTGCGCGAGGGCAGGCGATGACAACACGGCCAGACAGCCGAGCGCCGCGCACGCGTGACGCACGAAGGCTCGATCGAACGATTTGATCCCGCTCACAACGGCTCCTCTGATGTCGCGATCGGTGGGATGTCCTGGCGGATGATCGCGAGGTCCGCCAGGCGGTCGGGGCTACGGGGCCCTCGGAATTTGGTGAACGGTAGCCGCCTTTTCGACGAGACGACGGAGCTCCTTGATCGGGTCCGGATTGTCGTCGACTTGCAAGCGCAGCACGGTGTCGTTGTGTAACCACACGCCGCCGTCCTTTTTCACGATGAGCATCGCGGCCGACTCCACGCCGCGCGCATCACCGCCCGCGAGCTGTCCACCCTCGAGCGCCGCGAGCAAACGATAGGCGAGGTGCCCGGGCGTGCGCTCGTAGAATGCGACCATGCTATCGACGACCGCCGAGCTCACGAGGATGTTTCCTTGCGCGGTGCAGTGTGCGTCGGACGCCGTGCACGCCTTGTTGCCCGCCCAGGCTGTTGCCTTGGGTCCGGTGTACGCGAACACGTTCCCCTTCGCGTCGATGACCGCGAACTGCCGTCCCTCCTTGGACCAGTTCTGCGGTCGCGGATCAGGATCGCGCTCCCAGATGGTCTTCACGACGTCTTCGGCGCTCTTGCCCTGCCGTAGCAGCTCGAGCGCTTGCGGTCCGTAGCTCACGTCGACGATCGCCTGTGTCGCCGCGGCGCCGACGTTCGCTTCGGCCCAGAGTACCCCGTTGCCCACGGAGAACACCCGCGATTGCACCGCGCCGCCGATCTCACCGGTCTGCGGATCGTAGCCAAGAATGGAGAACGTTCCGGTGGGCCAGGCCGAATCGGTTGAGTCGGTGCGTCCGACCGACGCGCTTCGTGTTGCGAGGTCCGGCCGGCGATAGTTGACGTCGAGCACGTCCAGGCGTTGCTCGTACGGACCCAGGCGCCGCATGAAATCCGCGAAGTCACGGCCGCCTTTCGGCGTCCACAGCACTTCGGCGAGCGCGCACGCTCGAGGATAAGCCATGTACTCGACGTTCTTCGGTCCTCCGATGTACTCGGTCCACACCTGGCCCTGCGCGCCAAGGATGTGCGACGCGAATCGCGGCTCGAGCTCCGCAGGAACCGGCTCGTAGGCGTAGACGGAGTCGATCGGCAGGTAGCCGCCGATCGCCAGCGGCTCGGTGGCCTGATCTTGGGACTGGTACGCATCGAAGTACGTATGGCTTCCTGGCGCCATCACCACATCGTGGCCGGCGCGCGCCGCGGCGATTCCACCATCGGTGCCGCGCCACGACATCACGATCGCATTCGGTGCCAATCCGCCCTCGAGGATCTCGTCCCAGCCGACGAGACGCCGGCCGTGGGCGGAGAGAAACGTATCCATCTGCGTCGTGAACCAGCTCTGTAGTTGATTCTCGTCGGCCAGGCCGAGCGCCTGGATGCGGGCCTGCGCTCTGGGACTCGCTTTCCACTCCGTCTTTGGCGCTTCATCGCCGCCAACGTGCACGTACGAGCCGGGGAAGAGCGCCATCACCTCGGTCAGCACGTCCTGCATGAAGCGGATGGTCGTGTCAGACGGGTTGAGAATGTGGGTGCTCACACCCCACTGGTCCCAGACGCCCATGCTGTCGGCGGAGTTGCCGAGACTCGGATACGCGGCGATTGCCGCCTGCGAGTGACCGGGCATCTCGATCTCGGGCACGATCGTCACGAACCGGTCGCGCGCGTAGGCGACGATCTCGCGAATGTCGTCCTGGGTGTAGAACCCGCCGTGGGGCTGGTTGTCGTACACGTTGGCCGTCGTATCCGGCCGTTCGTGCCCCACGAGCGTGCGGTTGCGCCATGCGCCGACCGAGGTGAGTCGTGGATATTTCTTGATCTCGATCCGCCACCCCTGGTCATCGGTGAGATGCCAGTGAAAACGGTTCATCTTCTGAAGGGCGAGCAGATCGATGTACTTCTTCACGAACTCCTTGGGCATGAAGTGGCGAGAAACGTCCAGGTGCATGCCCCGCCACCTGAACCGCGGCCGATCGACGATGCTGACGGCGGGCAGGCGCCACGCGACGCCATTCACGCGAGCTGCCCGGAAGCTCTGGGCCGGCAGCAATTGGCGAAGGGTCTGAACGGCGTAGAATGCCCCGGCTGGCGCCGCGGCTGAAATCGTGACGACGTTCGGGTTCACCTCGAGTCGATACCCTTCATCACCGAGGGCCGTGTCGCCTGCGCTCGCCCGGCGGAACACGATCCGTTCGCCGGCACGTGCGCTGCCGACGCGAACGACGAGGTCGTATCCGGTTGCCGGGGCAAGGTCGCGCGCCAGCCCGCGAGCGACCGTGCTATCGGCTCGATCGGTCCAGATCGTGGTACGCGGCGAGAGCACGAACCATCCCGTGCGGACCGTGAGCGACGCCGGCCGCGGGATGATGGCGATCGAGTCCGGCGTCTGCGCGCCGGCGTGAATTGCCGTCGTGATCAAGGCCGCCAGGCCGACCAGACGCGCGCGCTCACCACCAGGAATTCGCATGGTGCGGGAACATAACGAACGGCCAGTTCTGCCGCGCCGCCGGCTGCGCGGCCGGCGCGAGGTTGCTGCCGCCGGAAACGTCCGCCATGTTAGGACGACTCGACCCTACATTCGGGACTTCGTTACGTGCACAATCGTCGCAGCTTTCTCGCCGCCCTCGGCGCAACGGCCGCCGGTCTCGCAGTCGGCCGCCGGGCCGACGCACTGACCGCGATCGAACCCGCGCCAGCGCGGGCGCGCTTGTCGCGCATTGGTTTGCAGCTCTACACGGTGCGCCGCATGGCCGCCAAGGATCTCGCGGGCACGCTCGCGCAAGTCGCCCGGATCGGTTACAAGGAAGTCGAGCTTGCCGGCCTCTACAACCACACTGCGGCGGAATTTCACGATCTCTTAGAGAGGAATCGGCTGTCGGCGCCATCCTCGCACCTGGCGATCACTGCGATCGAAACCGACGCGGCTAAGACCTTCGCCGACGCCAAGACGCTCGGTCATCAGTGGCTCACGGTGCCCTCGATGCCGTGGGCAACGATCCCGATCCAGACGGCAGATGATTGGAAAGCCGTCGCAAAGCGGTTCAACAATGCCGGTGCAAAGACGAAGGACGCCGGGTTTCGCTTCGCGTACCACAATCACAATCTCGAGCTGCGGAACCTCGGCGGCGGCACGACACCGCTCGACGTGCTGGTCGCGGAAACCGATCCGGCGCTGGTCTCCTTCGAGATGGACTTGTATTGGGTCGTGAACGGCGGCGGCAATCCGCTGGCCTTTCTGGCGAAGTATCCCGGCCGGTTCAAGATGCTCCACGTGAAGGATTCCGCCGGACCCGACCACCAGATCGTTGACGTCGGCGCCGGCGACATCGACTTCAAG
>DATJIZ010000140.1:0-24938 GCA_035492735.1 Gemmatimonadaceae bacterium | reverse complement strand
AGAACACGCCCGGCGCATACGGACGGTCGCCATCGACAAACAGTGCACGACGTCCGAACCGGCGGTTGATCGCCGCTCCACCGATCAATACAGGAATGCTCATGCCGCGCCGGTCGAGCTCCTGCACGCAGAGCGGCATTTGCTTGGAGGTCGACACGAGCAGCGCGCTCAACCCGATTGCGTCGGCACCGACTTCGACGGCCTTGTCGAGAATCGTGTTGACCGGCACCTGCTTCCCGAGGTCGAACACCGTGTAGCCGTTGTTCGAGAGAATCGTGTTGACGAGCGATTTGCCGATGTCGTGCACGTCGCCGTATACCGTCGCGAGAACGACCTTGCCCTTCGTGTAGCCCTCTTTCCGTTCGAGGAATTGCTCGAGATGCTTGACCGCCTTCTTCATCACCTCGGCGGACTGCAGCACGAACGGCAGAATGAGCTCGCCGGCGCCGAACTTGTCGCCGACCTCCTTCATTGCGGGCAACAGCACCTGGTTCAGCACGCGCACCGGCTGCTCCCGCACGCCGGCCGCGTCGAGCGCCGCTTCGATGCCGTCCTTCTTTCGGTGCACGATCATCCAGTGCACCCGCTGCTCCGGCGTCATTCCCGCGGTCGGATCCTCGCGCTCGTCGCCCGCGGCCCGCCGCCCGTCGCCCGTCTGGAAGTGCTCGATGAATCGCTGGAGCGCGTCCGGCCGCCGGTTGAACACGAGATCGTCAGCCAGCGCGCGCTCGACGGCCGGTATCTCGGCGTACGGCTGCACGTGCGCCGGATTGACGATCGCCATGTCGAGGCCCGCTTCCACGCAGTGGTGCAGGAAGACCGAGTTGAGCACGGCGCGCGCGTCGGGGGCGAGGCCGAAGCTCACGTTCGACACGCCCAGGCTCGTGAACACGCCAGGTAGCTCGCGCTTGATCAGCCGAATGCCTTCGATCGTTTCGACGGCCGAGTCGACCCACTCCTGATCGCCCGTCGCGAGCGTGAAGGTGAGATCGTCGTAGACGAGATCCTGCGGCCTGAGCCCGTACTCGCCGACCACGATGTCGTAGATCTTGCGCGCTACCTCGAGCTTCCGCTCCCGCGTCTTGGCCATGCCCTGCTGATCGATGGTGAGGGCGACCAGCGCAGCGCCGTGCTTCTTGGCCAGCGGCACGACGCGATCGATCCGCTCGCGGCCGTTCTCCATGTTGATGGAGTTGATGATCGCGCGCCCGGGGATCGTCTCCAGCGCACGCTCGATCACCGCCGGCTCGGTGGAATCGATCATGATCGGCGTCTCGACGGTCATCGAGAGCAGCTTCACGACCTTGGCCATCTGCTCCGCTTCGTCGGCGCGCTCGGTGACTGCCACGCACACGTCGAGCACGTGCGCGCCCGATTCCACCTGCTCGCGCGCCACGTCGCCGATACCCTCGTAGTCGTCGGCGAGGAGCAGGCGCTTCACCTTTCGCGATCCCTGAGCGTTCACGCGCTCACCGATGAGCAGCGGCTTCGGATTCTGCTCGAAATCCATCGCGCGCATGGCGCTGGACGCGCGGGGCACGCGCGACCCGCGCGTCGCCCCGGCGACGGCCGCCGCCCGCCGCCCGCCCTCTGCCGCCGCTGGTTCGTTTACCGCCGCCCGCCGCCCGCCGCTCCCCGCCGGCACTTCGCCGCCCCGGGCCAATCGCTCGACCACCGCCGCCAGATGCTCCGGTCGTGTCCCGCAGCAACCACCCACGATCCGCACCCCGAACTTCTCGACGAATTCGCCGAGCATGTCGGCCATCGGCTCCGGTTCGAGCGGGTACACAGCGTCGCCGCTGCCCGTGTTGAGCGGCAACCCGGCGTTCGGGATGCACGATACGGGTCGCGACGCGTTCGTCGCGAGATAACGGATCGGCTCACGCATGTGCTCGGGGCCGGTCGAACAATTGAGCCCGATCACATCGATGGGCAGCGCCTCCAGCGTCGTCATCGCGCTCGCGATGTCGGTGCCGAGGAGCATGCGGCCGCTCGTGTCCAGGGTGACCTGTGCCTGAATCGGCACGCGGCGCCCGATCTCGGCGAAGAGCCGCTCGAACCCGGCGATCGCCGCCTTGACCTCCAGAATGTCCTGCGCCGTCTCGACCAGCAGGACGTCGACGCCGCCTTCGACGAGGTACTTCGACTGGACGTAATAGTTCTGCTCGAGCTCGGCGAAGGTGGTGTTGGAGAGCACGGGGTCGCTACTCGAGAGGAGCAACCCCGTTGGGCCGATCGACCCGGCGACGAAGCGCGGTTTGTCGGGTGTGGAATACTTGTCGGCGGCGGCGCGCGCCAGCCGAGCCGCCGCGACGTTCAGCTCCCGCGTCTTGTCCTCGATGCCCCACTCGCGCAAACGGTGCGGCGTCGATTGGAACGTGCACGTCTCCACCACGTCGCAGCCCACGGCCAGAAAGGACTCGTGAATCGACTGGATGACGTCGGGCCTGGTGAGCACCAAGTGGTCGTTGCAGCCTTCCAGCGCCTTGCCCCCGAAGTCTTCGGGAGACAAGTGGAAACGCTGGATGTTGGTGCCCATGGCGCCGTCGAACACGAGCACGCGCTGGGCAACCGCCGCGAGGTAGGGACTTTCCGCGGCGGCTGTGCTCACGGACGCTCCGGAGCTGCGCGATGAGTCAGCGTGATCCACCATTCGTCGAGTGCAAAAAAAGAAAGGCCCGCAACGCAAAGCGCGCGGGCAGGCGCTTTAGCGGAATGTTTAACGTGGCCGCAAGTTGCCTTAAATCGCCACGAACCGGTTGTACCCTGACAGTCTAATAGCTCAACGGCGGGTTTGCTACGGTTTCATGCCAGTGTATGTCACGGGCGTCAGGGCTTCCAATCCGGAACGCGGCCGCTCGTCCATGGAACACCCGCCGTTTCGGCGGCGGCTTCGACGCGCCGGAGATCGGTATCGGTGATCGTGCGGAGACGCGTCTGTATTTTGGCATACTCGGCGGCGACGATGTCGTACTGGTGTTCCTGGGTCGCCGTGGGCCCTTCGAGGGCGCGGGCGCTTTGCGCCAGCACGTTGAGCCGGCCCATCAGCGACGGCGGTGTCGGCTCCTGACGCCGGCTCAAGGTCGGGTCGCCGTCGAGCGCCTCGCCGATGTCGCGTAGCTCCTTGGCGAGGGTCCGGACGTCGGCGCCGAGCTTTGGCTCGGCGCCCGGCGTCTGCTCCACGGCGCGCAGCAATGCCTCGACGCGCGTCGACAACTCGGCCGCGAGCGAATTGGCGCCGAGCATGGCGCGTTGAAGGCTCGTCGCTTTCTGCTGAAGCGCGACCACGGCGGGCGTACGAATCGGCAGGCTCTGATCGAGCATATAGACCTCGAACGTCCGTGGCTGACCGAGCGGCGTCGTGACGCCGTCGACACGCTTCATGAGCGACACCGTGTAGGTGCCCGGCATGACCAATGGGCCTGATCCACCGCGCGGGCCCTCGAAGTCATCGTTGACGCCCGCGGTTCGCGGCAGCGCGGGCGGCGCGTAGCGAAGATCCCACGCAACTCGCTGGATGCCCGCGGTTGTAGGCCCGTTGAGCCGTCGAACGACGTTTCCTTGCGCATCGGTCACGGTGAGAATGATCGCCGGCGATTCCTCCTGATCTTCGACGCGAAGCGAATCCCACGCGGGATAGAACACATCCACGCCACGACGCTCCGCCGCACGCTCGGCGAGCTCGCGCTGTGCTCGCCGCGTGCGGATGGCGCTTTTCAGATAGTAGGTGAAGGTGGCGCCGAAGGGCGGATTGGGCGCGCGCCAGAAATCGCCGCCTGCCCAACCGGTCACGCCGCCGGCAAAAACGTTCGACTGTGCGTAGAGGGCCGCGCGCGGAACAGGAAGCAATGCGGCATCCGACGCGAGCACGCTCGGCGTCGTGGCGCGCAGGGCGGCGAGATTGTCCAGGATGTAGAAGCCTCGTCCGAACGTTGCCGCGACCAGGTCGTCATCGCGTTTCTGGATCACGAGGTCGCGAACCTGGATCGTCGGCAAGCCACCACTGAGCCGTGTCCACTGCTGGCCGCGGTTGCGCGTGAACCAGAGACCGAACTCGGTGCCGGCGTAGAGTATGTTCGCGTCCTCGGGGTCGTCGATGACGGCGTACACGGTGCCTTTGGTCGGCAGGTTCCCCGCGATCGAGTGCCAGGTGCGGCCAAGGTCGGTGCTCTCCAACAAGTATGGCTTGTAGTCTCCCGACATGTGGCCGTCGAATGCGGCGTACACCGTGCTCGCGTCGTGGCTCGACGGTACGACACGCGCCAGCTGCGTCGTGTCGGGCACGCCGGGAAAGTTGTCGATCTTCCGCCAGGTGGTGCCCCCGTTCTCACTCACCTGGATCGTTCCGTCATCCGTGCCGATCCACAACAAGCCTTCCTTCACCGGCGACTCCGCCACCGCGACGATCTCGCCGAAGAAGGAGCTCGACGTGTTCTTGGCGATCGCGTCGACCCCCCACACGCGATCCATCAGCTTGAGCCGATTCCGGTCGATCCCACGCGACAGATCGGGACTCACCGCCTTCCAGGAGTTGCCGCGATCGTCGCTGCGGTAGAGACGCTGCGCCGCGAAATACAGGCGCGTGTTGGAGTGTGGACTGATGATGAGCGGCGAGTCCCAATACCATCGAAGCGCCGGCTCGCCGGGTTCAGGCTGCGGGACGATGCTCACGGATTCGCCCGTCTTCAGATTCACGCGTTGCATCGCGCCATGCTGCGACTCGGCATAGACGATGTTCGGGTCCTTGGGATCTGCCTTCGACACGAAACCGTCGCCGCCGGCGGTGACGAACCAGTCTCCGTTCGAGATGCCCCCGGGTGCGCGGGTGCGCGAGGCGCCGCCGACCGAGCCGTTGTCCTGCGTACCGCCGTACACGCGGTAGAACGGAACCGCGTTGTCCACGTCCACGCGGTAGAACTGCCCGAGTGGAAGGTTGTCGAAGAACTTGTAGGTCTGGCCGCGGTCGAACGACTCGTACAAGCCGCCGTCGCAGCCGATGAGCAGGTGGTCGACGTCGTCGGGATCGATCCAGATCACGTGATTGTCCACGTGCTTGTCGCGCTCGCCGACCGGCCGAAAGGTACGGCCGCCGTCCTCCGTCACCATGTTGCGTACGTCCACCGCGTACACGCGATCGGCGTTGACCGGATCGGGAAAGAGCTCGCTGTAGTACAACCCGGTCGTGTTGAAGCTGCTCATTCGCTGCCAGCTCACACCCCCGTCGCGCGAACGATAGAACCCGCCGCCAGTCGGAGGCGTTTCGCCTTCGGCCTCCGCGCCGCGATCGGCGCCGCTCGGGCTCCCCGCCTCGACGATCGCGTACACGACGTCGGGATTGACCGGCGAGATCGCCAATCCGATGCGACCCAGATCGCCCGCCGGCACCCCGGTCTGTGATCGCTTCCACGTAGTGCCGCCGTCCGTCGACCGCCATATGCCGGATTCGGGACCGCCGGCGACGTAGCCGTACGTTCGCCTGATCCGCTGCCACGTCGTTGCGATCAAGACGTCAGGATTGCGGGGATCGAGCACGACGTCGCTGACGCCGGCCCATGTTCCGCCGTCGAGCACCTTCTTCCACGTCTGACCGCCGTCCGTCGTCTTGAACAAGCCACGGTCCCCGCCCTTGACCGAGAGCGGGCCCTGCGCGGCGACGTACACGATGTCGGAATTGCGGGGATCGATGACGATCTTGCCGATGTGCTCCGACTCGCGAAGGCCCATGTTGTGCCAGGTCCGTCCCGCGTCGAGTGACTTGTAGACGCCGTCGCCGTACGCAACCGCACGCTGGGCGTTGTTCTCGCCCGTGCCTGCCCAAACGACGCTCGGATGCCTGGCGTCGATCACGATCGCGCCGATCGAGTATGTGGCCTGTCGATCGAATACCGGGGTCCACGTCGTGCCGGCGTTGGTCGTCTTCCACACGCCGCCCGAGGCGGCGCCGACGTACCACGTCTTTTTGTCGCGCGGATCGACGGCCAGATCGGTCACGCGGCCCGAGATCATCCCGGGCCCGATCGAGCGGAGTCGAAATCCGCCGAGCGTGGAGCGCGCGGGTCCGGCGGAATCGGTGGTCTGAGGCTGAGGCGTGACCGCGGGAGACCGCGGCGTGACCGCCTGGGCAAGAACTCGGTGCGCGGCCGACGTGCAAAGCAGTGCGATGCCGCTGGCGAGGGCCGCGCGGCGGACGAGATCGGTGTGCGTGATCATAGATCACGCATATTGGCCGTCGTGCGCGCCCAGGTCCAGGGCGCGACGGGACCGACGGGACCGACTACGGACGCGTCGTGTGCTCCGGCGGACGGTCGTCCGGTCCGCGGCCCGTGAGCCGCGCGCGCTCACCGACGTGTTGCACGAGTGCCACGAGTCGGTTGCGCTCGAGCGGCAGTGCCAGGTCCGCCATCACCGCGCGTTGTACGGTCGGCGACAACGTCACTAGCGGGCTTCCGACCGCGCGGTAGAGCACGAGCGCTCCGCCGGGAGCAACCGGGATGCTCATGACGTCGCTCATCGATGCTGCTGCCAGTGCACGGCTTACGACCGCGACCAGCGGCGCATGCTGAGCAGCGCATTCGCGCGCCTCGTGCAGCGTCTGCACGACGGTCGGGACGAAGCCAAGAGCGGCGAACGATTGAGCCAATCCCTCGAGCAGCGGCAGCTCGGTGCCGACCAAGAGAATCTGCGTCATGGATTCCTGCGTTCAGCAACTTCAGTGCGCGGCGTCGACGATTTCGTGCAGCGCGCGTGCGGTGATTCCTTCGATCTCGACGATCTTCGATCGCGAGTGCTCGCCGGCGAGTATTCTAACCGATCGACGTCCGACGGCGAAGGTCTCGGCGAGAAATTTCACGAGCGCGTCGTTCGCCGCGCCTCCGACCGGTGGCGACGTGAGTCGAATCTTGAGCGCGTCGCCGTGCAACCCCACGATCTCGGTTCGCGCGGCTTTCGGCTGCACGTGCACGCTGAGCCGAACGCGACCGTTGACCTCTGCGACGCGCAGCCCGCTCACGGGATGCCCAGCGCGCTCTGAATCAGGTTCAGAAGAAACCACGCGATGATTGGCGTGATGTCGATCATTCCGATCAGCGGGATGATTCGGCGGAGCGGCGCGATCATCCATTCGGTGAGTACGTAGGACCACCGAAGCCAGCGCGAGTACGGCGAGATGGGCAGCCACGACGAGATGACGCGGACGAGCAACGCGAGTCGCAGGATGCTGAACGCCCAGGAGACGAGAAGCAGCGGGATGCTTCTCGGCTCGTTGATCCCGAACACCACCTGCGTGAGAATGCCGCCCGCGAACTGGAGCAGCGTGATCAGGAGGATCCCGAACAGAATCAGCCCGACCAGCGTCCACCACGCCGCGGAGCTTGGCGTGCCCCCGGCGCGCAAGATCACGCGCTCGACCGGCACCATGAGCGGATCGACGCGGGCGCGGAAGAACCGAGCAATTCTGCTGAATGGGCTGATTCGCCTGGTTCGAACGGCCCAGTCGACCGCGCAGACGACAGCGAGAACGACTGCCGCGTACAGCAAGACCACTCGGACGCCCGCCACGAACACGGCGTAGCTGCTCAGAACGTTCATCCGCGAAAGGTGCTGGTGCCCGCCGATCGCATCAAGCGGCAATCTGCTGCCGCCGCGAGGCGCGGACTCAGAGCGTGCCGACGCCCAACGCCCGCACGAGAAACGCCAGCCGATCGGCGTCGAGCGCCATCCGGCTCGCGGCCGGCGTTGCCGCGCCAAAGCCGGCGTCGCGAACCACCCGCAGCAACACCGGGCCCGCAGCTGCCTGATTCGCTTGCAGCATCGCGGCGAACTTGTAGCTGTGCGCCGGCGTGACCACGTCGTCGTGATCGCCGACGCTGAGCAGCGTGGCCGGATAGTGCACGCCCGGCCGCACGTTCTGGAGCGGCGAGTACGCCAGGAGCCCCCGCAGAACCGCGGGATTGTCGGGCGAGCCGAATTCAGGGAGCCACCGCCATCCCGAGGCGAACCTGCTGTACCGCGTCATGTCGAACACTCCCGCGTCGATCGCCGCGGCGGCGAACAGCTCCGGATGCTCCGTGATCGCGACGCCGGCCAGAAGTCCGCCGAAGCCGTGACCGATCACGCCGAGTGATGCTGGCTGGGTATAGCGCTCGCGAACGAGGAATTGAGCAGCGGCCGTGAAGTCGTCGAAGCTGGTTTGCTTTGCGGCGCCGGAGCCGGCGTCGTGCCACCCGCGTCCGTACTCACCGCCGCCGCGCACGTTCGGCACGGCGACGATCCCTCCGAGCTCGAGCCAGGTCGCCAGCATCGGCGAATACATTGGCGTCGCCGACTGGCCGAACGCGCCGATCCCGGTGAGGAGCGTGGGATGACGCCCCGTGAGCATGATGCCGCGGCGCGCGGTGATGAACATCGGAATTCGCGTCCCGTCGGTGCTCGTGAAAAAGAGCTGTGTCGTCTCGTACGTGTTCGATAGGGTGTCGCGCGGCGGGTCTCCAAACGGCGTCACTGCACGCGTATCCAGGTCGTAGCGGTACACCGTCGGCGGCTGCAGGAACGACGTGTAGGTGAAGTACAGCGATCGATCTCCCGAATCGCCACTCAGCTGCGTGACGGTTCCGACGCCCGGCAGCTGAATGGTGCCGCGCGGTCCGCCGTCGAGCGCGTACAGCTCGAGCATCGAATGGGCATCGTGCAGCCGATGCACCACGATCCGGTCGTCGACGCGCAGCGCGCCCACGATCGGATCGTATGTTTCGCGCACGACGGTCGTCCAATGGCTCTCGTCAGGCGAATTGATGTCGACGGCGACGATGCGCGATCGCGGTGAGCTCTTGTTCGTTCGAATGAAGAAGAGCTGGCCGGCGTTGCCGACAAACTGGTACCGTGCGTCGCCGGCATCGAACAGTGTCACGAGCGGCGCCCCGAGGTTCGGTCGTCGCGGATTGTCGAGATCGATGAGGTACAGGCGATTGCGCGCTTCGCTGCGCGGCTGCGCCGAGATCACCAGGTAGTGGCCGTCCTCGCTGACCGTCGCATCGAGCACCCACTCCGGGTGGGCCGCGGCCTCGAACACCAGCTGGTCGGAGGATTGCGATCGCCCGACCCGGTGATAGAAAAGCTGGTCGCGACCGGTCGGCGCGAGCGGGTTGACGGGGGCTGTCGTGCTTTTCCCCGGGTCGGTCCGCACGTAGAAGAATCCACGTGCATCGGCGGTCCAGGCGAGCGGCGACCGGTTCAACCCCTGGATCGTTTCATCCAGATCCTGCCCCGAACGCGTGTCGCGCAGGCGCACGGTGCGCCACGACGAACCCTGAAGGGCGACGGTGTACGCCAGGTACCGTCCATCGGGCGACGGCAGCTGGTCGAGAATCGCCAGCAAGCCGTCGCGCGCGAAGACGTTGGGATCGATGAGGACACGCGCCACCGCGTTCCGGTGCTCCTGGACGAGCACCGACGACACGTTCTGATCAGCTTTTCGCGCGAAGTAGAAGAGTCGATCGCCGGCGATTCGGGGCGCGCTGATCTCGGTGAAATCCGAGGCCTGCCGCACGCGATTCTCGATCTCGACGCGCTGCGGCACCTGGGCGAGCGACGCTTCGGTGAGTGCGCTCTGCGCGGCAACCCAGTCGCGCACCTCGTTCGAGTTCACGTTCTCCAGCCAACGGTAGGGATCGGCGATCCTGATTCCGTTCAGCTCATCGCTGATCGCGCCCCGCGGCGTGGGCGGGTAGCGCAGGAGCTGGCTGCCCTGGGCGTGCGCTTGCGCAGCCCAAAGCAATCGAATTGCGCAGGCGAGCGCGACGGTAAGATGGAGGCGAGTGGAAGTTCGGGGGACGGACGTGATGGGATCGACCTTCATTGTGGCGGGATGACGACGCTTCTTAGACTGAAGCCAACCTCGAACGGTTCCGAAATGCCCAAGCCTGCCCGGTCCGCTTCAAAGTCTGCATCCGCGCGTCGCGCGGCTTCAGACTCCCGTCGCTTCTGGCTCGTCAAGTCGGAGCCGGGCGAATTCTCGTACGATGATCTCGAGGCGAGTCCCGATCGCACGACGTGTTGGGATGGGGTGAGAAACTACGCTGCGCGCGGCCATCTGCGTGCCATGAAACCGGGCGATCTGGTGCTGTTCTACCACTCCGGTGCCGATCCGACGGCGGTGGTCGGAATTGCCGAGGTCGTGCGCGAGGCGTATCCCGACGACACGGCGTTCGACCGAAAGGACCCGCACTTCGATCCGAAGAGCAAAAAAGACGAGCCAACGTGGTTCATGGTCGATCTGCGCGCGGTGCGACCGCTGGAGCGCCCGGTGACGCTCGACGAGATCAAGCGGACGAAAGGGCTCGAGCAAATGGCGCTCGTGCGGATCGGCCGGCTCTCGGTGCAGCCAGTCACCCCGCGCGAGTACGATACCATTACCGCGCTGGCCAGGCGTTGACGTCACTCCCGACAGCAAAAGACCGGAGCCGCGGCTCCGGTCTTTTCGCCGTACGCGCGACGCCTACTTTCGCAACGCGTCCTTCTTGGGACTCGGAAACTTGCTTTTGAGCTTGCTCTCGAACTGCCGCTCGCCGTAGCCAACGTAGATCTGCCGCGGCCGGGCGATCTTCTGCTCCTTGTCGTTCAACATCTCCTCCCACTGCGCCAGCCAACCCGCGGTGCGGGCGACCGCGAACAGCACCGTGAAGAAATCGGTGGGGAAGGCCATCGAGCGGTAGATCAGGCCCGTATAGAAATCGACGTTCGGGTAGAGTTTGCGCGAGACGAAGTAGTCGTCGTGCAGCGCGACTTCCTCGAGCTTGAGCGCGATCTCGAGGTCCTTGTCCATGCCGACCTGCTTGAACACCTCGTCGGCGAGCCGTTTCACGATCTTGGCCCGCGGGTCGTAGCTCTTGTACACGCGGTGACCAAAACCCATCAGGCGGGCGCCCTTGCCGCCTTTGACGCTGTCTATGAAACCGTCGACGTTCTTGGGGTGGCCGATCTCGCTGATCATCCGGAGGACCTGTTCGTTCGCTCCACCGTGCAGCGGCCCGTAGAGCGCCGCGACGCCGGCTGCGATCGCCGAGAACGGGTCGACCTGCGACGACCCGACCGCGCGCACCGCGTTGGTCGAGCAGTTCTGCTCGTGGTCCGCGTGGAGGATGAACAGGATCTCCAGCGCCTTCACGAACACCGGATTTGCCTCGTATCGGCTCTCCGACATTCGTGCCACCATCGAGAGGAAATTCTCGACGTAGCTCAGATCATTGTCGGGATAGATGAACGGCAGGCCCTTGACGTGACGGTAGCAGAACGCGGCCAGCGTCGGCAGCTTGGCGAGCAGTCGGATGATCGAGATGTTCCGCTGCTCGGGATCGTGGATGTTCTTTGCCTCGGGGTAGAATGACGAAAGCGCCGCGACGGTCGAGCACAGCATTGCCATCGGGTGCGCGTCGTAGCGAAAGCCCTGCAGGAACGTCTTGATGTTCTCGTGCACGTACGTGTGATACGTGATGTCGTGCACCCAGGTCTCGTACTCCTGCTGACTCGGCAGCTCGCCGTTGCGGAGCAGCCACGCCACCTCGAGGAACGTCGATCCCTCGGCGAGCTGCTCGATCGGATAGCCGCGATAGCGCAGAATGCCCTTGTCGCCGTCGATGAACGTGATCGCGCTCTTGCACGACGCCGTGTTCATGAAAGCGGGATCGTACGTCATGAGCCCGAACTCTTCGGGCGCGGTCTTGATCTGACGCAGATCCATCGCGCGGACGGCAGTGTCGCCTTCCACGCCGCCCTCCACGATCTGGAACGAATAGGATTTGCTGCTGCGGGAATCTTTGACGTCGAGCGTTCCCGTGGCTCGAAGCTCGGCTGACGGTGCCTGAGGCAGCGTCTCTTGTGCGGTGGCCATGCTCACGGATCTCCAAGGAAGTCGAGACGGAGCACGGAAGCACCGTCTCACGTGAGCAGAAATCTAAGTCCTCGAACAGCGACGCAAACCGCGGATGTGGCGAGGCCGCCCAGCCGCGGCCGCTCGTGTCACTTCGGCATTGCCGCGCCGACGCGGTCCGTGTCCACAAACGCCGACGCACCATTGCGATCGGCGAGCAGCTTGGTGGTGAAGCGCTGGCCTTCCGAGATGCGCTCGACCTCCACCGCGGCCGCATCGACCGAGTTCTCCAGCCGCGCAAGTCGCTCGACGATCTCGTCCAGCCTCGTCGTCACGTCGCGCGATGCGGCCTTCCTCACCCCGTACTTCAGGTACGTGATGATGACGCCGGTGAGGCAACCCAGCACCGCCATCATACCGGCGAATATCAGTATGTCGGATACGATCTTTTCGCCCATCTCGACCTCCGTCGTGGCCCTAACCGCTCCAGTTACTACGGGGTAGCAGCCGTCCCGGGTTTCGACGCCGAGCGGCACAGCGATCGAACCGGGCAGCGTTGGCAGTGTGCCACCCGGGCGGTGCAGACCAGTGCCCCCAGCTCCATCAGCGCCTGATTGTGCGTCCACGTGGCCCGGCCGGTGCGCGGCAGGATCGACTCGGCGATCTGCCACACCACCTTGTGCCCGTTGGTTGATTTTACGTCCACCTGGGGCACGAACGCCCGTTTGAGAACGCGAGCGACGTTGGTATCGACGAGGGCCGAGCGGCGCTCATACGCAAAGGAGGCCACTGCGCCGGCAGTGTACGCGCCGATTCCGGGCAGCTTCCGTAGCTGCGCGGGATCCGCGGGCAGGCTCCGCTCCACCGCACGGCCGCCGTCGGTGATCTGCACCGCCAGCTTGTGCAGATTCCTCGCCCGGGCGTAATACCCGAGCCCGTCCCACGCCTCCATGACGCGCGTAGGCTTTGCCTGCGCGACGTGCCCGAGGGTCGGGAATTGCTCCAGAAATTCACCGTACCGCGTCACGATCCGCGACACCTGCGTTTGCTGGAGCATCAGTTCCGATACGAGAATCTGGTACGCATCACGCGTTCGCCGCCACGGAAGGTCGCGCGCGTTCCGGCGATACCACCGCCGCAGTCGCGCGCTGAAAGCCCGGCCAGTCTCGCCATCGATCACGACTTCTCTTCGATGACGCGAGGCGCTCATCGCGGTGTCCAGTTGGGAGTCGCCGCAAAAAGGCCTTGCGACACCCCGTGTTGCACCAGCATCAGGCCAAAGGCAACGCTCGCCAGGCCACTCGCCAGCCGCAGATAGCGCTGCGCCCTGCCAACGCGACGCGCGCCGAGTACCGACGGGACTGCGATCGCCAGTGTGACGAGAGCCATGCCGGCGACCGTCCCAAGCCCGAAGATCGCCAAGTAGGCCAGGCCGAGCCACAAACCAGGAACGGCAGCGAGCACCAGGAGCGCAATGAACGCCGACCCCGCGAGACCGTGGACCAGCCCCACGGCGACGGGGCGCACTGCCGCCGTCACAACGACGGCCCGACTGCCGAGCGTGACGATGCCGAGCGCTATGAGCATCAGCGCTACCGCGAACTCGAGCGCCAAACCGAGTCGGGGCGGAACATTGATGCGGAACGCGACGATGGCGCCGCCCACGAGCATGATGGTGGCGCTGTGGCCGATCCCCCACAGCACTCCGACCCGGCTCGCCCGCCGTAGCGACGGCTCGCCGCTCACGATCGTCGTGACCGCGACGACGTGGTCGGCATCGGTGGCGTGTCGCATCCCGAGCAAGAAGCCGAGCAGCAGGATGGAGACGACGGAGGTCATGCGCAGCCCGTGAGAATCGGCATCTGATCGCGCGCAATCTAACTGTGGCGGCACGGCGGCGGGACGCTGTTTGCGCGAGCCACGATCGCTGGCCAGTTTTTGAGCCGTGCAATCATCTCCACGACGTACGCTGATCGCGATCGCAGCCGGGCTCGCCCTCCTGACCACGCCCGCGATTCTCTTTGCGCATGCGCGCCTCGTGCGAAGCACGCCGGCTGCGAACGCGACTCTTGCATCGCCTCCCGATCGAATCGCGCTGTGGTTCTCGGAACGGCCCGAGCGTCGCTTCACGTCCGTTCAATTGCTCGATTCGGCTGGTCGCAGCATCGCGTTGGGGACGCCGGTCGCCGACGCCGACCCCACTGGCGTGGACCTCGCCATCACGCAGCCGCTGAGCGTCGGCCGCTACACCGTGGTGTGGCGCACGGCCGCGGCGGACGGCCACCCGACCAGCGGCAAATTCACCTTCGTGGTGACGAGCGCGCCGGCCGCCTCGCCTGCCGGCCCCACACCAAACGTCGTGCCGAGCGCGAAGCTCGACTCGGCGACGGTGCGCGTCGACACTGGCCGGCGGCGAATTCCGAATTCGATCGTGCAGCCGGGCGAGCAGCCTCGTATGACTACGGCGGCGCGATGGGCCGAGCTGATGGGTGCCTTGACCTTGATTGGCGTCGTGATCGTCCGACTCGTCGTGCTGCCCCGTGCCGACGTGCCAGTCGAGACGTTCGTCGATGCCACCGATCGGCTGCGGCGCCTCGCCACCGCGGCGCTCACGCTCTTCATTCTCGGCACGCTCATGCGCCTCGCCGCGGAATCCACGCTGATCATGAACGATGGTGACTCTCGTCTGCACGCGATGGCGGTGGTCGTGCGCGACACGCGGTGGGGACACGGCTGGGCGATCGGCGCGGGCGGAGCGGTGCTCGCGTACGTCGGGCTGTTGGCCGGCCGCGCGCTGGCGGCCGGCTGGATCCTGGCGGCGCTGGGCAGCGTGCTCGTGTGCCTGAGCGAAGCGCTGACCGGTCACGCCGCGGCCTCGAGCCGATCGGCGCTCGCCGTTGCCGTCGACGTCACCCACGTCCTTGGCGCCGGCGGCTGGGTCGGTGGTCTCGCCGCGCTCCTGCTCTCGGTGTTTCCGTCCATTGGCTCGGCCAACGGGACGCGCGAGCAACAGACCGGCTCGCGGTTGGTTCGAGCCTACCATGCATCGGCCGTCGAGTGTGTCGCTCTCGTCCTGATCAGCGCCGCGATCGCGGCCTGGCTCCGGCTGCCGACGGCCGCCAGTTTGTGGACGACGACGTACGGTCGGCTGCTCGTCACCAAGTTCTGCGTCGTACTGGTCATCCTCGCCTTTGGCTGGTATCACTGGCGTCGCGCGGTGACGGTCGATTGGACGATTCGAACAGCGGATAGCTTTCGACGTTCGGCCGCCGCTGAACTGGTCGTCGGCGCGATCGTCGTCGCGATCACGGCAGTACTGATCTCAACGCCTCTACCAACGTGACCGCGACTTCTGCGCGCCCCGGCACCGAGTGGCCGGTTTCGATCGACGACGTTCTTGCCGCGCGCGAGCGCCTGGCGCGCTACCTGACGCCGACGCCGTTCCGTGAGTATCCGCGCCTGGCCGAACTGGCCGGCGCCGGCATGCGGGTGTTCGTGAAGCACGAGAACCATCAGCCCACGAACTCGTTCAAGATCCGGAACGGATTGTCGTTCATGACGACGCTCGGAGCCGAGCAACGTCGGCAAGGCGTCGTTGCCGCGTCCACCGGAAATCATGGCCAGGGCATCGCGTACGGCGGAACGCTGCTCGGTGTCAGCACCACGATCTGCGTGCCGGCGGGGAACAACCCCGACAAGAACGCCGCGATGCGAGCCCTCGGCGCAACGGTCGTCGAACAAGGTCGGGATTACGACGAAGCCGTCGGCGTGATGCAGGGCATCGCGGCGCGCGAAGGCCGCGTCATCGCGCATTCGACCAACGATCCGCTGATCGTGGCGGGCGCCGGCACGATGACGCTCGAGATCCTCGAGCAGCAGCCCGATCTCGAGGCGCTCGTCATTGCCGTCGGCGGCGGCTCACAGGCGGTCGGCGCGATGACCGTGGCGAACGCATTCGCACCGCGCCTCGAGGTGTACGGGGTGCAAGCAGCGGGCGCGTCGGCCATCCACGATTCCTGGCACGCGCGTCAGCGCCTCACACGGCCGCGCGCCGACACGTTCGCCGAAGGCGTGGCGACACGCACGACCTACGACGTGACGTTCCCCGCGCTGCAGGCCGGACTCGCCGGTTTCGTCACGGTAACCGACGGCGAGATCGCCGAGGCGCTGCGAACGATCGTCTCGCTGACGCACAATCTCGTCGAGGGCGCCGGCGCCATGGGCTTTGCCGCGCTCCCCAAGCTGCGCGATCGACTCGCTGGAAAGCGCGTCGGCATCATCTTTTGCGGCGGCAACATCGACCTCGTCACGCTGCGCAGGGTGCTCGCCGGCGAGATCTGAAGGTCGCCCGTCAGCTGACCTTGCGCGTCTTTCGCTTGAGGAAGTCCATCAGGATGAACTGCCCCAGCGTCATCGTCGACGTGAAGTAGGCTTTGCCGCGACTGATCTCCGACACGCGCTTCACGAATTCGACGAGCGTACGGTCGCGTGCCAGCATGAACGTGTTGATCATGATCCCGCTGCGGCGGCACTGGGCCACCTCGCGGATCGTCTGCGCGATCACCGTGGTGTCGAGCCCGAACGAGTTCTTGTAGATCTGTCCGTTCGGTAACGTCAGCGCGCTCGGCTTGCCGTCGGTGATCATGATGATCTGCCGCATGTCCTTCTTCTGTCCCAGCAGGAGACGGCGCGCGAGCTTCAGCCCTTCGGCCGTGTTCGTGTGGTATGGCCCCACCTGCGCCGTCGCCAGTGTGGCGAGCGGGATCTCCTCGGCGGAGTCGTGAAACAGCACGACCTTGAGCGTGTCGCCGGGAAATTGGGTGCGGATCAGGTGCGTGAGCGCGAGCGCGACTTTCTTGGCCGGCGTGAAGCGATCTTCGCCGTAGAGGATCATCGAGTGCGAGCAGTCGAGCATCAGCACCGTGGCGCACGACGAGCGGTACTCCGCCTGCCGCACCATCAGATCGCTGTAATCCAGATCCATCGGCACTTCGATCTTCCCGGTGCGGGCGAGCGAATTCTTGAGTGTCTCGTTGACATCGATGTTCAGGACGTCGCCGAATTCGTACTGCTTGCTCCAGCCGTCCGACTCGATCCCGGTCGCGAGATACGCCGTGTCGTGGCTTCCGAAGCTCGATTTGCCGAGCGAGCCGAGGAGGTTTCGTAAGGTTTTATAGCCCAGGAAGTCGATGCCTTTCTCGGTGAGATTGAACTGCACGTCGCGCGCGGCGGCCTTGGCGAGGCCGCCCGGCCCGGTGACCTGCTGATGGCCGGCCGGCATCTGCGGCGCGTTCTCGATCTTGAGGTAGCCCTCTTCCATGAGCCGCTGGACGAGTTGGTCGAGAAGCTGCGCGAGCTTGGCCTGACCTTCTTCGTCGTCACCACCGCGCAGCGCCTCGAGCATCTCCGGCGTGAACTGCCCGCTCTCCATGAGCGCGTCGAGGATCGCCTGCTTGAGCGAGTCGAGCGACCGATTGGCGTCCTCGCTTCCATCCCACCCGTAGTAGGACTGATTGTCGCCGGCGAAGCCGGATTGCAGCAGGAAGTCGGCGAGCTTGTCGAGCAGCGCCTGCAGATCGATTGCGTCGGCGAGCTCGGGCGAGAACTTGGTGTACGTGTGGAATCGCATAAGGCCCTCTCTGCAAAGAATACCCCGCGGGCAGGAGATGGGCCATGGTGTGCGCGCGTTGCGCCGCAAGGGTGGGCCGCAAGGGTGGGGAGCGCCGTTGGCGCGGTGGGGAGCGCTGCGCGCGGTTGACCGCGAGGGGCGAAGCCCCGACGCTCCCCACCGCGAGGGGCGCAGCCCCGATGCTCCCAACCCGGAATCACGCCGCAGTCGATCATCAAGGCGCCGCGCACGGTCCCTTTACCTTTCGACCGTGTCCGACCCGGCCTCGCTCAACCCGTTCCGCACTCTCCTCCGGCACCGGAACTTCCGGCTCTTCTGGCTCGGCCAGACCCTGTCCCTGATCGGCACCTGGATGCAAACCATGGCCCAGGGCTGGCTGGCCTTGGAGATATCCAACAGCGCCTTCATCGTCGGTCTCGTCGCCGCGGCCCAGTCGTTTCCGGTGCTCGTGCTGTCGCTACCGGCGGGCCACATCGTCGATCGCTCGGACAAACTCAAGCTGGTCAAGGTGGCGCAGACGCTGCTCGGCATCGAGGCGGCGACCCTCTGGTGGGTCACCTATTCCAAGCATGTCAGCATCGCGTGGCTCCTTGCCCTCGCCACGGCGAACGGCGTGATCAGCGCGTTCGAGATTCCGGCGCGTCAGTCGCTGGTCATCGAGCTCGTCGGACGCGACGATCTCCCCGGCGCGATCGCCCTCAACTCGAGTGGATTCAATCTGGCGCGCGTCGTGGGGCCGAGCATCGGCGCGATCGTGATTGCGCAACTCGGGATCGCCTGGTGCTTCGGGGTCAACGCCATCAGCTACGGCGCGGTGCTCGTGGGTCTGTTCATGATTCAGCTGCCGGCCTGGATGCCGCCCGAGCACGCGGTAGCGCCGCTCGACGGCATGCGCGAGGGCATACGGTACATGCGCGGCACGCCTTCGATCGCGGCGCTCATGAAGCTCGTGACGGTGTACTCGGTCCTGGGCGTTCCGTACCTCACTCTCATGCCGGTCGTGGCGCGCGATCAGCTCCAGCTGGACGCCGGCGGCTACGGGGCGCTGCTCGCCTGCGTCGGGATCGGCGGCGTCGCTGGCGCGCTGTCGCTCGCCGCGCTCGGTGATCGCGTGAGCCGATCGCGGCTGCTCTCGGCAGCCGCGTACGCGTTCTCGGGGCTGCTCGTAGCGTTCGCGATGGTTCGGCAGGCGAGTGCGGCCTATCCGATTCTGCTCGCCATCGGATTCATGATGATCGTCAACAACGCCACGGCGAATTCGATGCTCCAGCACCTCGTGCCGAACGAGCTGCGCGGCCGTCTCATGGCGGCCTACTCGTTCGTCGTCGTTGGCCTGTCGTCCGTGCTCGGCTCCATTCTCGCCGGCAGCGTCGCGCACGCGATCGGCGTCTCGTGGGCGATCGGCGGCGGCGGCGCGATCATGTTCTTCTATGCGCTCTGGGCGTTCGAGACGAGGCCGGAGTTGCAGAGTCGAGACTCGACCAGCGAGAGCCAAGCGCGAGCCACGAGAGGCGATATGACGTAGCGGGGCGGCGGGCGGCGGGCGACGGGCGACGGCCGACGGAGGCGGGCGGCTTAGGGCACCACCGCGGCAAACTGCGCCCGCGCCGCATCCACGACGAGCTTCGCCGCGCCGTCGATGCCGAGCCACGCCGTGTTCACGCACAGATGGTAATTGTCGTGCGCGAGCCAGTTGCGGTTCCAGTGGCGCTTGACGTACTGCTCTCGCCGGCGATTCATGTCGCTGACCTTCCGCTCGGCATCGTCGTGGCCCAACCCGTACTTGTCCATGACGTACTGGCGCAGTGCGCCGCGCGGCGCGTAGCAGAAGACGTGCAGCGCGTCGGCTCGCTCGGCGAGCAGGCATTGGGCACCGCGGCCAACGAACACGGCAGGTCCGGTCTGGATCGCCTCCTCGATCACGCGACGTGTCACGGCGACGATGCGCTCCTCCGTCGACTCGATCGGTCCGGTCGGCACCGGCGGCATGATCTCCGGCGAGCCGAGCGAAAGCGCCGAAGCAAGACGCTCGACCATCGACGGCACCCGCTCGTCCTGTTCCGTGACTTCGGCGCGGCTCAGACCGGATCGCTCGGTGACGGCATCGATCATCGCGTTGTCGAAGAGCTGCCAGCCGAGCGCCTCCGCGACTCGTTCGGCAACCTCGGACCCGCCCGATCCGTACATCCGCGAGATCGTGACGACGGCCATCAATGCGCCTCGACGTGGTCGCGCTCGCGGGAGCCGGCGGATGGCGAGACTCTGGTCGCGCGCCGGCGCACGTGCTCCACGACCTCGAAGCCGAGCGAGCTCCACGTCCGCTCGGCCACCCCGGAGCTCGTGGCGTTGTGCAGCCGCATCTCGTCGATGCCGCGCTCCTCGCACCAGTCTTCGGCCGCGGCGAGCAGCGCGCGAAGCACGCCTCTGCGGCGCGACGGCGGCCGCACGTATACCGACGACACGTAGCAATATCGCTCGGGGTAGAGCAGCGGCGAGCTCGGCGTATCGACGCAGCGGAGAACGCCGACCACTTCGCCCTCGAGCTCCGCCACGAAGATCTGCTCGTTGTGCGCCGTGAGCTGGTTACGATACAGCTCGTACGCGCGAGGCATGGCGTCCGGACGCAGCCGGCCGTACATCGGATGATCGGAGTACTCCCGGAGCAATGCGAGCCGCAGCTCGACGACCGACGCCAGGTCGTCGAGATCCGCGGGCCTGACCGAGAGCCGCGATTTCACGCCAATCCGCCTCCAAACAAGTCCTGGTTCGGGCGGCGGCGCGGTTCGGGATTCGCCCGACCGTACTGCCCGCTGTCGGAGCGCGAGATCTTCTTACGCGCCACGAGCGCCTCGAGGATCAGTTCGCACGCGGCCACCGACGTGCCGGGATCGTCCTCGGGCGCGAGCCCGACGTGGTGCACGATCCGAAGCAGGTCCGGCACGACTTCGAATCCCTTGAGCGCCAGGTCGGATCTCGCTTCATCGGCGACCTGCAGCGCGCCGCCCTCATCGAACCACATGATGATGTCGTCCACGTTGACGCCGCCGGCCCGGTCCTGGAACGTCGCGTCGGCCGCGCGGCGAATGAGCTCGCGCGCAATCGCCGGCCCGCCCACCAGCTCGCCCTCGTACTCCAGCTCGATCTTGCCGGTGATGGCGGGCAACGCCGCATAGATGTCCGAGATGCGTGGTACGATCTCCGCGTCGCCCGTGACGATTGCCCGTCGCTCGGCGTTCGAGATCACGTTCTCGGTCACGGTGATCGGCATTCGCTGCGACACGCCGGACCGCTTGTCGATTCGCCGGTCGTTGCGAGCCTCGAAGGCCACGCGCTCGATCACTTCGGCAATGAAATCAGGTACGCGGACCGGGCGGCTCTCGCGCGCCGTCCACGCTTCCTGGCGCGTGATGTCCATGCCCAGGTCGACGGTCGCCGGATAATGCGTCCCGATCTCACTGCCGATGCGATCCTTGAGTGGCGTGATGATCTTGCCCCGCGCCGTGTAGTCCTCGGGGTTGGCCGTGAAGCAGAGCTGCACGTCGAGCGGTAGGCGAATGGGATAGCCCTTGATCTGCACGTCCCCTTCCTGCATCACGTTGAACAGGCCAACCTGGACCTTCCCGGCGAGGTCGGGCAGTTCGTTGAGCGCAAAGATGCCACGATTGGCGCGCGGCAGCATGCCGTAGTGAATGGTCAGCTCGTCGGACAGCAGATGGCCGCCACGAGCGGCGCGGATCGGGTCGAGATCGCCGATCAGGTCGGCGATGGTCACATCGGGCGTCGCGAGCTTTTCGACGTACCGGTTCTCGCGTCCGACCCACGCGATCGGCGCGTCGTCGGCGGCCTCGGCGATCAGGTTGCGCGCGAACTTGGAGATCGGCGCGAACGGGTTGTCGTTGATCTCGCTGCCGGCCACGATCGGCATCGCATCGTCGAGCAGGTTGACCAGCGCGCGAAGGATGCGCGATTTGGCCTGTCCACGCAGTCCGAGCAGGATGAAGTTGTGCTTGGACAGGATCGCGTTGATGATCTGAGGCATGACCGTGTCTTCGTAGCCGATCACGCCGCTGAATAGCGGCCCGCCCTGGCAGAGCCGCTCGAGCAGATTTTGGCGCATCTCGTCCTTCACGGTTCGGAATGCGCGGTCGGGCACGCCGTATGGCGAGCGCTTGAGAGCGCCGAGTGTTTCGGGATGCGCCTGCACGTCCTCTCCGGGGCCTGAAGGAATACCGCGTCTTCCTGCAATCAAGGAGCCGGAACACGAGGGGCGCAAGGGCGGCGAATGGCAAACGGCGAGCGCAAACGGCGGCAGCGACGGGCGGGGGCAAACGGCGGGAGCAAACGGCGCGTGCAAACGACGCACGGCGGGCTCGCGCGTCTCGCCGTTCGCCGTCAATCGGCGAGCCCTACCTCCACCAGATTGTCGTAGAACACCGGTCCGTGCCCCATGTCCGTCTCGCGTTGCGACGTGGTCTGATTCGCGTTCGCGCCGTCCGACGCGAGCTTGCCCCACCACACCGACGGCGCCCAGACGACGCCCGGCCGGATCGTTTCCTCGACTCGCGCCACCGCCGTGAAGGCGCCGCGGTCGTTGCGAATCGCCACCCGCGCGCCGCTCCGCACACCGCGCGACTCGGCATCCACCGGGTGGAGGATGCACTCCGGTTCGCGCGCCGCGCGCCGCAACGGCGCGACGTTCACGAAGGTGGAATTCAGGAACTGGTGAGCCGGCGATGAGATGAGCGTCAGCGGAAATCGGGCGGCGAGCGCCGGGGCTGCCTCCGGGAACTCGTAGGGCGGCGTGAACGCAGGCAGCGGATCGAGGCCCATCCGCGCCATCCGCTCGGAGTAGAACTCGCACTTTCCGGACGGCGTGAGAAACGCGCCCGTGGCGAACGGCAGATAGGGTTTCGGCACATTCAGGCGCAGCCACCCTCGTTCGAGCAGCGCCTCGAGCGTGACGCCGGTGAGCTTGTTGCTCGCGCTGTTCAGCGCCTGTCGGATCACGGTGAGATCGTCGTCCGAGAGCGAGGGATGCGAAAGGCCCATCTGCGCGGCCAGCCGCCGGAAGATCTCCGTGTTCGGCAGTGCTTCGCCGAGTGGTTCGATCGACGGCCGATTCAGTGTCACGTAGTGGTGCCCGTAGGACAGGTGAACGTCCCAGTGCTCCAGCTGCGTGGTCGCGGGGAGCACGAAATCGGCGTAGTCCGCGGTGTCGGTCTCAAAATGCTCCAGCACGACGGTGAACAGATCGTCACGCCGCAGCCCCTGCAGCACGGCATTGCGATCCGGCGCGACGGCCGCGGGGTTGGAGTTGTACACGATCATCGCGCGCACGGGCGGCCCGCCGACGCCGGCGTCGGGACGCGTCAGCGCTTCGCCCAGCCGGATCATGTTGATCGTTCGAACCGGCGGCGAGAGATCCACCCGGTACAGCGCCTGCTTGTTGAACTCGAAGTTGGCGCTCGACGAGAGTTGTACACCGCCGCCTGCGCGGCGCCAGTGGCCGGTGAGCGCCGGAAGACACGCGATCGTGCGCACCGCCATGCCGCCGCCGGCGTGCCGCTGCAATCCGTAGTTCACGCGAATGAACGCGGCCTTCGCGCGCCCGTACCGTTCGCCAAGGGAAACGATCGCGTCGGTCGTGAGGCCGGTAATCCGGCTCACCCGCTCCGGCGGATATTCCGCAACACGATCGCGCAGGTGGTCGAATCCCAGCGTGTGCGCGGCGATGAATTCGTCGTCCTGGAGCCCGCGATCGAGCAGGACGTGCATCATGCCCAGCGCGAGCGCGGCGTCGGTTCCGGGGCGAATCGCCAGCCATTCGTCGCATTGCGCGGCCGTGCGCGTGCGGATCGGATCGATCGCGATCACCTGAGCGCCGCGCTCGCGCGCCTCGAGTACGAACGGCCACAGATGCGGATTCGACGTGAGCGTGTTCGTGCCCCACAGGAGCACCAGATCGCTCTCCGGAATTCCCTCGGGGTCGGCGCCGATGTTCGCCCCCACGGTCATCTGCATGCCGACAGTTCCCGCCATCGAGCAGATGGTGCGATCGAGCATCGAAGCTCCGATCGCGTGAAAGAATCGCCGATCGATCGACGAGCCCTGCACCATTCCCATCGTGCCGGCGTAGGAGTAGGGAAGGATCGACTGCGGTCCGTCGCTCGATGCGCGGAGCTCGTTGAGCCGCGTCGCGATCGCACGGAGCGCATCATCCCACGACACACGCTCGAATCGGCCCGACCCCTTCGGCCCGATGCGTCGCATGGGATGCAGCACGCGGTCGGGATGGTACGTCCGCTCGACGTACCGGTTCACCTTCGTGCAGAGAAAGCCACGAGTGAACGGATGATCGGGATCACCACTGACGCGAACCGCGCGGCCTGACTCGACGGTCACCTGCATGGCGCACGTGTCCGGACAATCATGCGGGCAGGCGGCGCGGACTACGTGAGCGGCGGTTGGCGCGACCGTTTCCGACATCGAATGCCCTCCAGTTCCATTTGACCCGAGGCAGCGGAACCTATGGCGGAGCGCGAGATGCTACCAGTGGCCCGGAAGCTGCAGCCCGCCGCGGCGTGGTGCGGCACGCCCGCTACGACGGCATTGGCATGGAAACTCGTTGCCCGATGCGAACTTGCCTAACCGGCGTCGGCCTTGACACGCTTTCCTGGACCCCTAACTTTCACGCCGCTCACCCCGAGCTTCAAGAACGCGTGCACGGACCACGCGGAAGAACCTCTCGACCTACTCTTCAGGAGAATGTCATGAAGCGCCTGGCTTTCGTCGCCGCTGTGCTCGCGGTAGCTGCAACTGCGTGCTCCAAGTCTGAACAAGCCAAGACGGACACCACCCCGCCCGCGATGGCTCCCGCTCCGGCCCCGGCTCCGGCCGCGACCGATACGGGCATGAAGATGGACACCACGCACAAGATGGACACCACGATGAAGAAGGACACGACGAAGAAGAAGCCGTAAGGCGCTTCGTCGGTCACAAAGATCGGGCGCGACTCACGTCGCGCCCTTTTTTGCGCATCCGACTCAGTGATTCGCCGCCCACCACCGAAACGCATCGGGGATTCCGTCTTCCGGCCGCACCGACGGCGACCAGCCCAGTTCTCGCCTGGCACGCTCCGATGAAAACGGGTTGTCGTGCGCGAACCAGTTGAGCGACGCCGTCGAGATCACGCTCATCCGGCCGCCGGTAACCGCGCGCAGCGTCGCCTTCACCGCCCGGAGCCCCTGCTGTGCCACCGAAGCAGGGATCGACACCAGTCGCAACCGCTTGCCAAGCCCCGCGCCAGCCAGCTCGAAGAACCGGCGAACCGTGACGTCGAAGTCGTTGGCCAGATTGTACGCCCGGCCACCGGCGCGATCGACGAATGGCGCGCGCACGATTCCGTCGGCGACGTTCGCCGCGTGCACGATCGAGAACGTCGTGGTG
>DATJIZ010000139.1:0-2945 GCA_035492735.1 Gemmatimonadaceae bacterium | reverse complement strand
CTTGCCCTTGCCGAGTGCCAGCGCCACCTTCGCGACTCCGTTCTTGAAGTAGAGCTCGAGCGGGACGAGGGTGAGTCCCTGCCGCTCCACAGCCCCGATCAGACGACGGATTTCCTTGCGGTGGAGCAACAGTTTTCGGGTCCGGCCGGGCTCGTGGTTCGCGTAGCCGCGGCTTTCGTAGGGCGAGATGTGCATGTTCAGCAAAAAAGCTTCGCCATCCCGGATGATCCCGTAGGCGTCGCCGATGTTGGCCTTCCCCTCCCGCAGCGACTTCACTTCGGTGCCCGTGAGCACGAGCCCCGCCTCGAACGTGTCGAGGATGTGATAGTCGTGACGCGCTCGCCGGTTGCGGGCGATCGAATGTACGTCGTTCGCGTTGGTTGACTTTGCGGGCTTGGCCATCGGCAGGCTGGGAGAAACGCGAAGCGCGGCTCGCTCGCGCGAAGTCGCAACTTAGAAGTCCCATCTTCGCACAGCAACACGCGATGCGTTGACGATACCCACCGTGCTGACTAACTTTTTTTGTTCTGCCGAAGTGGTGGAATTGGTAGACGCGCTGCGTTCAGGGCGCAGTGGGCGTATGCCCGTGTGGGTTCGAGTCCCACCTTCGGCACTGTGAAGACGGCGGCGGCGGCGCGTGAGCGCCGCCGCTTTTTTTGTCTCCGGCAACTCTGTGACGCCCAGCCGATCCTGCGCTACGGCTTTTTGGTCACGAGCGCACTCGGCGGGACATTTTCCGGCAGCATTGCGGTGCCGAAGCTCGCCCGCAGGGCCGCGTTGGCCGCGTCGAGGTAGCCCGACAAGAGCTCGCCGGCCCGGTCGATGTGCTCGTCTCGATTCTTGAAGCTGCCACCGGCGAACGCGAACAGGGTTTGCCCCATGCGAACCCACGTCGGCGCTCCGCCCCGCGCCGCCAGGCCGTCGCGGTACGCACTGAGGCGCACATTGAATTGACGTTCCGCTGTCTCGATCTTGCCGGCCGCGATGTTTCGATCGCGCGCGAACGCCTCCGAGATCTCGCGCGCCACGATGGACCCCGTGCGATCGTCGAGCGCATCACGCTGCGCGGCGAGCAAACCCAACGCGCGCCGCGCGTATCGAAGCTCCCATCGCGCATGGTCGGTGTCACCGCGGGTCGCCCGCTCGGCGAGCCACTCGACGTCGGCGTCCGCCGGCTCCTCGAACAGCGCGGCGACGTACGCGGCCGCCTTTCGCTGGAGGCCCTTGTCGCTTCGCCAGCTTTCGAGGAACGGCATGGTCACTAAAGCACGGGGAGCGCTCGACGGTCGGCGTCGCGCTCGGCCGTCGTGACCAGGCCGACGCGCGACCGGACTTCGCCTTCCTCCGCGAGCAAATCCGACAGGCGAACGCTCTCGAGCACGTCGTCGATCTTGCGCTGCAACAAGAGCCACACCGGACGAATACTGCACGTCTGCGACGACGAGCATCGCTCTTCGCCGACCGGATGCGAGACACAGTGCAGGTCGAAGGTCGTCGTCTCGGAGGCCTCCATCACGTCGCGAATCGAAATCTGCTCGGCCTCCCGGGCCAGCGCGTAACCGCCACGCGCACCACGGGTGCTCCGCACGATCCCGGCGCGACGAAGGCGCAGCAGAATCTGTTCGACGTAGTCCGACGGGAGGCGCTCGAGCTCGGCGAGCTCGCGGCCCGTGATGGGGCCTTCGTCCGTCCGCCGCGCCAGGTGCAACGCGCAGATAACGCCGTATTCGGCGAGAGTCGTGATCCGCACGATCTGGAATGTAGCCGTCTCGCCCGAAAAAAGGGCGCTGCCAACGTTACCCGCCGGCGACCGCGCCGTGTGCGCCGCCGGGCACGCCGATCTCCGTCATCTTTCGCAGGTCGAGGACGTCGTCGATCTCGTCGTCCGGAAGGACGTGATCGCGCCGCACGAGGTCGCGAATCAGCAAGCCTTCCTTGACCGACTGCTTGCTGATCTCGGCGGCGCGCGCATAGCCGATCTGGGGGGCGAGCGCCGTCGCGAGCGCGGCGGAGCGCTCGACCCAGTACTCACACATCGCCCGATTGGCCTCGATGCCGGCAATGCACTTGTCGGCGAACACCGCGGCCGCCTTGGTGAGAATCCGCATCGACAGCAACACGTTGAACGCGATCACCGGCATCATCACGTTCAGCTCGAGCTGCCCGTGTTCCGCCGCGATGGCGACCGTCGTGTCGCAGCCCATCACCTGGAAGCAAACCTGGTTCACCATCTCCGGAATCGACGGATTGACCTTGCCCGGCATGATGGACGAGCCGGGCTGAACGGCTGGCAGCTTCAGCTCGTCGATGCCGGTGCGCGGCCCCATCGCCATCAGTCGCAAGTCGCTGGCGACCTTGCTCAGATCGATCGCCAGGACGCGCAACTGCGCGCTGAACGACGCGACGTCGCCCATGCTCTGCATGAGCTGGATGCGATCCTCGCCGACCCGCAGTTCGAGTCCGGTGATCTGCCGCAGGTGCTTGACCATCAGCGCCGGATATTCCTTCTCGACGGTCACGCCGGTTCCAACCGCGCTCCCGCCAATGCCGAGGTCGCGCAGATAATCCGCCGCCTCCCGCACCCGCCGCAGGCCGCGGCTCATCGAGCCGGCATAGGCAGTGAACTCCTGACCGAGCCGGATCGGCATCGCATCCTGCAGATGCGTTCTGCCCGCCTTGACGATGTTGTCGAACTCGTGGCCCTTGCCGGCGAGTGCGTCGCGCAATCGCTCGAATGCCGAGCCGAGCTCGCCGAGCTGTGAGAGGCAGGCGAGTCGAATGTTCGTCGGAATGGTGTCGTTCGTCGACTGCGCCATGTTCACGTGATCGTTCGGATGCACCGGCGTGTACGTGCCGCGTGCGCCGCCGAGGATCTCGTTGGCGCGATTGGCCAGCACCTCGTTCACGTTCATGTTGTGCGAGGTGCCGGCCCCCGCCTGGTAGGG
>DATJIZ010000138.1:0-6982 GCA_035492735.1 Gemmatimonadaceae bacterium | reverse complement strand
ACACGCCGCACTGGCGGCACGCAACCCGGCGAACCTCGACGCCATGAAGCTCCACGCCGGTCACGTGATCAACGCGATCGACCCGACGATCGTCGACAAGGGGCCGGGACTTGGCTACGGCGTCAAGAAGGCGGCCGAGGGTATCGCCACGCACATCGAGCTGGCCGCCAAGTCCCCCGGTGCGTCGGCGAACGTGACGATGCACGCCGAGCACGTCGCCGCGGCGGCGCGAAACAGCGTGCAGCGCGCGGATCAGATCGTGGCGCTGGCAAAGCAGATCCAGGCCGCGACGTCCGCCGCCGAGGCCGCGGCGCTGGTGAGTCAGCTCGTGTCGCTGACCAACGAGCTCGTGGCCGGCAAGGACATCAACGCCGACGGCCGCGTCGGCATGGAGCCGGGCGAAGGCGGTCTGCAGCAGTGCGACGAGCACATCAAGCTGTTGCTCGCCGGCGAGAAGCTGGGCGGCTGACGGGTCGATGCCGATCTTCGATTACGTCTGCCACGGCTGCGCGAACGAATTCGAGGCACTCGTGCGCGGCACGTCGACGCCGGTCTGCCCGAAGTGCGGCGGCGCGGATCTGGCGCGGAAGCTGTCCTTCCCCGTTCCCCGCTCCGACGCGACGAAAGCCGTCGTGCAGCGCGAGACCCGCCGCCGCGACGCCGCGCAGGCCAAGGACCAGGCCCACGAGCAGCGCAAGTACGAGCTGAACCACGATTAAAATCTTATTGGGGTCAGACTCGATTTAGCGAACGCTCAATCGAGTCTGACCCCCAATAAGTATATCCCGATCAGGGAATCGTCGAGCCGTCTCGCGGCCTAGCAGGACACGCAGTGATGCTGGTTCTTGGCGCCGAGCTTCTCGAGCAGCGCGATCGTCTCCGGGAAGGGTCGGAGCCGCTGCACCGGACCGTTCGCCATGTCGACCACCGTGTGCCCGTCGCGCGACACGGCCTTCACGTCGGCGCCGTGTGCCACGAGGTACAGGATCATCTCGTTGTCGCCGCGGGCCGCCGCGTCGTGCAGCGGCGTGTAGCCCCGGTTGTCGCGCGCGTTCACGTCGGCGTGCAGCACCTCGACCAGGTAGCGCACCGCCGGCATCCAGCCGTCGGGCGCGTGACGGTGCGAGTTGCCGGCGAAGCCGTTGCCGTAGCCAACCCCTGTCGCCGCGTGGATCGGCAGGACTCCGGGCCCGACCGGCGCCGCTTTCGCCAGCGCCGCGATGTCCGGATCGAGTTGGAACTGCGGACCGGTGTACCCAGCGATGTCCACGGCGCCACCTGCTCTGCCGCCTCCGCCGCGCCCGCCACCACCCCGGCCGCCTCGACCGCGCGGCGGCGGCGGGGTCGACGGAATGTTCGGATCGGCGCCGTGCGCGATCAGGAGCTTCATGGCGTCGACGTCCACCGCGTACGCGGCGCGCCAGAACGGGGTCGTGCCGTCGATGTTCTCGAGCCCGCAGTTCGGGTTGCCGCAGTTGTTGAACGCGAAATACCAGGGCTGCCGCTTGATGCGCGCGTTCACGTCGGCGCCGCGTTGGAGCAGCGAGTCCATCAGCGCGAGATATGTCGTCTTCTGCGTCTCGATGGCCTGCGGCTGCGGGTAGCGCGATCGCGGGGCCCACTGCGTGTTCAGGGCGGCATAGAGCGGCGTCATGCCGTCCGCCGTCGCGATGTTGGGGTTCGCGCCGCGCTCGATCAGCCGCATCGCGACGTCGAACTGACCGTTGATCAGCGCCATCACGAGCGGTGTCGTGTGATCGACCAGCGACGTGTCGTTGATGTCCGCGCCGCCGTCGAGCAACGCGATCACGGCGTCGAGATTGCCCTGCCGCACCGCGTGGTGCAGCGGTGAGAGCCCGCCGACGCCGCTCACGGAGGCCAGGTAGCCCTGGACGCCGCCGTTCAGCGTGTCGACTTCCTCGCGCACCGGACCCGTCGCCGAGGTCGGCGCCAGCATCACCGCGCGCCCGGAGTCGATCGCCGCCTGGATCTGCTCGGGCGTGAACGGACCCCTCGGCTCGCGCGTCGGTCCACCTCGGCCGCCACCGCCGCCCCCAACGCCACCACCCGCGGCGCCCGACTGCGCGGGAAGTCCGAGCTCCGCCGCGGAATCCTTGCCGCTGGCGTTCGCGCCGGCACTCGCGGCGCCACCCGCACCGGGCCCGGCGCCACGCGGATTCGCCGCGCGGGCCGCCGCCAACGCCGCCTTGTACTCCGCCTCGGCCGAATCGTGTCTGGCCGGCGGCTCGAACGAGATCAGCACCGCGTCGCGCTTTCGCGCCGCGGCCTGCTCGCGCGCCGTCTGCTCGCTCAGATTCACGACGCGCGTGTGGATCGACGGATCCGCCCCGTGCGCGAGGAGCACCTTGATTGCCGCGGCACGGTTGTACTCCGCCGCGAAGACGAGCGGCGTTTGCCCCCAAGCCGACTCGCGCGCGTTCGGATCCGCGCCCTTCTCGAGCAACGCCGCGACGACATCGGGATTGCCGGCGGCCGCCGCGAGGTGCAACGCCGTCGCGCCGCTGGTCGTCGTGGTCTTCACGTCGCTGCCCGCGGCGAGCAGCGCGCGCACGACCGCCGGGCTACCGCTGCGCGCGGCGATGTGCAGCGGCGTGTACGCGCCGATGCGCGTGGTGGCCCGAACGCTCGCCTTGGCGCGGAGCAGCACCGCGGTCAGCGCCGAGTCGCCGCGATCTGCCGCCCAGTGGAGGGCAGTCATGCCGTCGCCCTGCGCGACGTTCACACTCACCCCCGACGCGATCAGCTTCTTGACGGTCGCGAGGTCGCCGCGCTGGGCCGCGTCGGCGACCGGGGAAGACGCGACGCGAGTCGTGCTCGCCGCGGCGAGCACCACCACCGCGGCGAACGGAACGAGCCGCCGTATCGATCGAACGTTCATCATTCAATCCTCAAAAAATCACCGCACAGCCCGCCCTTCGCCCTTTGCCCCCGCCCCTTGCCTTCGTCTCTTGCCCTCGCCCTTTGCCTTCGCCTTCTGCCTTTCGCCCTCTCAGCCAGCGATTGCCATCTCGTCCGTGCTGTCGCCAAAGCTCCCCATGTCGCTGCAGCCGAAGTTGTGGAGCAGCGTGAGCATGGCATTGGCCATCGGCGTGCCGTCGGGTGCCTTGATGTGCAGGTTCCCGGTGAGCTGGCCATTGCCGTGGCCGAGCAGGATCAGCGGACAGCGGCGGTGGTTGTGCACGTTGCCGTCCGCCATCGGCGAGCCGTACATCACGACGGTCTGCTCCAGCAGGTCCTTGTCGCCGTCCATCGTGTTCTTGAGCTTGTCCAGGAAGTACGGCAGCATGCTCACGTGGTAGCGATTGATCTTGTTGAAGTCGAGGATCGCTGACTCGCGGCCGCCGTGGTGCGACGCCGGGTGAAAGCCCTTGTCCGTGCCGCTCTCGGGGTACTGCCGCGTCGATGCATCGCGACCGGTCTTGAACGAGAAGACTCTGGTCATGTCCGACTGGAACGCGAGCACCTGGAAGTCGAACATGAGCTGCATGTGCTCGGCGAATGAATCGGGCACGCCGACCGGCGCTTCGGGGAGCTCGCGCGGATCGCCGTTCGAGTTCTTCGCTTCCACCGCCTGAATGCGGCGCTCGAGCTCGCGGATGTCCTCGAGATATTTGTCGAGGCGCTGGCGGTCGCCGGGACCAAGCTCGCGCTTCAAGCCGCCGAGGTCACCGACGATCCAGTCGAGGATGCTCTGGTTCGTTTTGCGGCGCGCGGCGCGGTCGGCGTTGTTGTTGCCGGCGCCGAACAGCAGATCGAACGCCACCCGCGGGTTGCGGATCATCGGCAGCGGGTCGGTCGGGCTCGCCCAGCTGATCGTGTCGGTGTACGCGCACGCATAGTTGTAGTCGCAGCCGCCGCCGCGATCGAGATTCTCGATGCACAGTTGCATCGACGGGATCGCCGTGTCCTCGGAGATCTTCCGCGCCACGAGCTGATCGATCGAGGTACCGACGTACACGTCGGAGCCCTGCGTCTGCTTGGGGTGCGATTGCGTGAGGAACACGGCGCTCGACCGGAAGTGATCGCCGCCGATCTCCGGCGCGTCGAACGCTTCCGCCATGCGCACGTCGGTGTTGCTCACGATCGTGAGATACTTCCGCCATGGATCGAGCGGCGACAGCGCGCCCTCGGGAATCAGCTCGAAGTCGCGGCCGATGCCCGCCGGCGCCCAGAGGTTCTTGGACGCGCCCCAGGTGTTGGAGCCGGCCGCGCCGTGCACGCTCTCGATGCAGACGAATCGCGTCTTGCCGCCGGCGGCGGCCGCGCCCGACTGCTTGAGGAACGGCCGGAATGCCGGCGTCATCGCGTCGAGATACGGCAATGCGACACACGCGCCCAGCCCGCGGAGGAAAGTCCGGCGCTGCATCGCCTTTCCCGTGAGGAATTCCATGCTCGGTTCTCCGGTCTCGATTGACGCTGCTGAGGTCTACCGCTGCTGCCGTTCGGCATCGGCGGCGGCGGGTTCGACCCGTCGCATCCGGAACGCCGGACTGTTGACGACTCCGTTCACGAACGATGAAAACTTGTAACCGTTGTCCGAGGCGTCGCGCGCGATCGCGCGAATGTTCGGCTGGTCGAAATCCTCGACCCGCCGGCCGATCGCATACGCCATCAGGTTCTCGGTGAACGTGCGCACGAGCGGGATCGGACGCTTGAGCAGCACATTCACCAGGTCCGAAGGCGACGACACGGGCGTGCCGTCGTACATGTTGCCGCGCGTGTCCAGCGGCACGGTGTTCTCGCGGTAGCGCCACCGGCCGGTCACGTCGAAGTTGTCGAGCGCGAGGCCGATCGGGTCCATGTATTGGTGGCAGCTCCTGCACGTGGGATTCTTGCGGTGGATCTCCATGCGCTCGCGCGTCGTGAGCGGCTTGCCATCCTTGCCGGCCGCCGTTTCGTCGAGCGACGGTACGTTGGGCGGCGGCGGCGGCGGCGAGATGCCGAGCAGCACCTGCATGACCCACTTGCCGCGCAGCACCGGCGACGTGCGGTCGGCCACCGACGTCTGTACGAGCATGCTCCCCTGCCCCAGGATGCCGCGACGCGTGCTGTCGGGGTAAGTCACCATCCGGAACTGATCGCCCGACACATTGGGAATGCCGTAGTGCCGAGCGAGCCGCTCGTTGAGGAACGTGTAATTCGCGGTGTACAGGGTCAAAATGCTCCGATCCTGTTTCACGAGATCGGCGAAGAACAACTCCGTCTCGCGCCGCATGTCGTCTGACAGCTGCTGGTCGAAATCCGGGAACCAGAAGACGTCCGGCCGGACCTTCTCGATGTCGGACAACCGCAACCATTGTCCTGCGAAACGGGTCGCCAGCGCCTCCGACCGGGGATCGGCCAGCATGCGCTTCACTTCACGCGACAGCACCGTGGGCTGCGACAGCTTGTTCTGCTGCGCCAGGGTGAGCAGCTCGTCGTCCGGAATGCTCGCCCAGAGGAAGAACGAGAGACGCGACGCGAGCTCCTGATCGCTGATCTTGTAGTCCTGTCCCGGTGCCACGTTCGACGGCACCGTCTCGAAGCGGAATACGAAGTACGGGCTCGAGAGCATGGCCTGAATCGCCGAGCGGATGCCGTCCTCGAATCCGCCCTGCGCGGCGCCCTTCTCGTAGAACGACATCAGCCCGTCGCGGTCGTGCTGCGTGAGCGGGCGGCGATAGGCCCGCGTGCCGAGCCGCGTGAGGATCTGCTGCGCGCACGCCTTGTCGCTGAGCGCGCTCGACGGCCGGCAGGAGAAGATCAGTTTGCGGCTCGGCGTCTCCGAGACGCCGAACGTCTTTTGCGGGCCGAGGATGCTCATGTCGAGCATCGCCGGCGGCGCCGTGGTCCCGGCGCTCGCCGTGCCGTTCGACGCCATCGACCAGTCGTGCGGCCGGATCAAGTCTTCATAGGGACCATCGCTGCGGCGCACGAAGGTCGCGGACACGCGATGCGTGCCGGCCTTCACCCGGATCGGCTCGGTGCGGAAGAGATCGACGCCGAGCGGCAGGTCCGCCGACTGGATCGACTTGTCGACGCCGCGCTCGTAGTGCACGAGTGCGACTCGCGCGCCGTCGATCGAGATGTCGATGTCCTCGAGATCCATGCCGACGCCGCCTTCCACGTTCATGCGAATCTGGTACAGACCGTCGGCGGGAAAAGTGTGATCGGCCACCACACCGCCGCGCGTGCCGAATGGCGCGCCGTCGGCGTGATCCCACGGATGTTGCGAGACGAACAGCGACACCGGGTAGGTCGTGAGCGCGAGCGTCGCGTTCTTGTCGCCGACCGCCAGCTTGCTCACCGCCGCCGCGGCGTTGAGGTAGGACTCGAGCAGCGTCGGCGACAGCATCTGCACGTCGGCGATGTTGTCGAAGTTCGCGCTCTTGGTATCGAGCGGGAGCCAGTCACCGGCATCGATCTCCAGCCCGAGCAGGTCGCGGATCGCGTTCGTGTACTCGGCACGATTCAGCCGCTGAAACGTCCGCGAGCCGGGATCGGCCGGCGTGTTGCGATCGATCACGTCCTCGATCGCCTCGGCGACCATGCGCAGCGAATCGCCGGTTGGGCGCGGCGAGCCGGGCATGGGCATCATCTCGGCCCGCAGCTTCTTGATCATCTTCTCCGACTGGGCGCGGACTTTCGTCGCCGCGCCGATGTCGTAGCCCTCGAGCGACATGTTGCCAATCAGCAACTGCTGGTTGTGGCAGTCGGTGCAGTAGTGATCGATCACGCCATTGAGCGCGTCGAGCTTCGCCCGACTGGGCGCTGGGCGCTCGTTGCGCGGTGTCGCCGTGATGGTCCCCACTCCGAACGACGCCGCGACGGTCACCACCGTGACCGCGGCAAGAACAGCTCTCATCCGACCTGCCTCCAGTTACCCGAGGTCGTGATTCTCTTTCGTTTGATTGCTGATCTGCAGGTCCCAGCCGTCGGGATCCTTGACGTGAAAGCTCTTGAATTTGGACGTTGCAATCGG
>DATJIZ010000137.1:0-9166 GCA_035492735.1 Gemmatimonadaceae bacterium | reverse complement strand
GATCTGCGCTACGCGGTTCGCGGACTTCGCAACACGCCGATGCTCGCCCTCGTCGCGATCCTGTCGCTCGCACTCGGCATTGGCGCCAACACGGCGATCTTCTCGTTGATCGACGCCGTGATGATCCGCGATTTGCCCGTGAGCCACCCAGAGGCACTCATGCGGGTTGGCTTCGGCGACAATGGCGACATCTTCACGAATCCAATCTGGGAGCAGTTGCGCGACCGCCAAGCAGTGTTCGACGGCGTCTTTGCCTACGGCGAGGAACAGTTCGAGCTCACTGGCGGCGGCGTCGGGCGACGCGAGCTCGGGGCCTTCGTGAGCGGCGGCTTCTTCTCGACGCTCGGACTGCATCCTGCCGCCGGACGGTTGTTTGGGGTGGCCGACGACGTGCGCGGCTGCCCGCCGGCGGCCGTACTGAGCTACGGTTTCTGGCAATCGGAGTTCGGAGGCAGCGCCGACGTCGTCGGGCGCACGATCTCGCTCGAGCGCCACCCGGTCCCGGTCGTCGGCGTGCTGTCACCAGGCTTCGCGGGCATCGACGTGGGGCGCGCGGCACAGGTCTACGTTCCGATCTGCGCGAAACCGATATTGGGAGATAGCCCCGGCACCCTGGATCGTCGATCGAATTGGTGGCTGACCGTCATCGGCCGCGCGAAGCCGGGACTCGGCGTCGACCAGGTGCGGGCCGGGCTCGCGTCGATCGCGCCGGCCACGTTCGCTGCCACCGTGCCTGGCGATTGGCCGCCCGCCATCCAGGCGCGCTACCTCGCACGGAAGCTCGACGCCAAGCCGGCCGCGTCGGGCATCTCCGACGTGCGCATGTCGTACCAACGTGCCCTCATGGTGCTCATGACCATCGTTGGGCTCGTCCTGCTCATCGCGTGTGCCAACGTGGCAAACCTTCTCCTGGCGCGCGCCACGGTGCGCCTGCGCGAGATGGCGGTGCGCGTAGCGCTTGGCGCCTCGCGATCGCGGATCATGCGACAGCTCCTCACCGAGAGCCTGCTGCTCTCGTTGTGCGGCGCGGCCCTGGGGATCGTGCTTGCGCAGTGGGGCAGCCGATTGCTCGTCGCGAGCATGTCGACGCGTAGCGAACCCATCGTACTCGACCTCGCGGCGGACCCGCGCGTGCTCGGCTTCACGATCCTCGTCGCGGTGGCCACCGGCGTGCTGTTCGGCATCGCGCCGGCCTGGCGGACGTCGCGCGTGTCTCCCAACGCGGCGTTGAAAGCCGGCGGCCGCTCGGTGATCGAGGGCCGCCACCATTTCGCGGCAAGCAAGGCGCTGGTCGTCGCGCAGATCGCGATCTCGCTCACGCTCATCGTCGGCGCCGGCCTCCTGGTCGGAACGTTTCGCCGCCTCGCCACGGCGGATCTGGGATTCCGGGCCAATGACGTGCTCGTGGTGAGCGCCGTTCCACCCACCGGCGACGTCGACAACGGGGCGCGGCAGCGCGCGTTCGACGCTGCGCTCCTCTCGGCGCTGCAGTCGACACCGGGCGTCCAGTCGGCCAGCATCTCGCAGATCGTTCCCGTGAGCGGCACGTTGTGGAACGACATCGTGGCCGTCGATGGATTCTCGCCGCCGGCCGGCGACGACAGCGTCGCCGACTTCAACGAGGTGAGCGAACGCTATTTCGAGACGCTCGCCACGCCGATGCTCGCGGGCCGTGCGTTCACGAGCGCCGATCGATTGGGCGCGCCGCCGGTGGCGATCGTCAACGAGGCGCTCGCCCGGCGATTCTTTCACGGGACCAATGTGATCGGCCGTACGCTGCGCTACGGATTCGACAAGTTGACGCCCGCGGTCACGATCGTCGGCCTGGCCCGCGACGCCAAGTATACCAAGGTGCGCGAGCCAGCACCGCCCACGATCTATCTGCCGATCGCGCAGGACTCCGCGCCCGGTCGCCAGATCAACGCGGAGTTGCGCGTTCCAACCGGGCCGATGACCATCGCGCCCGCTGTGGTGCAGGCGATCGCGCGCGTCAGCCCGCACGCGACCGTGTCGTTGACCAGCTTGTCGACGCGCGTCTCCGAGACCCTCAAGCGCGAGCGCGTGCTGGCGAGCGTCTCCGGGTTCTTCGGCGCGCTCGCCCTCGCGCTGGCGATGCTCGGCTTGTACGGCGTCATGTCCTACGCGGTGGCGCGCCGCCGCACCGAGATCGGCATTCGCATGGCACTCGGCGCCGGCCAGCGTCGTGTGGCGACGATGATCGTGCGCGAGGTGAGCGTGGTGGTGGTCGTCGGTCTTGCCACCGGTCTTGCCCTCGCCGCGCTGTCGTCGCGGCTGATCACGAGCTTTTTGTATGGACTCAAGCCGATGGACGTGACGACACTGGTCGGCTCCATCGCGCTGCTCGCCATCGTCGCGCTCGGTGCCGCGTACCTGCCGGCGCGTCGCGCGGCGCGGGTCGATCCGATGGACGCGTTGCGAGAGGAGTAGCCGTCCGGCGAGAGGGCGCGGTTTACTAATACCCGACCCGGCGGCGAATCACGCTCGATCGCGACCGTGTCGCGTTGCCGCAGCCACCGTTGGTCGCTCGGCGCCGGGAGCCAAGAGGGTTGGCCGCGCATCGATGCTGCCGGGGAGGGTGACCGTCACGCACGTTCCACGTCCCACCGCGCTGGCGATCTCGATCCGGCCGCCGTGAGCCTGGACGATCCGTCGCGCGATCTTCAGTCCGAGGCCCGTGCCGTCGCGCTTCGACGACCGAAATGGCTGCTCCGTCTCGGCGAGCTGCCGCGCACTCATGCCCGCGCCAGTGTCGCTAATCGTGATCGCGATCGTCCCATCTCGATGCTCGGCATCGATGCGCGCCGTGCCCGCGGGAGACAAGGCCTGGGCCGCGTTGACGAGTAAATTGAGAAAGAGCTGCTCCAGCGCGGCCGGGTCGCCATCCAACTCCAACTGCCCTCGTATCGTACCGAATGCCAAGCGCGCGCTACGATGGTCGAACTCCGGTTGGGCCGCTCGGCGCGCGTTCTCGAGCACTACACGCAAGTCTACCGAGCGCCGCTCAATCGTGCCGCCGCGCGCCACCCGGAGTGCACCGCTGACTGCCCGGTCGATGCGTTCGACTTGCCGGAGCACCCGCGACGTGATGCGGTGAACGGATTCGGGATCATCGGCGACTTCGTTCACGCGCTGAAGATCGAGACGAACCGCCGTAAGCGGGTTGCGGACTTCATGAGCGAGTTCGCTGGCAAACTCGCCGACTGCCGCGAGGGCCTCACGCTGGGCCAGCTCGCGCTCTACGTCGCGCGCCATGCGACGGGTAATCACGATCGCGAATACGAGGACGCCGACCGTCGCGAGGAGCAGCGCCAGCGCGGCCGACTGCGCGGTCCGTGCGAAGGGTTTGACGTATGGGTCAACCGGCCCCGCGATCGCCAGGTCGAGCGGTGGCTGGACAACATGCCGCCGGACGGTCATCCAGTGCCGCTCATTCCAAACGACCGACTCGTCGTCGAATATGCGCGTGTCGACCATCGGAGGCGTAAGCGGCGGCGCCCCGGCGAGAACGATGGCTGTTACGGGGGCGTCCATCGCCGGGGTCGTCGAGACGCCTGGTAGCAACGCAGCCGCTCGCAGCTGTGCTTCGACCGATCCGATCGTGTCGCCGGTCGCGAGATCAGTGACCGGAAGGCGGACGGCAATGCCGCGGAAATCTGGTGAAGACGACGATGGCCGCTCGTTCGTGGAAAACGACGCCGTCTCGAGCGCGATCCGCACGCGCCCGGCATGGTCCCGAATGACGACGTGACTGAACGCGGTCATCTGGTCCCATGCGCGGCGCACGAACGCCGGTGTCTCTGATGCGCCCGTGGCGTTCGACAACACCTCGCGAACCGGTTCGTTCTCCGCCAACAGCAGCAAGTCGGATCGGCGCGCGGCCCATCGGGCCTCGACGTCGCGCGCCGTCTGCTCCAGCGCGGCGTCGAGCTGTGCGCGGAGCAGCATTCTTCCGCTGCGCGAGGCACTTTGCGTCGTCCACAGTCCGATGACCATGAGCGGCAGCACCGATCCGCCGATGACGACGGCGAGAAAACGCCTCCCTAGGGGGTGGCGACTAGGCGAGGCCATGCTTCTGAAGCAGGCGATCGAGACGCGGCCTCGAGATGCCGAGGATCTCCGCCGTCCGAGTCTTTTGTCGTCCTGTCGCGGCAAAGACACGCGCGATGTGATCGCGCTCGGCGTCCTCGAGAGAACCGAACGCCACATCGTGGCCGTTGGCGGTCGTCGACAGGACCAGATGCTCCGGCCGGATGACGCCGCCGCGCGCCAGCACGATGGCGCGCACGAGACAATTTTCCAGCTCGCGCACGTTTCCTGGCCAAGTATGCGCGGTGAGCGTGCGTACGGCCGACTCGGACAGCGCCACCGCGTCGCAGTCCATCGCGCGGCATGCGCGAGCGACGAGTTGCTGCGCCAGGAGCGGAATGTCGCCCGCGCGGCCGCGGAGCGGCGGCAGCTCGATCTCGACCACGCGCAGCCGATAATAGAGGTCCTCGCGAAACTTGCCCTCGGCGATCATCGCCTCGAGTCCGCGATGCGTGGCCGCGATGACGCGAGCTTCCGTCTGCTCCGTCTTCTCCGAACCAACGGGCTGGTACTCGCGGTCCTGCAACACGCGAAGGAGCTTCGTCTGAAACTCGAGCGACGTGTCGCCGATCTCGTCGAGAAAGATCGTCCCCTTGCCGGCGATGGCGAAGCGTCCGCGGCGGTCGTTCGTCGCGCCGGTGAACGAGCCGCGCACGTGCCCGAACAGCTCCGACTCGAGCAGCGTCGCCGGCAGCGCGGCGCAATTGACCGGGACGAACGGCGCCGCGGACTGCGCCGAGTTGGCGTGAATGGCCCGGGCCACGAGCTCCTTGCCCGTTCCACTCTCGCCGCGAATGAGTACCGTGGAACGCACGGCCGCCGCCTGGCCGATCAGCTTGAACGTGCCGATCATCCGCGGGTCTCGTCCGACGAGAACGTCGAGCGACGGCGGAGGCGCGTCTTCGCCGCCGTTCTTCCGCTCGGCGCGGTCCGCGAACAATCGATCGACGGTATGCCGCAGCTCGCGCAGATCGAGCGGCTTCACGAGAAACTCCACCGCGCCCGCCCGCATCGCCGAGACGATCGTCGGCATGTCGTCGAACGCCGTCATCATGATCACGTCGGCGTCGGGGAGACGTTCGGTCAGAAGCTGCAGCAGCTCGAGACCGTCGATGCCCGGCATCCGGACGTCGCTCAGGACGACCTCCGGACGCCAGCGATCGAGCCCGGTCAGAGCCGCCGTCGCGCTCTCCGCCGTCCGCACCTCGCGGTCGTGCCGCGCCAGCGACTCGGCCGTCGAAGTGCGGATTGCTTCGTCGTCGTCGACGATGAGAACGCGTTGTTTGGCCACTAGAACTTTGGGAGGGCGACGGTGACGATGCGCGTGTTGTAAGACTGCTCGGCCGTGAAGAACGCCGTTCGGCCGTCTTTGGTCGTCGCGACCGGCCAGAAGTCTTTGAACCTTGCCTCGCTTCCCGTCAAGATGCGCGGCGGATCACCGTTCGTCGGGGTCAGAACGAGGTCCCACTTCTCCGTGTAGTTCGGATCTTTACAGGACACGCACGCGGTCATGAGGAGGTTGCCGCCGTCCGGAAGGAAAGATCCGTGCGATACTTCGCCGCCCAGCGCGTAAGGGACCTTCTTCGACTCGCCGGTCACGAGCGAAACGATCATTGGCTGCTCGACGAGTGGCGTTCCGTTGCCACCGGTTTCCGCGACGAGCACGATCGACGAGCCGCTGGCTTGGACGGGCTCCGATCCCAAGCCATGCGCGGTGCCGGTGTATATGACCCGCGCACTTCCGGTGCGAGCGTTCACCAATTGAACGGCGTTTGGTTGATGGACGAGGTACAACGTGTCGTTCCCGGCGATGAACCCAGGCGTACCCGCAACCGTCGTTGTCCCGACTGTACCTTGGCGGCCATCGAGATCCACCTCGTGTATCTCCAGCACCGGTCCCTTGCTCGTCGCGCGCCGCTCGAAGTACCGCAGCGCGCGTCCGTCGGAACGCCACGCCATGTAAGACACTCGGCCTGTGCACATCGGTGTGCGATCCGTGCACGAGGTGACATTGCCGGGGAGGAGCTCGCGCGTCTTCTTCGTCGCTACCTCGACGATCCGGACGTCGGACTCGCCGACCGAGTACGTGATGTACTGGCCGGTGGGCGACCATAGCACACCGGAGTGCGCGTCGTTCACCAGCACGCGTGCGTTTCCACCGTTCGTGTCGGAGACAACGAGCTGTGCGTCACCGTCGCGAGCACGGATGTATGCGAGTTCACGCTCGTTCGGCGACAGCGCGGCATCGCCCAGTCCGGCCGAATCGAATCCGACAACGGTTCGGATGCGTCCGTCGGTGATCGATACTCGCTGTAAGCCCGTTGGCACGACGTGATCGAGGGCGACGATCTCATTCGAGTTCTTTCGACTAAATCCCGAAGGTGCCAGTCTCGTGAGCGTTCGACGAAGATCGACATCGTGCGTCGACTTGCCGTCGGTGGAGAGCAAATGGAGAAGGGGTCGGAAGAAGACGAACTGCGCGAGCCACTTGCCGTCGGGCGAGATATCGATGATCGGTGCTCTCGCGTCGCCAAGTTCGACGGCGCGCTTGTCGTCCAGTGACACCCGTATCGTGCGCCCGGGCGCGTTCGGCATGGCATGATTGGAAAAGATGAAGCGCCCATCCGGCGACCAGGCAAGGCTGTTGAGAAATCCTGAAGTTTCGTACAGCACTTGTTCGTCGCCGCCGTTGAACGGCACGGCGACGATCGAGCTCTTTCCAGGCTCACGCGCGATGAAGGCAATGCGCCGACCGTCGGGGGACCACGCGACCGGTCCGATCCCGGGCTTCGTGCTCACACGGCGCGCCGGTCCGCTGGACAGCCCCGTGGTTGTGTCCATCGGGAGGAGCCACACGTATCGATCGCGGGACTCCTCGCCCTGACGAATGAACGCCACGAATCGGCCATTAGGAGACCACCGCGGATCATTGCCGAAGTTTCCCTCAGGGACGTGCGCCCAGGATCGCTTCACGCGATCGTATCGAAGAAAGCCGGAGTCGTTCGACGAATAGCTACCCAGCAGATAGAACCGGCCGTTGGGCGATTCGATGCCGCCGTTGAGCCAATCCGGCCGCAGATCGCTGACCGCGACGAATCTTCCCATCGGGGCCGGCGTTGATGTCTGGGCGCCAACCGGGGGCGCTGCGAGAATGGCGAGAGCGAGTATCCGACGAGCCGGGGGTCTCATGAGTCGATCTCCGAGAGTGGGGAGCGATTGTCTGGCGGATCGGCACTCCCGGCATTCAAAGCTGAGTCCACTCGGTCGCCTGGTAGGAACTGTATACGACCGGCGAACTTACGACATCGCGCGCCATTTCGGGATGAGGCCCTGACGTTACGCGCGCGATGCCGCGTTACACGCTGGCGTTACACCCGAGAGTCTGACGGCCCCATGCCGTTGCCGCGCCTATGGCCTCTCCGTCAGATTCCACTCGATGACCACCTTCCCCCCTCCCGACTTCTCCGACCCCGAATTCGCCGCACTTCCCGACGCCAGCTTCGCCCCCGCGCCGGCCGACGGTGTGCTCCCCGACGGCTTCTTCTCGACCACCAACCTTCCGACCTTCGTCAAGGTGGACGGGCAGTGGCTCGCCCCGCGCGAGCCGCGCATGGACTCGGGGCTCGTCCTCGACCGCGACGGCGCGATCTGGACCCGCGAGGGCCGCCGCATCCGCCGCGGCGACCTCGTCGCGGTCGGTGAGAAGGAGGACGGGAGCGAAGGCATCTTCGTTCAGACGGAACTCGTGCCCGAAGGCGCCGAAGGCTTCGCGTTCATGTCGAGCGAGGTCTCTCGCGAAAAGCCGATCGACTATCCCACGATGGCGCGGCTCCTCGTCGAGGATCGCGAGCAGGGCGGCTATCCGGTGTGGGTGACCGGGCCGGCGCTCGTGCACTCGCGCGCGCGCGCCGACATGAGCTGGTTCATCACTGAGGGCTTCGTCGGCGCGCTCCTCGCGGGCAACGCAGTCGCGGTGCACGACATCGAGGCGTCGATCTACGGCACGACCCTCGGCATGTCGAGCACGGGGGAGATCACCACGGGCGGCCACGGGCTGCACATGCGCGCGATCAATCGGGTGCGCGCCGCCGGGTCGGTCGCCAACGCGGTGAACCAGGGGATCATCACCGACGGCATCATGTACTCGTGCGTGAAGCGTGCCGTGCCCTTCGTGCTCACCGGCTCGATTCGCGACGATGGGCCGCTTCCCGACGTGATCACCGACATGCTCCAGGCGCAGGACGCGATGCGCGTGCACACGATCAAGGCGACGATGGCGATCATGTTCGCGACGGCGCTGCACGCCATCGCCACCGGCAACATGCTGCCCGCCTTCATTCAGCTTCCCGGCGGAACGATGCGCGAGCTGCCGACGATCTGCGTCGACTCGTCGGAGTTCGTGGTGAGCAAGCTCAAGGACCGCGGAACGCACCAGGCGTTCGGGGTCGTCACGAATGCCCAGGACTTCATGCACATCCTACGGATCTACGTCGAGCGCGAGCTGGAGTCGCGCGGCGCTGTGTCACCACACATCGCCTCGGGCGTGGCCGCACGATGATGCTGCCATCGGAAACGAGCGAGCGGTTTCTGCGCGCGATCGTCGCCCAGGTGCCCGCCGAGCGCATCGCCGAGATCCACTTCTTCTCGCCGATCCGCCAAGGCGGTGTCGAGAGCGGCGTCGCCGTGGTCGCGGCCTGGCCGGAGTCGCAGCCGGGTCAGCCAACGATTGAGCGGCCGCTCGCCGACATCGCGCCGCTCGAGCCTCCGGAGCTCGAATCTGCCGAGAGCGAGCGGCCGCTGCGGCCAGTGGTGTATGCCGCGCGGTACCGGCTCACGCTCAAAGGGCCCGACCGCGGCAGGTGGGAGTGCAACGTCGTCGCCGAAGCGGAAGCGCCACTTGGCACCGTCGACACGGTCGTGCGCGGTGTCCTCCGCCGCGCCGGCGATGCCGACGACGCTACCCGCATCGAGGGCGGCGAGATTCGCGCGTTCCTCGACAACAACTCATCGGGCGCGAATCCGACAGCCTGATGGGCGCAACCAGCGCGCCGCCGGGTCT
>DATJIZ010000136.1:0-7949 GCA_035492735.1 Gemmatimonadaceae bacterium | reverse complement strand
GTCTCGCCCTCGGCCCGCAGGCGGTCGAGCGTGAGCTCGCTCATCCGGCGATCCGCGACTCGATGATCGCGGCGGCGTGGTCCGCGGCGACGCGCTCCTGCTGGAGCGTGTCGCGGTCGCGCACCGTCACGGTGCCGTCTTCCATCGTCTGGCCGTCGACGGTGATGCAGTACGGCGTCCCGACTTCGTCCTGCCGGCGATAGCGTCGGCCGATCGCGCCCGACTCGTCGTAGAACACCGGGAAATGCCTGCGCAGCTCGGCGGCGAGCTTCTCGGCGAATTCAGGCATCCCGTCCTTTTTCACCAGGGGGAACACGCCTGCCTTGATGGGCGCGAGCGCGGGCAGAATCCCGAGCACGGTACGACCCTCCGACTCGCCAGCTACCGCTTCTTCGCGATAGCTGTTCACGAGGACGGCGAGGGCCGTCCGGTCCGCGCCCACCGATGTCTCGACCACGAACGGCACGTATCGGCGGTTGTTCGGCTGGTCGAAGTACTCGAGCTTCTTGCCGGAGTATTCCTGATGGCGTGAGAGGTCGAAGTCGCCGCGGTTGTGCACGCCCTCGATCTCTTGAAACTCCAGCGTGCCGCCGAAATCGAACTGGATGTCGAACGCGGCGCGGGCGTAGTGCGCGAGCTCCTCTTTGGTGTGTTGGTGGAAAAGGAGCCGTGCCGGATCGATGCCGAGCGACTTGTGCCAGTTCATGCGCTGCTCTTTCCAGTACTCGAACCAGTGCATGTCGGTGCCTGGTTCGACGAAGAACTGCATCTCCATCTGCTCGAACTCGCGCGTGCGGAAAACGAAGTTGCCCGGCGTGATCTCGTTGCGAAACGCCTTGCCGATCTGCGCGATCCCGAACGGGACTTTCTGGCGCGTCGACTGCTGGACGTTCAGAAAATTCACATAGATGCCCTGCGCCGTCTCGGGCCGCAGGTAGGCGACCGATGCGCTGTCCTCGACCGGCCCGATGAAGGTCTTGAACATGAGGTTGAACATGCGCGCCTCGGACAGCGTGCCCTTCATGCCGCAGGCCGGGCACTGCGCCTCGGGCGTGCCGGGGACTCCCTTGATCTTGGGATCGTCGGCGCGAAAGCGCTTCTTGCAATTGCGGCAGTCGACGAGCGGATCGGTGAATCCGGCCACGTGCCCGCTCGCCTCCCAGACCCGCGGGTGCATCAGGATCGCGGCGTCGAGCCCCTCGATGTCGTCGCGCGCCCGCACCATCGCGTGCCACCAGCGATCCTTGAGATTCTTCTTGAGCTCGACGCCGAGAGGACCGTAGTCCCAGACGGAGCCAGCGCCGCCATAGATCTCCGACGATTGGAAGATGAAACCACGGCGCTTGCAGAGCGATACGAGCTTCTCGAGGACGTCGGGGCGAGGCATGGCTGGGTCGAAGGGTCGAAGGACGCTATCGACGCAAATTAGCCGCCCGGGATCGGGATGGGAGTCTGCGGGCTGCTCTCGTCCGGCCGCCAGAGCCGCTCGGGTCGGGGCTCCGTGAAAGTCGGTAGCGATCGATTCGGCGGAAGCGGGGCCGGATCCGGCGGATCGCTCGCGGAGCGCGCAGATCGATGCGCAACGAGCCGATCTGCGCGATCCGGATTCTCCGAATCATCCGCTTTTCACTCGACGGTCTCAGGGGCGGCCGGAGCGGCCACCGACGGGAGTGCGACGCGCGTGAAACGCGCGTGCAGCGCGAGCGATGAATGGATCTGAAGTGATCTAACGGGGTCAGACTCGATTTAGCGTTCGCTAAATCGAATCCGACCCCAATTAGCGGACGCCAATCAGGGCATCCGAATCGAGTGTCGTCACTCGCCGGGACCCGGGACCGTCCCCCGGATCTTGTCGAGCGCGGCCTGCTGCTGCTCGGTCAGCGTGTTCTTGATCTTGATCATCAGCCCGAGCTGCGCGTGCTTGAGTCCACGCTCGACCGCCAGCACGCGGTCGACTTGCGCCAGCACGGCCGACTCGTCGACCGACGTGCCCTTGAGGAGCGACTGCAACTTCTCGACCTGGGCACTCATGTCGAACTGGGCGTCGATGAAGCTCTTTTGCGCCTCGAGCATCGCGGCGCTGATGGCCGTGCGTTGGCGGTCAGTGAGACCGATCGCCTGCTGATGGCCCATGACCAGCTCGGGCGGGTAGAGAAATCGCGCAAACGGATCGGTCGGCGCGGGACCTTGCGGACCCTGCGGACCCTGCGGACCCTGCGCCTGGTCGACTCGAACGCCGTTGACGACATAGACCGGCTCCGAGCCTGGCGGCCCGGCAGGCCGCCCCCGCCCTTGAGCCATAGCGGTGGACGCGGACGCGGCGCACGCCACCAGAACCCAGCGCATTCGATACCGTCTCATATCAGTCTCCTTTGAGGGAAGTCGTGTCGATGGTGAGCGGGATGCCATCATCGAGCACCGATCGAAGGATTGTCGGCGTCGCGCGCATCGCGCCCGGCGCTACAGGGAGAAGGGCGTCGGTGGGCGGCGTCCAGCGCATGAGCTCCGCGATCGCATCGCTCACCGGTTGCCGTCGATCGTCCGGCGCGGTGCCGCGCGCCGCGCTCCGAACGGCCAGTCCCGCGGCCATCACGACGAGGCCGGCCGCGGCGACCCAGACGTAGGCGGGGAAGCGACGCCGTCTCGCGCCCGTCGATTCGATCGCCCGGGTCCACGCCGCCCGGAATTCCGGGGCCGACTCGCCATCCCGGGCCCGCAGCGCTCCGAAATGCTCGCGCAGCTCGCGTTCGATATCGCTCATCGCACGTCCACCTGGTTGATGCGCTGCGCGAGGGCCTGCTTGCCTCGCTCGTAATGTGTGCGCGCCGAGCCCAGTGACACCTTCATCACACCCGCTGCCTCCTCGATCGTCATGCCGTGGTAGAACACGAGCTGCAACACCTCCCGCTGCCGAACTGAGAGCGCTGCCAGCCCCGCCTCGAGCAGCGCGGCACGCTCGGCGCGTTCCGTCACGACATCGGGCGCCGGCGCAGGATCCACAGCTTCGATTCCTTCGTTGGCCGTGGTGAGCCGCAGCGAAGCACGCGCTCGCCGTCGCCGCTCCTCCATGGCCGTGTACCGAATCACGCCGAACAGCCATGACCTGAAGCTCGAGCGTCGATCGAACCGTGCCTGTCCGGATACGATTCGCAGATACGCGCTTTGCAACGCGTCCTCGGCCGATGCTCGGTCGTAGCCCAGGCAGGCCAGCGCCCAGCCCCAACTCTCCGAATGCAGCCGCTCCAGCTCGCGTTCGAGCTCCGATCTGTCCATGCGGTCAGCCTGTTACGCGAACGTTGCGGTGCACGACGTTGAGTGGCCGGACCGGGCCGGCCATATGACAGCACGCGCCGGGGTCTGGCACCCCGACCGCGAATCGGCGAATGCGGCCGCCGGTCGGACTCGATTTAGCGTCCGCTAAATCTTGTCTGACCCCAATTAGGGTTCAGGTATCGAGCTCCGCGCTCAGTCGCGGCTCGGGGGGCGCCTGCTTGCCGAGGATCCGCGCCACGATCTTGTCGCCATGATACCGGCCGTTCTCGATGAACACCTTGTTGGCATCGAAGCCCGCCACCACCACGCCGGCGATGAACAGGTTCGGCACGCTCGTCTCGAGCGTCTCGGGGTCATGCGCGGGGATGCCCGTCACCGGATCGATCGGCACGCCCGCCGCGCGCAGCAGATCGGTGTTCGGCGCAAACCCGGTCATGACGTACACGAGATCCGCCTTCAGCCGCTCCTCGCCGCGCGGCGACGTGATCAGCACCGCGTTCCGCTCGATCGATGTCACCCGGCTGTCCCATCGGGCCGCGATGCTCCCTTCCTTCTCGCGATTGACGAAATCCGGCAGCACCCACGGTTTGATCTTCTTGTCGAACGTCGGGCCGAAGTGCACCAGCGTCACGCGCGCCCCCGAGCGCCACAGATCGAGCGCCGCCTCGGCCGCCGAGTTGCCACCACCCACCACGACGACGTCCTGATCGAACGCCTCGTGCCCTTCTCGATAGACGTGGCTGACGTGCGGCAGATCCTCACCGGGCACGTGGAGATAGTTCGGCGAGCCGAAGTATCCCGTCGCCACCACGACCACCTTCGCGTGTGTTCGCCGCTCGCCGCGGGAGCGGGAATCCGACTGGACGACGAAGCCGTCGCCGTCGCGCTCGATCGCGGTCACCCGCTCGTACTGGCGCAGCGGGATGCGAAAGTGGCGCACGACCGCGCGGTAGTAGGCCAGCGCATCGCGGCGCGTCGGCTTCTCGGTGGCGACGATGAACGGCAGGTCGCCGAGCGAGAGCTTCTCCGCCGTGGAAAAGAACCGGACGTAGGTGGGATAATGTGTGATCGTGCTGACCACCGCGGCGCCCTCGATCACCAGTGGCACCAGTCCGGCGCGCTGAGCCGAGATCGCGGCCGCGAGGCCACACGGCCCGCCGCCCACGATCAGAAGGTCGACGGCGTCGCTCATCCAGCCTACAGGCCGATGATCTGATCGCGACGCGTGCCGACGCTCACGTACGTCACGGGCGTCTCGAGCAACTCCTGCATGCGATCCAGGTAGCGTCGCGCCTCAGCCGGCAAATCGTCGAGTCGGCGGGCGTCGGCGGTGGAGCGCTGCCAGCCGTCGAGCCACTCGTAGCGCGGCGCGATCTTGTCGAGCGTCGCCACGTCGCCCGGAAACTCGGTATGCAGGTCGCCCTCGTATTCGTATCCGGTGCAGATCGCGATACGGTCGAGGGTGTCGAGCACGTCGAGCTTGGTCACGGCCAAGTCGGTGAGACCGTTGATGCGCGACGCGTAGCGAACGACGATCGCGTCGAACCAGCCGCAGCGGCGCGGCCGACCGGTGGTCGCGCCAAACTCGTTGCCGAGCGAACGCACGCGCTCGGCCATCGCCTCGTCCATCTCCGTGGGAAGCGGGCCGCTGCCGACACGCGTCGTGTACGCCTTCACCACGCCGAGCACTGCGTCGATCGCCGTGGGCGCAAGGCCGACCCCGATGACCGCGCCGCCCGACGTCGTGCTGCTCGACGTCACGAAGGGATAGGTGCCGTGATCGACGTCGAGCAACGAGCCTTGCGCGCCCTCGAGCAGAATCGCCGCGCCGCTCTTCACCGCCCGATGTACCAGCACACCCACGTCTTCGGCCAGCGGCAACAATCGCTCGGCCAGGCGCGTGAGGAGGTCGAGCGTTTGCTGCACGTCGGCCCGCTTGGTACTGCCGAAGCTGGCGAGTTGTGCGTTGGCGTGCTCGACGCCGAGCTCCACTTGCACTTTCAGACGATCGCCGTGGCGGAGATCGAGCACGCGGATGCCGCGACGTGCCACCTTGTCCTCGTACGCCGGTCCGATGCCCCGCCCGGTCGTGCCGATCGACTGCGTGTGCGAGCTCTCCGAGTCGAGCAGTTTGTGGTACGGCAAGACGAGGTGTGCGCGGTCGCTGACGTAGAGCCGCCCTTCGACGTCGATGCCGTCCGCGACGAGACCGTCGATCTCGGTGAACAGCGTGTCGGGATCGAGCACGACGCCGTTGCCGATCACGCACCGCACGCCCTCATGCAGAATCCCGCTCGGGATCTGGTGGAGCACGAACGAGTGCTTGCCAAGGTCGACCGTATGGCCTGCGTTGGCGCCGCCCTGATAGCGCACGACCCAGTCGGCGCGTTCGGCGAGCACGTCCACGAGCTTGCCCTTGCCTTCGTCGCCCCACTGCGCGCCAACCACCACGACGGTGCGATTCTGCTCGGTGAACATGGATGCGGGATCAGAGGAAGCCGGCGGGCAAAAAAATACGCCCCGACGAGGCGCGGGGCGTTGTTTGAATCTATTCGCGCCGGCGGCGCAGTCTACCCCTCACTGGCCGCGACCGCCGCGGCAGTGCATTGCCGCCGGGGGCGATTCGCTGCTTTGCGCGCCGCCGGCTCGGACGCGGTGCGCCTGGAGCCGCCGCAGTCGGTTCACTGACGGTCCGCGGCCCGGTCCTCAGGTAATCGCGGCCGCCACCATCCACACGGCCATCACGAACCCGATGGCCACCTTCATCGCCGCCGCGGTGAGCCGCCCAATCAGCGCCCCCCACGCCACGCGTGTCGCGTTTCCATGGCCCGTTCCGCGACTGAACTCGAACACGAACGCGCCGACGAACGCGCCCACGAACGCGCCGACGATCGACCCGATCACGGGCACGGGTACGCCCAGAAAAGCGCCGATCATCCCGCCGATGACGGCGCCCCAGCCCGCGCGGCGCGAGCCGCCGTACTTCCTGGTGAATCGCGCCGTGAGCAACCATTCGAGGCCCTCGGCCACGATCATCAACGCACCGACGCCGACGACCGTGAACAGCCCGATCCCGCCACCGGGCACCAGGAGGTAGTAGCACAACGCCGCGGCGAACATCACTAGAGTCCCCGGGAACCCGAAGGGAATCATGATGAGGCCGAGGATGATCGCTGCGATCAGTAGCACCACTTGCATCAGCCGAGCTCCGTTGCGGCACGCGCCAGCACCCGCGCCGCGGCGGCGATCCCCGTACCGCGCATGGCGCCGAGCGTGTCGTCCGCCGTATGGATCCTCCTGAGCGTACGAACTGTGCCACGGCTGAGTGTCACCGTCTGCCAACCGGCATCGGCCAGAGCCACGCTGTCGGTGAGGACGCCGGGAATGAGCCGTAGCGTGCGAATCGTAATTCCGGCCTCGGTGGCCGCGGACTCGAGCCGTTCGATGAGACGGGCCGGCTTGGCGCGCGTGTACATCAGCACGAGCGGTCCCTCGTCATCGATGCTGTCGCAGTTGAGGGCGATGGCCGGCGGCATTGACCGTGCCCAGGCGCGCGCACCGGCCAGCGCAAGCTCCTCGGCATCGGCAACCAGCACGCCGAGCGACACCTCGGCTGGAATCAGCGCGGCCGCTTCCAGAACCGCCGCCACGCCGCTCGCGTTGTCGAGCGTACCATCGTTTCCGTCGCCCACCACCGAGAGCACGAGCGGGATCGCACCCAGTCCGATGATGCCGAGCGCGATCGGCGCCGCCGCCGCATGCACGATCCAGGTCACGACGAGCGCCATCAGCCCAACTCCGATGGTCAGCACTCCCGCGACCCGCGCAACCATCGACACTGGCTGCCACTTGGAGTCGAGGTGCGCCACCAGCCAGACGCGCGGCTCGGAAACGCCGCGCACGGCATGGAGATTCACGCCCGTCCGTCGCAAGATCCACCCGTCGAGCACCGCGCGCGGTCCGCTCAGACGGATGAGCAGCCAGACGACCGCGATCGCGAAGGCGGCGAGAGGCCACTCCAGCCGAGCGTCGCGTGCCGCGAAGAGCAGCGTCGCGAGGGCCGGAATCGCCAGCCCGAAGGCCGGCGGTGCCCAGGCGCCCGGGAATGCAGAAAACTCGAACGAGCGTTCGCTCACGTCGAACCCGAGCGCACGAAGGACTTCGGCGCAGTACTTGCGCGCTTCGGCGACCGCCGCACCGCCGGTCGGACGCGACCGCGCGCCGAGCCGGGCAAGATGCGCCGACGCGGCGTCCACTACGCGGCCACGAGCTCCGCGACGGACAATAGCTCGTCGACCGACGCCCGCTGGTCGTGGTCGAGCGGCAGGAGCGGCGAGCGCACCGGTCCTCCAACGAGACCGACGCGCTCCATCGCGGCTTTGACGCCGGCCACGCCCATCTCGCCCACGATCCTCGCGCCGAGCGGCGTGAGGCGGGCCTGCGCCGCGGCCGCTGCCTCGCGATCGCCGCGCTGCTCGGCGTCGTACACCTCCATCGCGAGCGCCGTGGCGAAGAGCGCGACGGCGAGAATTCCCCCGCGGGATCCCACAGTGAGCGCGTGGTGCCACATTTGCGCGTTGCCGGTGAGCACGGAGAACGCCGGCGACTGCGCCTGGATGTATTCGGCGAACAACTCGCGATTGCCCGAGCTGTCCTTGATGCCGATCACGTTCTCG
>DATJIZ010000135.1:0-6799 GCA_035492735.1 Gemmatimonadaceae bacterium | reverse complement strand
CCGGAGAGGTGGTTTCACCACCCTCGCCGGAGGCTGCCACGCGCGCCGTCATTGGAACTCTGCGTCCTACCGAGCGGCGGCGGGCAATACATCCGAGGGGCGAGAACCGTGCCGATGCCTTACGCGAGCACGGTGGTTTTCGATGGAGCTGACCGGGATCGAACCGGTGACCTCTGCAGTGCGATTGCAGCGCTCTCCCAGCTGAGCTACAGCCCCGGAGTCCCATGGAAAAGGCCCCGCATTGTCGCGCGGGGCCGCTTCCGACAAGGGCTAAATCTAGGAGGCGGCTGGTCTTGCGTCAAGTTGACGAACGGGATGGCTCGCTGTAACAGAAAGTGCGTGTGAGCTCGCGGGAGCTTCGCTCCCGCGGTGGCTACGTTTCTCGTCACCATGTTCAACGACCTTCGCCCCACCGACGTTCTTGCCGCCGCCGAGCGAATCCGGCCGCTCGTCAAACGCACGCCGCTTCTATTGAGCAAACCGCTCAGCGACGTCGCCGGCGGAGTGGTCTACCTCAAGCTCGAGAATCAGCAGACCACCGGCTCGTTCAAGCTCCGTGGTGCACTCAACGTGCTCGCGACGTTGCCACCCGAGGTTCGCGCGCGCGGTGTCGTCGCGTCGTCGGCCGGCAACCATGGACTCGGCGTGGCCTACGCCGCGAAGCACTTCGGCGTGCCGGCGACGATCTTCGTTCCGAGCACCGCGCCACGCGTCAAACGCGACGGCATCACGGCCCTCGGCGCGACGATCGATACCTCGCAGCCACACTATGACGCAGCCATGGACGCGGCCAAGGCGTTCGCCAAAGCGCATGGCGCAACGTTCATCAACCCGTGCCTGGGCGAGATGCTGCTCGCCGGCCAAGGCACCGTGGCGCTGGAGATTCTCGAGGACCTGCCCGATCTGGCGACGCTCGCGCTCAACGTGGGCGGTGCCGGACTGCTCGGCGGCTGCGCGAGCATCGTGCGGGCGGTCGCGCCGGGCGTGCGGATCGTCGCCGCGCAGAGCGAGAACACGGCGGCGATGTCACGGTCGCTGGCCGCGGATCGGATCGTGGAGATCGAGAACGTGCCGACGCTCGCCGACGGCTTGGCCGGTCAGATCGACGCCGAGGCGTTCGACATCGGCCAGCACGGCATCGACGACATGGTGACACTGAGCGAGGACGAGATCGCGCGCACGATCGCCTGGCTCTGGTCGGAGCATGGCCAGCGCGTGGAGGGCGCGGGTGCCTGCGCCGCGGGCGCGGTATGGCTTGGGAAGGTGTCGGCGATCGCCACGCCAACCGCCATCGTGGTGAGCGGCGGCAATATCGACCAGGGTCGATTCGAGGATCTCACGCGCTGAGCCCCGGGATGCTCGAGGTCGAGCATTCCGGGGACCGCGATCGTTAGAGATCCTGCAATCCTGCGACGCGGGCCCGGAGGCCCGCCCCAGCGTCAGCGGTTGCCGAACGTCTCGTTGCGGTCGTTCCGCGCGTTGGCGTCGCTACCCTGCGGCCGGCGTTCACCACCGAGGGAGCTGTTGCCGCCCCGGTTGCCCAGCGTATCGGCGGCCACGCCTTCGTTCTGATTGTCGATGGCCACTTGGCGCTCGTTGCCCGGCGTGCCGGCGCGCGTGTTCTGGAAGCTGCCCTCGAGCGAGCTCCCGGCACCCGCGGTGTTGGCCTGGCCGGCGGTGCGACCGCGGGCCTGTCCGCGCGCCTCGCCGCCGCGGCGTCCGATCGCCGCCATGTGCTCCCGATTCCGGCTCACGGCCACGCCGCCTTTCCGGCCGGCTTCGCGCGCTTCGCCTGAATCGAATTCGTGCGCCGTGCCCTTTGCATGCGCCGCCTTGCCACCCTTGCTCGCGATCTCGCGTTGCTTGCTGCGATCCATGGACGCGAAACCACGATTGCTCCGAGTGCGCGCGGATCCCTGGCCGTTGTTCCGCGTGACGTCGTCCGACGTGTCACGCTGGTTTCGGTCATTGTTCCCGCCCGCCATCGTGCGATCGTCGTTGCCCGGTCTGTTCGGCATCCTGCTCCTCCTGGGAATTGGCTCTAACCGATCGTGGACGTCTACTCCCGAACGCGACGTTCGGGCCCGACGTCGTGCTCCAGGCCCCCCCGGGCCAATACGAACACATCGAATGCAAACTGCTTGCCGTCGAGGCTGAATTACTGAGACGCGCCAATTGCCCCCCGCGGCGCGCGATTGTCTGTGACGGCCGCCACAGGGTCACATAGATTCTTTTCCCGCAGAGACACAGTCGTCATCCCGCGGTGGTTTCTCCTCCCAGCAAACTCAATACCTCGCCCGTGATGTAGCTCGAATCCACGTGGCTCGCAAAAAAGACGTAGGTCGGCGCCACCTCCTCCGGCTGGCCCGGACGCTTCATCGGAACATCCTCGCCGTGCCTCGCCGCCTTGTGCGCCGGCTTGTCGGCCACATTGAGCGGCGTCCAGATCGGACCCGGTGCCACGCAGTTCACGCGAATGCCTTTCTCCACGAGATTCTGGGCCAGCGATTTCGTGAAGGCATGGATTGCCCCTTTGGTCGATGAGTAGTCGAGGAGCGACCCGCTGCCCTCGAGACCCGTGATCGACCCCGTGTTGATGATCGCGCTCCCCGGCTGCATTCGGCGCACGGCGGCACGCGCCATGTAGAAGTACCCGAAGATGTTCGTGCGGAACGTTCGTTCGAGCTGTTCGTCGGTTATGTCTTCGATCGACGGCTGGTGGTGCTGGTACGCCGCGTTGTTCACCAGGATGTCGATCCAGCCGAACGTGTCGACGGTCGCCTCCACCGCCTGATCGCAGAAGCGCGAGTCCTGCACGTCGCCGGGGATCAACAAACATCGGCGGCCTTCGGCGACGACGGCCGCCTCGGTGACCTCGGCATCGCTTTGCTCTTCGGGCAAGTACACGATGGCCACGTCGGCGCCTTCGCGCGCGAACAAGACGGCGACGGCGCGCCCGATGCCCGAGTCTCCTCCGGTGACCAGCGCGACGCGACCGTCGAGCTTTCCCGAGCCCTTGTACTGCGGCGCCTCGAAGCGCGGGCGCGGTGTGATCTTCGATTCGAGCCCTGGCCGCCGCTGGTGCTGCGACTTGAACGGCGGCTTTGGCTTGCGCGACGTGGATCGCGCGGAACGTGTCGTTTTCGGCATGCGACGATTCTGAGGAATTGCTACGCGCCGCAAGAAGGGTTCCACGCGACCGCTATATTCACGGCCATGTCGCTGAGCATTCGCCTTCTTGGGACGTCCGCGTCACGCCCAACTGTCGAGCGCAACGTCTCCGCTCTCGCGATCCAGCGCGAGGGAGAGACGTTCATGTTCGATTGCGGCGAGGGCACCCAACGCCAGATGATGCGGTGGGGCGTCTCGTTCGCGCTCGAGGACATCTTCTTCACCCACATGCACGCCGACCATCTGCTCGGCGTCGTCGGACTCATTCGCACGATGGCGCTCCAGGGCCGGACCGAACCGCTCCGCCTGTGGGGACCACGTGGCTCGGCGCGTGTATTGCGACGCGCCGAGAGTCTTGGCTTCGAGCGGGCGAGCTTTCCGGTCGAGGTGCTCGAGCTCGACGCCGGCCAGCGCGTCGAGCGCAAAGACTTCGCGATCGTCGGCTTCGCCGTGGATCACCGCGGGTCGGCATCGCTCGGCTACGCGCTCGTCGAATCCGAACGCAAAGGCCGCTTCAACCCGGACAAGGCCCGCGAGCTCGGCATCCCGGAAGGTCCGCTCTGGGGGCAGATCCACCGCGGCATCGCGGTAACGCTCGACGACGGCCGCGTGATAGATCCGTCGGAGCTGGTGGGGCACAAGCGCCCTGGGCGGACCATCGTCGTCACGGGCGACACCCGACCGTGCGCGGCGACGATCGAGGCGTCGCGGCATGCGGATCTGCTAATTCACGAAGCTACATTCGGCGACGAGGAAGCCGCGCGCGCCATCGAGACCGGCCACTCCACGGCCCGCGAAGCTGCCGAAGTGGCGCGAGAAGCGGGCGTCCGACGGCTGCTGCTCACGCACTTCTCGGCTCGCTACGCGCGAGATGCCGCGGAGCTCGAGCGCGAGGCCAGATCGGTGTTCCCGGAGACGGTGTGCGGGAAAGACGGAATGGAGATCGAGGTAGCGTTCGAGGATTAGGCGGGGTCGGGTGGCACTAAGCCCGAACGGCATCGCGCCAGGCACGGCTCCAACAGATTGAGCGCGAGTGTCCGCGAAAACACGCGAGTCCAACCTCAGCAACGACGCGTCGTCGCCGCATCCCCCGCCAACAGTCATTGGGAGCAACCGCTCAGGGCGGCTTCCGCGGGCATCCCCGAGCAGTTGTTCCATTCGAAGTCCGATACTGGCTCGTGCAGAGACGAACCCCTTCCGCCACCAGGTTCGTTTCGTGCCATTGGTGTGATTCGTGTCCCACTCGTTCCAAATCGGCCCGGCGCGAGGCAGGCTTTGCCGCCACACGGAACGACTCGCGGGCATTCGCGCGTTTTCGCGAGCACTCGCGCCCAATTTGTTGGAGCCTTCAATCTCTTGGCGTTCGAAGCTGAAAGGGCTTGGCGCACCGCGCGCCGTGACCCTCGGCCTCACCCGTCGGAGGCTGCGGCGGGGAGCAGCGAGTCCGGTCGCGAAATCGGCATCGAACGCCGATACAGCCGAGTGAGCTCGGCGTCGCTCAGCGCGTCGAGCACCTTCTTGCGCGACAGCCGCGACGTCACGCTCCGCGCTTCGGGCCCGTTGCTGATGAACCAGTTGTAGCGGTCCAGGCGCGCCGAACCACCGTCAGGATGACGGAAGATCACCATCGCGTTGCTCGATCCGGGAAGGTCGACGTCGACCATCCAATCGATACCGTCAGCCGAGCGCCAGGCTTTCATTGTTGCTCACGTTGCAAATCGAAGAACAGTCTTGGAGCCTTCGAACCCTCGAGCCTACCCCACCAACTCCGGGTGCAGCGGCTGCCGTCCGGCGTATCCCGCGTCGAGCTCATGCCAGAACTGGATCTCCGGCTCACCGAGGTGCCAGCACAGCAGCACGATCCTGCCACCCATCTCGCTGGGAAAATCGACCAGCCCGATTCGCGGATCCTTGAGCTGGATGCCGAGCGCCTCGAGCTCCTTTTGATATCCGTCGAGCTCGCGGGCCTGGGCTAACGCCTGCTGCTCGAGCTGTTCGGCGCGCTCGTGCGGCGCGTCCGATCGTGTGGTCGATGCCACCAGGTCGAGCTCCATGATCGTCTCGCGCCAACGCCGGTGCTGCGCCACCACGTCGTCGACGATCTTCCGAACAAGCGGGAGCGTCCGATTGGCCTGCTCGACCGTGAACAGTTGCATGGCTGGATATTAACCTCTCGTGCGGACACGCGCGCCGTGCTCGGCTTCGCGCTCCTCGAGTCTCCGCCGACGCCGGTCTTGTGCCGCGGCGTAGCGTCGCTGCTCGTCGGGCGTCTCCGGCACGAGCGACGGGACTTCGATGGGACGACCGTTCGCGTCGACCGCAACGTACGTCAGATAGCAGGAATTGGTGTGGCGCCGGCGTCCCGTGAGCAGCTGTTCCGCCTCAACGCGTACGCCGACTTCCATTGAAGTTCGCCCGGCGAAGTTCACGCTCGCTTTCATGACGACCAGGTCGCCCAGATGAATCGGCTCGCGAAAATCGACGCGGTCGATCGACGCGGTGACCACGTTCTGCCGCGAGTGCCGGAACGCGGCGATCGCCGCGCACGCGTCCATCATCGACAACACCACCCCGCCGAACACGTTGCCCAGCAGGTTGGCATGCTGAGGCATCATGAGCTCCGACGATTCGTGCTGGCTTTCGCGCACAGTCCTGGACGGTCGCATGTCTGGAGACGAGATGGAGGTTCGACACCTTCGAGGCGGGCCGGCGAGCCGCGGCGACGCGAGTATCTTCGCCGTACAACGACGCCGCATTGAACGCGCGGACCAGCGCCCGCCGCTCGTCGGCGCCAATTGGCGGACGATCCAGCCAATCGATTCGATTCAGTGGTCCGCGCGCCGCGCCGAGCGGCCATTCGCGCCTGGCGCTGTCCACGATCGACAGCGTGGCAACCTCGCCCGACGTGTCGTATCGCGCGACCACCGCGTAACCGGCGCCGCGCCACCGATCGTTTCCCTGCGCGTCGGTCGTGGGCCGCTCACGCCGCAGCGCGGGCCACCAGTCGGCCGAGTCGATCGCGATCGGATCGAGCTCTACGAGATTCCCGGCGGGGCCGGCTCCACGCCCCGGAACAGCGAACACGACAGCAGGGCGGCCATCGGACTGTGCCAGGTTGAAGCTGCGTGGGTCAAAGCGGAGCCGGGCGACCGCGTCGGCCGCCCGACGCTCGTCCGGGCCCAACGCCGATCGCTCGCGCTTCACGGAGTCGCGCGCGGCGTCGTACCCCCGCCGCCCGGCGGCGCTCACCCGGAGGGCTTCCCGCACGCCGACGATATCGTCGAGCGCGGCTTCCCTGCCCGACCGCAGGTCCACCACGCCGCGTCGCGTCGCGTGCCACGGCCCCGAACCGGGCGTGTCGACGTCGACGTGATACTCATATGAAAGGAATGGCCCGAACACGTCGAGCACATCGATCTCGGCGGTGGCTTGTGTGCTCGGGTTCGCTTCGCCGTCCTCGTCGGGGCCGAGCGGCTGGTCGTCGGGATGCGCCCGGGCGTACTGGCGCGCGAGGCGGGGGACGATGGTATCGGCGAAGACCGGGATGCTGTCGTTGGTCAAGAGATCGCGCCGGTACAAACGCTCGCCGACGAGCAGCGCGTCATCGTACGAGTAGTCGTCGTCCGCC
>DATJIZ010000134.1:0-5849 GCA_035492735.1 Gemmatimonadaceae bacterium | reverse complement strand
TCGCGGCAGCCGAAGAACGCGAGTCCGCTGTCGGTGCACCCGGCCGGCATGGCGGTCGACCTCCGAATTCCCGCCAGCGGAGCGGCACTCGACTGGCTCGAGCACGAGCTCCTGTCGCTCGAGCAGGCCGGCGTCATCGACGTGACGCGCGAGCACCATCCGCCGCATCTGCACGTCGCGGTGTTTCCGGAGCAGTACGCGCGGTACGCGGCGGAGCATGCGCCGGCGGTCGTGCCGGAAACGCAGATCAAATCGTCGCCGATCGCGCCCCGCGTGCCGAGCGTACTCCCCGCCGGCGATTCGACTGCGAATCCGTGGGCAGCATTCGCCGGCGGGTCCGCGGGGCTATTGGTCCTGGGGCTGCTCGCCGTTGGGACGCCCCGTCGCCGCACCGCAGGCCCGTCCGCGTCGTGAGCCGCGGCGACGCTTAGAGGGCGTCGTGACGGTGCCCGCGAGGGCGTCTTACGCGGCGGCGCCGGTCACGACGCGAGCAGACGACGTCGCGAGACGACGTGCGCGTTGAGCCGGTCGCACATGATCTCGCAGAGGCGGAACACGGAGCGATCGGTGAGCGCGTAGACCACGTGCAGCCCCTCTTTGCGCCGGGTCACGAAGCCGTGTGCGTGCAGGAGCTGCAGGTGCTTGGAGACGTTGCCCTGGCCGAGGCCCGTCTTGGCGACGAGCTGGCTGACGGTGAGCTCGCCGCCGCGCAGCGTTTGCAGGATCTGCAGCCTCGCCGGCTCGGCGAGCACCTTGAATCGCTCGCCGATCAGCGCGAGCACCTCCGGGGTCAGCTTGGTGCGCGCCATACGGTCCTCGCATCGAGACGAAAGTGTAGCACTACATGCAAATATAGTAGCCGCGCGCCGCGAGACCAGAGGCGCGGTCGCCGGGGCCTGGCATCGGACTGGCGCGACCCCTTGCTGCGCAATCATGCACTACTATATTCCGATGCAGTAGAATATACGACTGGCCTGCTGGTCCGCTCGACGGCGACCGCCCGTTCACCCGCTGTGTCACCACCTGCCCGCTCCACGATCGATACCATGAGAATGCCGCCGGTGCCCCGAATCGCTGTCACTGTCGCCGCCGTGGGGATCGCGGCGCTCGCGAGCTCCCGCGCCGGCGCCCAGCTCACGCTGCGCGAGGCCTTTCAACGCGCCGACCACGCCGCCTACGGCAATCGGATCGCCGCCGGCGCCGCCAGCGCGCAGCGCGCCCAGACGCTCGCGCCCCTCAAAGGCATCCTGCCCAACGTGCGACTCGAGGCCGGCTACGTCCGCACCACGGACCCGATCGGGGTGTTCGGCTCCACGCTGCGACAGCGGGCCGTCACGCCGGCGAATTTCGATCCGCAACGGCTCAACTACCCTGCCGCCATGGCGAACTATCAGGGCGGGTTCGTCATCGAGCAGCCGCTGGTCAACGCCGACGCGTGGGCCGGGCGCGATGCCGCGACGCGCGCGGCCGACGCCGGCCGCGCATCCGAGGAGTGGACGAGGCTCTCGATTCGCGTCGACGTCGTGCGAGCCTACTACGGCGCCATCCTGGCGCGCGAACGCGTGGCGACGCTGCAAGCCGCATCGACAGCCGCGCACGCCCACGTTAACCAGGCCGACGCCATGGTGCGGCAGGGACTCGTGACCAGGTCGGACGCGCTGCTGGCGTCGGTTCGCGCCGGCGAGATGGATGCCCAGCTCGCCGAAGCCACGGGCGCCGTGGCGACCGCGAATCGACAGCTCGACGTGTTGCTCGGCTTCGACGGCGCGGCGCCGGGGCGCGGTGTCGCGGCGCCGCGGCTGCCGTCCACGAAACGCATTCTCGCTGAGGTCGCGAACGACACCGCGACCATGCCGGCGAACGCACGCGCGGACGTCGATGCGGCCTCGGACGCTCTGGCGGCGGCCCGCGCCGATGCGCTCCGTGCTCGAGCGACGCTGCTCCCGCGCATCAACGCGTTCGCGCGCTACGACTGGAACTCCCCGACTCGCGTGTATGCGGGCGATCGCAATTGGACGGTCGGTGTGATGGCGTCATGGAACCTGTTTGCCGGCGCGAGCGAGATGGCCGACGTCCAGACGACCGCCGCGCATGCCGCCGCCGCCCGGGCGCAGTCCGAAGCGACGGCCGCGAACGCGCGCCTCGACGTGGAGCAGACGCGCATCGCGCTCGGTGTCGCGTTGACGCGGCTCGAGATCGGCGAGCGCGCGGCGGCGCAGAGCGCCGAGGCCAATCGCATCGTCGGCCGCAAGTACGAGGGCGGGCTCGCCACGGTCGTCGAACTGCTCGACGCGCAGGCGGCCGAGACGCAGAGCGCGTTGTCGCTCTCGCAGGCGCGCTGGGCCGCGATCGTCGCCGCCGCCGAGCGCCGCCGCGCCGTCGGCCTGGATCCGGCGACGCTCGCCGTGCTCGATGACACTGCCACCGTGGCCGCGAGCGACTCGCTCGGCGGCCGTTGACCATCACGAGAATCCAATGATCATGACCAACCACCAGGTCGGCGCACTACGCGTGTCGCGTCTCACCGTCGTCGCCGCGTCTGTCACGGCGTTCGCGCTGGCGTGCAACCGCGCGGAGCCGGGGGCCACCGTCGCCGCGACCTCCGAGCGCGCCGGGGCGGTGTACACGGTGCGCGACACGACGGTCAACGCGTCGTTCAGCGCGGCGGGCGTGGCCGCACCCATCCAGCAGGCGACCCTGAGCACGAAGCTCATGGGCACCGTGATGGAGGTGACCGCGATGGAAGGAGACCGGATTGCCGGTGGTCAGCTCCTCGTGCGCATCGATGCGCGCGATCTCTCGGCGAAGTCGGCCCAGGCAGCGGCGGCCATTCTCGAGGCCGAGGCGGTGCGCGGCGATGCCGTGACGCAGACGAACCGCATTCGTGCGCTGTACGCCGATAGCGCCGCGCCGCGCGCACAGCTCGATGCGGCCGAGACCGGACTGGCGCGCGCCGATGCAGCGCTTCGCGCGGCGCGGGCCGCGGCGTCGGAGCTCGAGTCGGTGCAGTCGTACTCGGAGATTCGCGCGCCATTTGCCGGCATCGTGACCAGGCGCTTTGTCGATCCCGGGGCATTTGCCGCGCCGGGTGCGCCGCTCGTCACCGTCCAGGATGTCACGCGACTCCGCGTGACGGCCAGCGTGACGCCGGACATCGCGCGGGGATTGCGCCGGGGCGACGTGCTCGACGCGACGATCGAAGGGCAGCCGGTGCGTGCCACGATCGAAGGCGTGGTGCCATCGACGGCGGGCAATCTCTACGCGGTAAATGCGCTGGTGCCGAATCCGCGCGCGGCGATGCTCGCTGGCAGTGCCGCGATGCTGGAGCTGCCGGCTGGCTCGCGCCACGTCATCATGGTGCCCGCCGCGGCGATCGTGCGCGAGGGCGATCTGGCGGGCGTGATTCTGCGAACCGCGCAGGGCGATGAGCGGCGCTGGGTGCGGATGGGCCGCGCCGCGGGCACGATGGTCGAGGTCCTCGCGGGCCTTCGCGCCGGCGATCGCGTCGTGATCGCGTCCAGTGCCGCGGCAGCGGCGCCCGGGAACTGACGATGGGCATCTCTGGTCGCGTCGCGCAGGCATTCCTGCGCTCCAAGCTGACGCCGCTCGTCACGGCGGCCGCGCTTGCGGTGGGACTGATCGGAATCCTCGCAACGCCGCGTGAAGAAGAACCGCAGATCTCGGTGCCGATGATCGACGTCATCGCGGCCTTGCCGGGTGCCTCACCCCGGGAAGCGGAGAATCTGCTCGCGCGGCCCATCGAGCAGCGCATGCTCGAGATTCCCGGCGTCGATCACGTGTACACCATGTCCGGCGACGGGTACGCGATGGTGACGGTGCGCTTCAAGGTGGGCGAGGACCAGGAGCGCAGCGTGACCAAGGTGCAGGCGAAGCTCGCCGGCGCGATGGATCAGGCGCCGGCTGGCGCGCTGCCGCCGCTCGTCAAGCCGCACTCGATCGACGACGTGCCGGTGCTCGCGCTCACGCTCCACGGCGCCGGCTACGATGCTAACACGCTCCGGCAGCTCGCCGTGCACGTGGAGGACGAGATTCGCACCGTGCCGCAGGTGGCCGAGACGTTCGTGGTCGGCGGATCGCCGAAGCAGTTTCGCGTGACCCTCGACCCCGTTCGCCTGGCGGCGAGTGGCGTCACGCCGGGCGAGGTCGCGCTCGCGCTGCAAGGTGCGAACGCGCGCTTGCAGGCAGGCGAGCTGACGGCCGCCGATCAGGTCTATCAGATCGATGTCGGTGCGCCGCTCGCGACGCCGGCTGACGTCGGCAGCGTCGTCGTGGCGACGCGCGGCGGTTCGCCGATCTATCTCCGAAACGTCGCCGACGTCGTCGATGGATTCGGCGAGACGACGACGTACGTGTCTCACGAGGGCAGGACCGGCGTCGCGGAGCCGGCGGTGACGATCGCAGTCGCGAAGCGCAAAGGCGCAAACGCGACGGCGGTGACCCGCTCGATTCTCGAGCGCGTGGACGCGGCACGCGGGCGCTTGATCCCGCGCGACGTGCGCGTGGACGTGACGCGCGACTACGGCGAAACCGCGGGCGAGAAGGCGCGCGAGCTGATTCTCCACCTCTTCATCGCGACGATCTCGGTCACGTTGCTCATCTGGCTCTTTTTGGGTTGGCGCGAGGCGGCGGTGGTGCTCGTTGCGGTGCCGGTCACGTTGGCGCTGACGCTCTTCGTGTACTACGCGATGGGCTACACGCTCAACCGCATCACGTTGTTCGCGCTGATCTTCTCGATCGGCATCCTCGTCGACGACGCGATCGTCGTCGTCGAGAACATCTACCGGCATCTCAAGATGGGCGATCGCACGCCGGAGGTCGCGGCAGTCGAGGCGGTCGATGAAGTGGGGAACCCGACGATCCTGGCGACGTTCACGGTGATTGCGGCGATCCTGCCCATGGCGTTCGTATCGGGGCTGATGGGCCCGTACATGCGGCCGATTCCGGTTGGCGCGTCGGTCGCGATGCTCGCGTCGCTCGCCGTGGCGTTCATCGTCACACCGTATCTCGCGTACCGGCTGCTCAAGGGCCGCGTGCACAAGACGCCGGGAACGCACAACCGCGCCCACGAGGAGGAGGAGACGGGCCGCTTCGCTCGCGTGTACGCGCGGATCATGACGCCGATCATGGATCGTCGCGCCGCACGGCTTGGATTTTACGGGGGCGTCGCGGGGCTGCTCTTGGTTTCCGTCGGCTTGCTGTTCGTGAAGGCCGTCAAGGTGAAGATGCTGCCGTTCGACAACAAGAGCGAGTTCCAGGTCGTGATGGATCTGCCGGAGGGCACGACTCTCGAGACCACGAACGCGCTCGGGCAGGACATCGCCGCGTACCTGCGTGCCGTTCCGGAGGTCAAGAGCACGGAGGTGTACGCCGGCACGGCGGCGCCCTTCAACTTCAATGGGCTCGTTCGCCACTACTTCATGCGGGCCGGTGCAAACGTCGGCGACGTCCAGGTGAACCTCGTGCCCAAGGGCGACCGTTCGCGTCAGAGCCACGCGATCTCCGTTGCCGTGCGCCCTGGGATCGATTCGATCGCGCGACGTTACGGCGCGTCGGTGAAGGTGGCCGAGATTCCGCCCGGCCCGCCCGTGCTGTCGACGCTCGTCGCCGAGGTGTACGCAGGCGACGACTCGACGCGGCTGGCCGCGGCGCGGGAAGTGAAGCACGTCTTCGAGTCGACGCCGGGCGTCGTGGACGTGGACTGGACCGTGGAGGCGCCGCAACAGCGTCGAGTGTTCCGCGTCGACCGCGTGCGTGCGGCGGCAGCGGGCGCGAGCGTCGAGCAGATCGCGCAGACGCTCTACCTCGCGCTCTCCGGCGCGCCGAGCGGG
>DATJIZ010000133.1:0-6451 GCA_035492735.1 Gemmatimonadaceae bacterium | reverse complement strand
TGATCCCGGCCGCCGACGGCTCCGGCCTCGCCGGCGTGCTCATGCTCGACATGCGTACGGGCGAGCCGCTGCTCGTGCGCGCGCGATCGACGCTGCTCGCGACCGGCGGCGGGCCCACCATGTACAAGTACCACACACCGTCGGGCGACAAGTCGTGCGACGGCATGGCGATGGCGCTGCGCGCCGGCCTGCCGCTGCGCGACATCGAGATGGTCCAGTTCCACCCGACGGGCCTTTTGGCAGGCCCAGGCACGCGCATGACTGGCACGGTGCTCGAAGAGGGCCTGCGCGGCGCCGGCGGCTACCTGACCGACTCGACGGGCGAGCGCTTCATGTTCAAGTACGATCCGCGCGGCGAGCGCGCGACGCGCGACATCGTCAGCCGCTCGATCCAGGACCGCATCCGCGCCGGCTTTGCCAGCCCGCACGGCGGCGTCTACATCGAGATGGCTCACCTGGGGCCCGACAGCGTGCGGCGCGCCTTCAAGGGCATGGTGGAGCGCTGCACCGACTGCGGCTTCGATCTCGCGGCCGGACGCGTCGAGGTGGTGCCGACGGCGCATTACATGATGGGCGGGGTTCGCTTCCGCACGGACTGCACGACCGAGTTCCCCGGCCTCTACGCGGCGGGTGAGGATACGGGCGGCGTGCACGGCGCCAACCGGCTCGGCGGCAACGGCGTGGCGAATTCGACGGTGTTCGGTGGCATCGCGGGGGACACGATCGCGCGCTCGCTGTCCGGTGGCTCGTGGAGTGAACCGGACGACGATGCCGTCAACGCGAGTGTCGAGCGCGCGCTGCGGGCGGTGGCGTCAACGGATGCGAGTGCCGCCAGCGACCTCGAATCCTTGCGCGATCGGCTCTACGCGACGATGTGGGACCACGCGGGGATCGTGCGCGACGCCGCCGGTCTTGCGCGCGCCGCATCGGCGCTCGGCGAGATCGCCGATGCGCTCGATCGCTATCGCCTGCCCGAAGCGGCGCGCGAGCGCGCGTTCAACATGACGTGGCACGACTGGCTCAATCTCACGAACCTCGTCGCGGTGTCGCGGGTGATCGTGCGCGCCGCGCAGGCGCGCGAGAACTCGCGCGGCGCGCATTTCCGCTCGGATTTCCCCGAACCCGGAGATCTCGACACGTCGACGTTCACGCGCGTTCGCGCTGCCGACGACGGGCTCGCGGTCGAAGCCCTGCCCGTGCGGTTCACGCGCGTCCGACCGGGACAATCGCTGATCTGAGCTTCACGCGATCAAGGGATTGCGGACTCTGAGGCCCGCGAACCTTCCAAAGTCGCGATCGGCGGTCCACAGTTCCCTGACATCGTGGAGCACGCACAAAGCCGCAACGCGCGCATCGTGCACGAGCGGCCCCATGATTCGTCCCTGCCGCAACAGCGACTTCAGCTGCATCCAATAGCCTTCGCCTTCGGCGAGGAGCGCGAGACTCGGCGATTCGAGCCAGGCGTCGACCTGTTCGACCGAATCGTCCATGGAACTCGGTGGCGCGTAGATCCTGGGGTGCGTGACGATCGCCACGAATTCGTGCAGGCAAGGCCAGGGAATCGCCCACGGCGCACGGCCCTCGGCGAGTTCGACGATGCGCGCATAGGCCGGCTCGTGCCAGGCCGAGTCCTCGCGATGCGCGTAAACCAGGAGGTTGGTATCGACCGCAATCACCCGCCGCGCCCTTCGTACGCCATCTCGCGGATTCGCTCCCAGGACGCACCCTCGACGCCGGGCTGAAGCCCCGTCCCTTTGACGCTTGCCCGGCGCAAGCGAAAGGCACTTGCGCGCCGGCGCTCGGCCACGGTGCGTCGCAATCCCTCGATGATCAGCATGCGCACGCTCGTCCCGTGCCGGGACGCGACCTTGCGCGCCTCGTCGAGCAGGCCATCGGGAATCTCTACGGTCGTTTTCATATGGGTCTATGTATCATAGAAGCCGTACGTAAGGCAAGCACGGTGACGCCGCCCGACAGCGACGACCGCCGGATCGTGTTGATCAGCGCGACGATCGCGATGACGACGACGGCACTGCCGTCGATGCCGGCGAAGGCGTCATTGATTGACGCTCGGGCGGTCGCGATGGACATCGCCGCCGCTACATCGACTTGAAAAGATGCACGTACGGGTCGCTCACCGGTAGCGTCTCCTTGCGTTCCTTGAGCTTGACGCGCAACTGGCCGCTCAGATCGCGCTGCACGCCGGCGATGGCGTTGACGTTGATCACCGTGCCGCGATGGATCTGCCAGAACATCGCCGGATCGAGCTCCTGCACGAGCTCCTTGATCGGGCGGCGGATCAGCGATTCCTGGTGCGGCGTGACGATCAGCGTGTACTTGTTATCCGCCTGGAAGTAGCACACCTCCTCGACGGTGATGAGTCGCAGCTCCTGTCCTTGCGAGGCGGTGATCCAGCGCAGGTATTCTTTCGGTGCGCTGTTACGGATCAGCGTTTGCAGCAGCCCTTCGAGATTCGCGGGCGCCGTGCCGGCCTTCTCCTTGAGCCGCGTAATCGTCGTGGCGAGACGCGCGGGCGAGAAGGGTTTCATCACGTAGTCGACGGCGCCCTGCTCGAAAGCGGTCACCGCATACTTGTCGTACGCGGTCACGAACACGACGTGGCAGCGACTGCCGGCCTGGCGTGCGACTTCGAGGCCCGACAACCCCGGCATCTGGATGTCGAGGAAGAGGATGTCCGGATCGTGCTGCTCGATCGCGTGCAGGGCCTCGACGCCGTCCTCGGCTTCGGCGCACACGGCGAGATCGGGCCACAGCTTCGCGAGCGATTCCCTGAGCTCGGCCCGCAGCAAAGGTTCGTCTTCGGCGATGACGGCCTTGCGCTGCTGCATGACACCTCCCCGTTTGCTCGGCGATGGCTCTGGTCGGCGCCGTTTCGTTCCGCAAGCTGCGTACCGAGTTTAGTGCAACCGACGGCTTTGAACGCGGCGATAGGACGGACGCCGCCGCTGGTGGAGTGATTCCGGCCGGGAGGCGACGAATCGGCCCGTCAGGTGAGATCCGCGGTCAAAAAAACCGCCGGCCGGGCGGCGATTGCTGACCGCCCGTGGCCGGCGCTGGGGGAAGAACGCGAGCCGTCTATTCCTGCGGCGCGAAGTCGTCGTAGTAGAAGTTGTAGATCATCCGCGTGCGCCAGATGTAGCGGCGCAGTGCCTCGTTGCTTTCCGCGGCGGCTTGCCGCACGCCGCGCTGGTACGCGGGAAACGCGTCCGGCATCGCGACGTTGCTCGCAACGGGTGCCGGGGCGCCCTTCGACGCCTGGGCGACGACGATCGGTGCGACGTTCTGCTTCGCGTCGGTAGCTTCCGCCGCGTTGACGGCCGGCGAGGCCAGGACGGCGAGCGCGACCACCACGCCGCCGAAGAGGGTGCAACGCATCGGGTTCGGGCTCATGTGCGGTCTCCACGGGACAGTGAACTGCCGGAACGTCCTTCCGACGGGGAAGAGCCACACGGCCGCGTCGTCGTTGCCTGAACCAACTTCGCGTCGGGCCTGCTCTGTTGCGTACGATGCTCGCCTTGGCGCGACCCGCCAAGCGCGTTGCGATCGGTCGCCTTTCCGGCTGACGAAAGCGCCGCCTGCGCGGACGAAACGCCGCCGTCATCGACCGTCACGGCGCTGTCATCGGGCTGTCATCTTCGGCCGTCACAATCCGCGCCGATACCTGATGGAGACGAATCGATGAAGACGAGACTGCTCGCAGTCGTGGCGGGGCTGGCCCTCGCCGCACAAGCCCTCGCGGCCGACATCACTGGCGCGGGCGCGACCTTTCCCTACCCGATCTACGCCAAGTGGGCCGAGGCCTACAAAGCGAAGACCGGCAACGGCATGAACTACCAATCGATCGGCTCGGGCGGCGGCATCGCGCAGATCAAGGCGAAAACGGTCGATTTCGGCGCCTCCGACATGCCGCTCAAAGTCGAGGATCTGCAGGCTGCCGGACTGATGCAGTTTCCGGCGATCATCGGCGGTGTCGTTCCCGTCGTTCATCTCGAAGGCGTCGCGCCGGGTGTGCTGAAGCTGACCGGCCGCGTGCTCGCGGACATCTACCTCGGCAAGATCAGGAAGTGGAACGACAAGGCGATCGCCGACCTGAACGGCGGGCTGAAGCTCCCCGACGAGCCGATCGCCGTCGTTCGTCGCTCGGACGGCTCGGGCACATCGTTCATCTGGACCGACTACCTGTCCAGGATGAGCGACGAGTGGAAGAGCAAGGTCGGCGTCGGCACGGCGGTTTCATGGCCCGAAGGCGTGGGCGGCAAGGGCAACGAAGGCGTCGCCGCGTACGTGCAACGGATCAAGGGTTCGATCGGCTACGTCGAGTACGCATATGCGAAGCGCAACAAGATGATCCACGCCTCGGTGCAGAACCGGGACGGCCAGTTCGTGCAGCCCGACGATGCGACGTTCCAGGCGGCTGCTGCGAATGCGGACTGGAAGCACGCCCCCGGCTTCTACCAGATCCTCACCGATCAGCCCGGCAAGAGCGCGTGGCCGATCACCGGCGCGAGCTTCATCCTGATGCAGGCCAGACAGGATAAGCCGCAGAATGGCGCAGAAGTGCTCAGGTTCTTCGACTGGTCGTTCCATAATGGGCGGCACATGGCCCAGGAGCTCGACTACGTACCGCTGCCCGATTCGGTCGTCGTGATCGTCGAGGACGCCTGGAAAGCGCAGATCAAGGACCCCGCGGGCAAGCCGGTGTGGGTGGAGGGACGTTGAAGATGCGGGGGAGCCGCCGCGTGTCGGCGGCGTACTGATCGATGGCGTCCATCGCGGCGGCAACGCCGGGCGCCACGCCGGCACGGCAGGCGCGTCGAACGTCGGCAGCGCGGTGGCAGGACGCGCTGTTTCAATGCGTCACGGGGTTGTTCGCGGCACTCGTTCTCGCGCTCCTCGTCTCGATCGTCGTCGCGCTCGCGTTCTCGGCCTGGCCCGCGCTGCAGAAATTCGGGTTCGGCTTCTTCGCGACCAACGTCTGGAATCCGGTGACGCGCGAGTTCGGGGCGCTCGCGCCGATCTATGGCACGCTCGTCACGTCGGCGATCGCCTTGCTGATCGGCGTGCCGGTGAGCTTCGGCATCGCGTTGTTCCTGACCGAGATGTGTCCCATCGCGCTCAAGCGCCCGCTCGGTACAGCGGTCGAGCTGCTCGCGGCGATACCCTCGATCATCTACGGCATGTGGGGGCTGTTCGTGTTCGCGCCGTTCTTTGCCGACCACGTGCAGCCGCTGCTCACTCGCGCCCTTGGCGACCTCTGGCTGCTAGGGCCGCTGTTCCAGGGCGCGCCGACCGGCATCTGTGTGCTGACGGCCGGCATCATTCTCGCCGTGATGGTGATTCCTTTCATCGCTTCGGTCATGCGCGACGTCTTCGAGATCGTGCCGCCGGTGCTGAAGGAATCGGCGTACGGGCTCGGTTGCACGACGTGGGAGGTCGTACGCAACGTCGTGCTGCCGTATACGCGCATCGGCGTGGTCGGCGGGGTCATGCTGGGCCTCGGCCGCGCGCTCGGCGAGACGATGGCCGTCACGTTCGTCATCGGCAACGCCTACCGGATTCGCGCGTCGTTGTTCGAGCCCGGCAATTCGATCGCGTCGGCGCTCGCGAACGAGTTCAACGAGGCAGCCGATCCCGTGCATCGCGGCGCGCTGATCGCGCTCGGCCTCGTGCTGTTCGTGCTGACGCTGGTCGTCCTGGCCGCGTCGCGGCTGCTGATCGCGCATCTGACGCGCGGCGAAGGAGCGCGCACGTGATGCGCGCGCGCGGACCGAGTGCGCGCTATCGCCGACGACTGCTCGTCAACCGCATCAATCTCGCGATGTCGCTCGCGACGATGGCGCTCGGGATGCTGTTCCTGTTCTGGATCCTCGCCGTCCTGCTCCGCAACGGAGCGGGGGTGCTGTCGCCGTCGCTGTTCACACAGACGACGCCACCACCGGGGTCCGCCGGCGGGCTCGCGAACGCGCTTTACGGGAGCCTCGCGATCGTCGGCACGGCGACGCTCGTCAGCACGCCGATCGGCATCTTCGCCGGCATCTACCTCGCGGAGTACGGCCGCAGCGGCGGGTTCGCCGAAGCGATCCGCTTCGTGAACGACATGCTGCTGTCGGCGCCCTCGATCATTCTCGGTCTCTTCATCTACACCGTGTACGTCGTTCGAGTCGGGCACTTTTCCGGCTGGGCCGGGTCGATGGCGCTCGGGTTGATCGCGATACCGGTGGTCGTGCGCACGACCGAGAACATGCTGCGGCTGGTGCCGAACACGCTGCGCGAGGCGGCGGTGGCGCTTGGCGCGCCGATGTGGAAGGTGATCCTGCAGGTCACGCTGAAGGCGGCGCGCGGCGGCGTCATCACCGGCGTGCTGCTCGCCGTGGCGCGGATCTCCGGAGAGACCGCGCCGCTCCTCTTCACGGCACTCAACAACCAGTTC
>DATJIZ010000132.1:0-14710 GCA_035492735.1 Gemmatimonadaceae bacterium | reverse complement strand
GGATTCGTCAGCGTGACGCGCGCCGTCGTCGTGCCAGCGCTGGCCGTGAACCGCGCCGTCGCGTTCACCGTCGCCGCCGGCATGGCCTGGAGGCCGGTGTAGTCCGCGTACTCCTTGACCGGCGTCATGTACCACGTCGACGTATCGGCGAGCACGTCGGGGTGCGTCGAGAGCCAGTAGAAGTTCCTCGATAGCTCACTGCCGCTGCTTCGGGTGAGCCGCAGATCGGCGAAGTACGCGCCGCTCAGCCCTCTGGGCTCGGGCAGCACGAACAGGCGCATGCTCGTATCCGCGGGGATGTCGAGGACCGTGTCTTCCGCGAACTGCGTGGTGCCATCGAGTCCGAGCACCACCGTGCGGAGCCGGGCGCGTCTGATCGCCGCCCGCGTCGCGTTCACGATCGCGATCGACCGGTCGTCGTACGAGTACATCACGTGCACCGGTTCGTTCGCCCGCTTGGTGCCGAAGTAGCCTCCGCCCGGCCGCAAGTACCAATCGAACAGGTGCCAGTAGATCGATGGCCACGCGTTGTTGAACATCCACTGGATCACGCCCGTCGACACGTACTTGTTGCGGCGGTACGCCTCGAACATCGCGCGCTCGCCCTCGTACGTCATGAGCTGCGACTTGATCGTGAAATCCTCGGCGCTCTTGGGCGCGCCGTAGCGCCGGGTCAGCGCGGTGTCGAATCGATCGAGCAGATGCGTGAACTGGCCGCCGGCCGCGTGGTAGAGCCAGACGCTGTCGAGCGGCCACTTGATGTCGCGCTCCGGCATCATCCGCCGCATGCTCTCGATCGGCGGCACCGCGGCGCCCGGGCTCGTCTCCGTGTTGTATGCCCACGCGCCGCCGTGGGTGCTGTCCTGCAGCCAGTACGATGGTGGAACCCAATCATACGGACCGGTCATCTTCACGCCGCTCGCGCCCGAGTACTGCGCAGGCTTGGCGCTGGCCGAGGAGATCGTCGGATTGGGCCATGCCTCGCGCTGCTCGATGTCGAGGTACATCTGCTCGACGTTTGCCGGCGGCGGATTGTCGCTGCCGTTGAGCCACACGAGCGCGCTCGCGTGCCCGCGCAGTCGCCGCATCTGGTCACGCAGCGACGCTGCCGCCACGGTGTACTGTTCCGTTCCCCACTTGGGCCACTCCTCCCACGCGCTGCAGCACACCCAACCCGTCATCACGAACAGGCCGAGACTGTCGGTGCGCTGCCAGAAGCGGTCGTTCTCGTAGTTTCCCTCGAGACGAATGGTGTTCAGGTGCATGTCGAGCGCGTAGCGAAGCTGCGCGTCCTGCCGCTCGGGCTGCGGCCGAAAGAACATGTCCGGGGCCCAGCCGCCGCCGCGGATCAGGATGCGCTGTCCATTGATCCGAAAGAGACGCCCGCCTTTGGATGTCGATTCCGACGTGACTTCGCGAATGCCGAACGTGAGGTGCGATCGGTCGGACACACGCCCGCCGCTGGCGAAGTCGAGATCGAGATCGTACAGCTCGGGCCGGCCGAGCTCCGCTGGCCACCAGAGTCGCGCGTTCGCCACGTGCAATTGCGGAAAGCTGTCGACGCTGAATCGCACCAGCGCGCTGTCGCCCGCCTGGAGCATCACGCCTTTGCTGAATTCGATGCGCCCGATCCTGCCGCGCAACGTCCCGCTCACCGGATGCGATGCCAGGTTCCGAAGCTCGGCGACCACGGTCAGATCGGCACTTCGGTGCGTCGTCGTGTCGACGCGACTTGCGACTTCCGGGTAGCGCACGACGACGTCTCCGGCGGTGCTCAACCATACTGGCTGCCACAGCCCCATGTCCTTGTCCGGGGGCGACGGGTTCCAGTCGACCCACGTGGTCTGCAGATCCGGCGGCGTCGGCGCGAAGATCTCCACGGCGAGCACGTTCGCTCCGCGCGCCGCCAGTCCATCGGTCACGTCGAACTCGTAGCGCCGGTACGTGCCGGCGATCCGGCTCGAGTCCGCCAGACGCTTGCCGTTGAGCCAGATGTTCGCGCGGTAGTTGATGCCATCGAAGCGCAGGATCGTGTGTCGCCCGCGGGCTCCGGCCGGCGTCGCGAAGCTCGTGCGATACCACCAGCCCGCCGCGAACGGACTGTCCGGCGCCATCGCCGTGTGGACGAAGTTCGCCCCGATCGGGTACGTCATGCCCGGCAGCGACCGCAGGTTCATGCCGAAGAACGGATCGCGATACACGCTGTCCTCGACCAGCGTGCCGACGACAGTCGATGGTACGCTCGCGCGATACCAGTCGCGCGGCCGATAGCGCGTCGACGAGATCTGCGCGCCGTCGGCGCCCACCTTGGCCGAGGACTGCAGCAGCCACCCGGTGCGCAGCATCCGCTCGTTCTGCGCCCGCGCCGTGCCGGCGCACAGCGCTGCCAGGATCAGAGTTCCAGCAATACGGTTCACGATGCCGCCTCCATGATTCCGAATGGCCAACGTTGCGTTCGCCACGACCAGAGCAGGAACGCCAGGCAGCCCAGGAACAACACGCCCACGCCGAACAGGATCACCCGGGCTTGCGTCGTCGCAAACACGAAGATCCAGCCGAACAGCGCGACGAGCGCCGGAACCGGGTAGAGCCACATCCGGTAGGGTCGCTGCATGGTCGGCGCACGGCGCCGCAACAGGATCAGGCCGACAATCTGACCGATGAACTGCACGAGAATCCTCGTCACGATCAGGGCGTCGATCACCGTGCCGAGCGAGAAGAACCCGGCGACGATCGAGAGCACGCCGAGCACGAGGAGCGAAACGTACGGAAAGTCCTTCGTCGGATGCAGCCGCGCGAAGATCCGGAAGAAGTAGCCGCTCTCGGCGGCCGCATACGGGATCCGTGAGTAGCCCAGGAGCAGCGCGAACACCGAGCCGAACGCCGTCCAGAGCACGAGCAGCGTGAACACGGCCGCGACCGGCGCGCCGTAAATGCGCTGCATGAAGATCGAGACGATGAAATTCGATTCCGCGTGATCGGCGGCCGGCACGAAGTCGCGCCACGGCACCACGCCGATGATCGAGAGGTTGATCCCGAAATAGATCACCGCGACCGCGGCCGTGCTGATGAGGATCGATCGCGGAATCACGCGGCCCGGGTCGCGCACCTCGTCGCCGATGTAGCAGATGTCGTAATAGCCGAGGTAGTCGTAGATGCCGATGCGCGACGCCGCGCCGAGACCAAGAAAGAATCCGATCGAGAAGTTGAAGGCGCCCGGCGGAAAATCGAATGCGACGCGCGGATTGAAGTGCATCGCGCCGGTCACGATCACCGCGAGCACCGTGACGAGCGTGCCGATCCAGAGCGAGATCGTGATCTTGGCAATCGAGTGGATGCGCCGGTACAGCAACGCGATGTTGATCACTCCCACGGTCGTGATGAGCGCAATCACCTGCGGGCGTGTGAGGCCCCGCCAGATGTACGTCGCGTAGTCGGCGAAGCCGATATAGCCCGAGGCGATCTCGAGCGGGCCGCTCAGCACGAACTGCCACACGAACAGGAACGCCATCAGCCGACCCACCCGCTCGCGCCCGAACGCCTCGCGCAGGTAGCCGAACGATCCGCCCGATCCCGGCATGGCGGCGCCCAGCTCGCTCCAGACCATCCCGTCGCACAGCACGATGACCAGCGAGACGATCCATCCGAGCATCGCCTGTGGGCCGCCCAGTGCCGACATGAGCAGCGGGATCGTGATGAACGGTCCGACGCCGATCATGTTCGTCATATTCAGCGCCGTCGACGACAGCAAACCGAAGCGGCGAATCAGGTGCGGCTGTTCCGGCGCGTTGTCGTCTCGGGCGGTCGTCGGTGCGCTCATTTCGGTGCGTGTTTGATGAACCGGTCGGCCCACTGGATGAAGTATTTCACGTTCGGCGCATCCGTATGCCCGCCGTCGTGCTGGCGCCACGCGAGCGCGCCGCCGAGCAGTCCGTCATTCACGGCCGGCATCCTGGCCGCATGGTACTCGTCGGGAACGCCCATGTCCCGTGCGCCCAGTAATCTGAACACCGGCTGCGCGGCGACGGCGGCCATGAAGCTGCCCTCGTGATCGAGCCACTTGGCGTCTCCCTTTTCCGGCACGCCGTAGCTGATGAAGGTGAGGCGCGGCGCGCAGAGCGCGATCAGCTCGTGCGAGTCGACCGGAAGATCGGCCGCCGTCATTCGCCCAAAGGTCGCGTCCTCTGCAGCGTATTTCAGATAGTTGCCCGCCATCCAGTGGTACTCGCCGGTGCCGGCGAGGCTTTCGACCGCCTCGCCGAAATTGCGGCGGTGCAGGGTTGCGCCGCCCTTCCCGGACGAGCCAATGAGTCCCATCGCAAAGCGCGGCTCGAACGCCAGCGTCACGAGCGCCGCTTTTCCGTAGCGCGATACGCCCTCGATGCCCACGTGCTTCGCATCGACGGCCGGATCGCTCTCGAGGTAATCGAGTCCGCGTGCCGCGCCCCACGCCCACGCGCGCAATGCGCCCCAATCGTCGGGCTTGCGGGACTGACCTTTGTTCACGAGGCCGATGATGCCTGTCGTCAGCCCGGCACCGTTGTCCGCCTGAATGCTCGCCGGATCGATGAACGCGTAGCCCCACCCGTCAGCCAGGAGCTCGGCGACGTTCGCCTTCCTCAACGCCGCGCTCAGTTGATCGAATCGATCCTGCGCCGGCTGCGCCGGCGCGGGCAGCACGGACCGGCCGAACATCATCAGCAGCGGCACACGTCCGCGCGCGTTCGCCGGAACGACGACGACCATCTTGATGTCGACGTCGATCTCCGGATCCGTCGAATTGTCGACGTGACCGATCAGCTGCTTGGCGATCACGGGCATCGAGTCGACCATCTCGTGGTCCGTGAGCGTCACGCGCCAGCTCACCGGCGGCACGACCCTGGGTACTCGGCCGTAGACTTCACGCTCGAAGGCCTCGACGATCTCCGGCCGGCGTCGATTCCACCACGTCGCCGGCGTCGTCACGCGGGTTCCGTCGTCGAGCCTGAGAGCGTCCGGCAAGTCGGGATACGGGTTTGCCAGCGACTCGTCGTAGTTGGCGTGGTTCGGCGCGTTCTCGTTGCCGCTCGGGCCCGCGCGCAGACGGCGAATTCCGAGCTGCGCCATCATCAGCTGGTGATCCTGTTCGGCGGCGACTCCGGCGCCGGCTCGAGAGGCGGGAGTCTGCGCGCGCGCGAGAGGCGCCACGACGACCAGCAGGCAGAGCGCGATCCGCTTCATCATTTGATGATTGCTCCCTCCCCCTCGTGCCAGGTGAACGTCGAGCCATCGGCTCGGTCCGGATCGGCGCCAAGCGTACGCTAGTCCCGAGGCTCTGCTCGCGGAAGCGCACCAGGGTATCCGACATTCTCGATATGCGATCGCACGCGCCATCGATTCGCCCGCCCGGTGGTCGGCGCGGAAGTCCGACAGGACGTCGGCGATTTCCTTCTGGCGGCCTGAATGGCCGACCCTACCATGAGCTGGCTTCGCGAGATCCGCGCGAAAACTGCCGGCCCTACTCCGGACGGGAACATGTCGCTTCGACTCGTATCACTCCTCACCCTACTGTGTTTCGCCGCGCTCCTCCCAACGCGATTGACAGCGCAGCAAACGGCCGCGGATTCGTCCGGTCCGGATACGGTCCGGTATACTCCCTCTCGAGGGACGGTGACCTTCACGCATGCCAAGCATGCGAAGTCCATCGAGTGCGGCACCTGTCATCACGAGTCGCGAAGCGAGCGCCCATACACAAAACCGCGGCAGGCATGTGGCGACTGCCACGGGCCGGAGGCGACACCGCCCGTCACGACGACGCTGAAGAGCGCCATTCACAACACAGCGGAGAGAACGGGTCTCTGCTACGACTGCCACAAAAAGGAAGTTGCCGCCGGCAAGGATACCCCGACCGCCTGCAACGACTGCCATAAGCGATAGCGACCGGTCGTTCCATCGGGTCGCTCCCGCGGGTATATTCGCGCGCCCGCACCCATAGACCCGCCTTTCGCCTGGAACGACCATGCGCCACGCTTTCACCCTCGCGATCCTCCTGGCGCCGGCAATCGCTCGCGCTCAATCGGCTGCCCACGCCTCGCCGGCGAACGTCTCGCTCGCCTTGCTCCACAACGAGATCGCCAGTCGCACCGACCAGGTGACGCCGAAAGTCGTTGCGTGGCGCGAGGACATTCACCAGCATCCCGAGCTCGGCACGCAGGAAGTGCGCACCTCCAAGCTGGTCGCCGATCACCTGCGGTCGCTTGGTCTCGACGTTCGAACCAACGTCGGCGGACATGGCGTCGTCGGTGTGCTGCGCGGCGGAAAGCCGGGACGCGTCGTCGCACTTCGGGCCGACATGGATGCGTTGCCCGTCACCGAACAAGTGGACGTTCCGTTCAAGTCGGTGGTGAAGACGATGTACCAGGGCCACGAGGTCGGTGTCATGCACGCATGCGGCCATGACAACCACGTCGCGATTCTCATGGGCGTCGCCGAAGTGCTGACCGGATTGAAGTCCCAGCTCCCCGGCACCGTGGTGTTTCTGTTCCAGCCGGCGGAGGAAGGGCCCGGCGGCGCCGAGCCGATGATCAAGGACGGCGCGTTGGACAACCCCAAAGTCGATGCAGTGTTTGGTTTGCACGTCGTGCCCGACAGCCTCGGGCACGTCGGTTACCGCGCCGGCGCAACGCTGGCGTCGTCCGACGAGTTCACGATCGTCGTCCACGGAAAGCAGACGCACGGCGCGCGACCGGCCGCTGGAATCGACCCCATCGTGGTCGGCTCGGAGATCGTGCTCGCCGCGCAAACCATCGTGAGCCGCCAGATCGATCTGTCCCAGTCGATGGCCGTCCTCACCTTCGGCATCTTCGACGCCGGCGTTCGCAACAACATCATCCCCGACAGCGCGTACTTGAACGGAACGATCCGGACGCTCGATCCCGCGGTCCGGCAGCAGGTCATTCAACGCCTCGTCAAGACGGCAACCCACGTGGCCGAAGCGTCGGGTGCACGCGCCGACGTGCGCGTTGATTCCGGGTACCCGGTTACGATCAGCAACCCCGCGCTCACCAAGCGCATGCTGCCCGCCCTCGAGTGGGCCGCGGGCGCGAAGAACGTCCATGAGATGGACGCCAATCTCGCCTCCGAGGACTTCTCGTACTTCGCCGAGCGGGTTCCCGGAATGTTCGTCAACTTGGGCGTCGTCCCCGCGGGACAGGATCCGGCCAAGGCAGCGTCGAACCACTCGCCGTTGTTCTTTGCCGACGAGCATGCGCTGCCCATCGGCGTGCGGACGATGGCCGCCCTCGCGGTGGATTATCTCGCTGGCGGCGCGCCTTAGGCGCCGAGGGCGGCGGCGCATATTCGGGCTCGCCGCGCTGCCCATTGCGGCCTCAGGCGGTCGCGGCCAAGCTAACGCGAAGCTCGCAACCTGGAGGGAGCGATGATCCTAGTGGCCGGAGCAACGGGATTTCTCGGCGGCGAAATCTGCCGCCGGCTGGTCGAGCGTGGCGAGTCGGTTCGCGGCTTGATACGGAGCACCTCCGATCCGGCAACCGTCGAGCGGCTGCGCGGGCTCGGCGTCGAATGCGTGATCGGTGATGTCCGGGATCGAGCATCGCTCGACCGCGCTTGCACCGGGGCTGGCACCGTCGTGTCGACGGTGACGACGGTTCGCTCGCGGCAGCCCGGCGACAGCGTCGAAGCGACCGACGAGAAGGGCCAGCTCAATCTCGTGGATGCCGCGCGCCATGCCGGCGTCGAGCGCTTCGTGTACGTCTCGTATTCACGCCAACTCGACGACGAGGGCCCGCTCACGCACGCCAAGCGAGCCGTCGAACGACGCCTGGCGGAGAGCGGAATGACGCATGTGATTCTGCGGCCGACGTACTTCATGGAAGTCTGGCTCAGTCCGATCGTCGGCTTCGACTATCCCAAGCGTCACGCCACGATCTACGGCGACGGCGAGCGCAAGATCAGCTTCATCTCGCTCGGCGACGTCGCCGAGTTTGCGGCCCGCGCCACGTTGAGTCAGGACGCGACGAGCGGGGCCATCGAGCTCGGTGGTCCCGATGCGGTCAGTCCGATCGAGGTGGTGCGCATCTTCGAGGAAATCGGTGCCGCGCCCTTCGCCGTCGACCGAGTGCCCAACGACGCGTTGAAGGTGCAGTTCGACGCCGCGACCGATTCGCTGCAGAAATCGTTCGCCGGTCTCATGCTCGACTACGCGCACGGAGACGAGATCCCCATGGCGGACACCCTCCAGAAATTCCCCGTAGCGCTCACATCCGTGCGCGAGTACGCCCGGAGCGTTCTGCAGACTTGATCGGCGCGCCGACGGCGTGGACGTCGCGGGCAGCGAGAGCCGCCTGCGGCGCCCGCCGGCGCCGGAGCAGCACTTGCCGTGCGGCTGAACTTTGGATTCGGCATATCGGCGTGGGCCGCTTCAGCGCAGGCACCAAATGACCATCAGTCTGGAAAAAGTCGAGCTTGGCCTCGACACCTTTGGCGACGTCACTCGCGACGCGAGCGAACAGCCGCTGCCGCAGGCGCGGGTGATTCGCGACGTCGTCGACGAGGCGGTCCTGGCCGACGAAGTCGGGATCGACTTCATCGGCCTCGGCGAACATCATCGCGCTGATTTCGCGATCTCGGCGCCCGACGTCGTCCTCGCCGCGATCGCCGGCCGCACGCGCCGCATTCGACTCGGCTCCGCGGTCACGGTGCTGAGCTCCGACGACCCGGTGCGCGTCTTCCAGCGCTTCTCCACGCTCGATGCCGTATCTGGTGGACGCGCCGAGATCATTCTCGGGCGCGGCTCGTTCATCGAATCCTTTCCGCTGTTCGGCTACGCACTCGATCAGTATGAGACGCTGTTCGAGGAAAAGCTGGAGCTGTTTGCCAGGCTCCTCGACGCCAATCGCACTGGCGACCCGGTCAACTGGCGCGGCAGCACGCGCGCGCCGTTGGCGAACCAGCGCCTCTTCCCGCGGACGGAATCGGGAACGCTCCGGACGTGGGTCGGCGTGGGCGGCAGCCCCGAGTCGGTGGTGCGCGCCGCGCGATATCGATTGCCGCTGATGCTGGCGATCATCGGCGGCGACGCCCGGCGTTTCGCGCCGTACGTGGAGCTGTATCATCGCGCGCTGAAGGAGGCGGGCGCGGCCAGTCTGCCCGTTGGCGTGCATTCGCCCGGGCACGTCGCGGAATCCGACGAGCAGGCGCGCGAAGATCTCTGGCTTCCATGGAGCGAAATGCGAAATCGCATCGGCGCCGAACGCGGATGGGGTCCGACCAGCCGCGCCGAGTTCGCGCACGAGATCGTATCGGGCGCGCTCTACGTTGGCGCGCCAGAAACCGTCGCGCGCAAGATCGCGGCGACGGTTCGCACGCTCGGGCTCGCTCGTTTCGACCTCAAGTACAGCTCGGGACCGTTGCCGCACGACAAAATGCTCGAGAGCATCCAGCTGTATGGGCGCGCCGTCATTCCGCGCGTTCGAGAGTTGCTTGCGTCGGGCGAGGCGGGCGCGCTCGCGCGTGCCGTGTAACACGCGCGCATCTCGATCTCAGGTCGGCGTTGGCGTTCGCGCCGCCTCGAGTGGGCGCGGCCCGGTCGCGGCATCCACCTCGCGCTGCGCATCGGCGAGCCGGCCCAAGTCGTCGCCCAGCATACGTGCCTCTTCCATGAGCGTCGTGAGCGGCGCCAGGTCGCCCGCGCCCGCATGGAGACGCAACAGGTCGAGGCGGATTCCTTCCAGCGCCGCAACGCTCTGCGCCAATTGCGCCGCGGCCGCGGTGCGCCGCGACGCGAGGAGCTCCGCATCGCTGGACCTGGACGGAACGAGTGCGGCGAGCGCATCGATCTCCGCCCGCGCTTCGGCGGCCCGCGCCTCGAGCGCCGCGACGATCGTGGGCAGCTCGGCCAGTTCTTCGCGGTAAGCCTTTGGCAGCGCCGAAAAGAGCTCCGATGCGGCTACGCCGAGCGCCGCCTCAGTCGCACGGAACACACCGCCGCCAACCGCGCGCGACCGCTCCGGCGCGCCCAGGCGCCGCGCGAGCCACTGTGCGGCGCGGCCGTTCCAGAGGCGGTCACGGATCCCCGTCTGCCACCACTCACGAATCCTGGCCGGGATGAACTGCACGTCGAGCGCGTTGCTCGCCGCCCCGAGCAGCATCGTGGTGAGCACGGGCGTGAGGAACCACGCGATTGGGGTTCGGTTCTCGTGGATCGTTCCCTGGAGGAGCAGCACGATGGTGACCCCGAGCCAGCTCGCCGAGGCGACCGTCCCGAGTCGCAGCAGCTTGTGGCTGACCGGCTCCGCGTCCTTCCGCGCAAGCGCCTCGGTCTCGGCCCGCTCGCGCCGCGCGGTCTCGAGCGCCGTCCGGAGATCGGCGAGCGTGTGTCCGGCGCGGAACTGCCGGCGCGCCTGATTGAGGTGGAAGCCAAAGACGGGCAGAAGCGGCGCCGACGCGAGCGTCGCCAGTAGCGCCACGTCCCACACACTGCTTCCAGGGTTGCCGGTCAGCACGCCGAACAGGTTTCCCAACGTCAGAACGCTGAACCCCGCGGACCAGCCCATGTACGGCACGAGGAGCGGGTTCCGCGCGCCCAGCCAGGCGCGCAGCGTGGGCGGAAGCGCCGGACGCGTGTCGGTGCCGGGAGCCAGCGCCGCGGCTAGCGTCTCGCCGTCCGCGAAGCGGTCGGCGGGATCTCGTTCGAGGCAGCGATCGATGGCGATCGCGAGCGCCGGCGGAAGCCCGGGAGCGACGTGCATGATACTCTGCGGCGCCTCAGTTGCTTGTCGAACGAGCAGCGCCGGCACGTTTGGCGCCTCGAACGGCAGCCGTCCGCTCAGCGCGAGATAGCCGACCACGCCAAGCGCATACAGGTCGCTGCGCCCGTCGACGTGACCGCCCGCCGCCTGCTCGGGGCTCATGAAGTGCGCCGTGCCCACGATCTTTCCCGGGTCGGTGTCCGAGGCAGCGACATCATCGCGGTGGGCAATGCCGAAGTCGGTGACCAGCGCGCGCCCCGTGCCGGCCTCGAGCAGGATGTTGTCCGGTTTCACGTCGCGGTGCACGACTCCGCGACCGTGCGCATACGCCAGTGCCCACGCGACCTCGCGCAGCACGCGCGCGGCGTCCGCCGGCGCGAGTGGTCCGCGCGTCCGCAGCCGCTCGCCGAGCGTCTCGCCCTCGACGTAACTCATGACGAAAAAGACGAATCCGTCGACTTCGCCGACGCGATGAATCGGTACGATGTGCGGATGCGAAAGTCCGGCGGCCGTGCGCGCCTCGCGGAGAAACCGTTCGCGCCAGGTCGCGCTGCTGGCGAGGTGTGACGGAAGCACCTTGATGGCGACGTCGCGGTCCAGCTGCACGTCGCGCGCGAGATAGACGATCCCCATGCCGCCGCGGCCGAGCTCGCGCTGGAGCGAGTACTCACCGGCGAGGGCAGCCTGGAGCTCGAGGAATTCGGGAGACGGCTGCGTCATCCCGGTACTACGACGGAGAGGCGAAGACGTTTCGCGGCCAGCGCACACTCGAGTAGCGCGTCAGCATCCACTCGCGATTGCGCTGCTCGCGCATCGACCATAGCGTTCGCCTTTCCTTTCGGGGAAGGTGACGTGCCTGTGACGGCGAAGGCGTCGGAGAGGTTCTCCGCGTCGCGCGGCGATGACGTGAGCTTTGGCCGCGAGCAGCCGCGCGGCGCCGAGCCCGACCACGCGATCGGCGGCTACCGTGAATCGCCGCCGCCAGCGGACCTGGCATTCGGCGTCGAGGCGCAGTGGACCCACGAGACTGCGGCCGGCCGGCCAACAATCCATCGCGTTGTCCCTGACCCCGCCGTCAGCCTGTGCTTCGCGAGAGTGGCCGATGCCACCGGCGCCGGCTCGTCGCGCCTGCTCCTCATCGGCCCCGTTGCTCGCGCGCGCATGTTCACGCCCGAGCCCGGCTCGCATATGACGGCGGTGCGAATCAAGCTTGAGTGGTGTCGCGCCCTGCTCGGCGTGGCGCCCTACGAGCACGAGGACACGGACCACCCCTACGCGGTCGCGCTTCCCGCTCTGGGCGGGCCGCTCGAGGATCGACTGGCGCGCACCAGCACACCAGCGGACGCGCGGCGCGTCCTGACGGAGTTCCTGCGCGTGCGGGCGGCCGCTGCGCAGGCCGCCCGACGCGCGGCATTCACGCCTGCACACTCGGTCGTCCGCGTCGCGATGGACGTGCTGCGCGCTTCGGCTGGTCGACTCCGCGTGGGCGCGCTGTCCGCGCCACTCGGTGTGACCGACCGTCACGTGCGTCGCGTGATCCTGGCAGAAACGGGAATCTCCCCGCGGCACTTCGCACGGGTCCAGCGCTTCCATGCGCTTCTCCGCGATGCGGACCGCGTCGCGAAGCCCAGCTGGGCCGCGCTCGCCGCGCATCACGGCTATGCCGACCAGTCCCACCTCATCCGCGAGCTACAGACGCTGGCGGGCGTGACGCCCGGCCAGCTGAGCGCCGAACGCCGGGCCGAGCCAACTGCCGCGTGAACCGCCGGCGTTGCTCTGATGGTCGAACTACGGACTGACGCGGATTCCGCGTCGGTCGGGCAGGTCCGCCGTGATCGCCCAGCCTCCGAACGTTTCACTGACCGCGAACCACAGTTCGTTGCTCCCACGCCGGAGCGGCAGCGCCAGTTCGTCGAACAGCCCAACGGTCCCCAGAAAGTCGGCGTCGCGAGTCCCAAAGCCATCGTCACCAGTGTAGAGCAATCTGCCGTTCAGGAACACACGGACGCGGTCGCTGAAGCCGAAGCGCATCCGCACCGTGGCCGCTTGGCTCGCGTCGAGCGTGACCGCCGCGACGACGGTGTTATGGCTGCTGTCGAAAGGCGCGAGTCGGGCAAGGTTGGCGATGCCACGCTCCTCGACGTCCAGCATGGACCACTTGTCACCCGGAACCACCGTCAGTTGCGTCACGCCACTCAGCGACGACTCGGCGAACGGCGCCGACACACGCCACGAACGCACTATCGTCGGCGACGTGGAGTCGCGGATGATGGGCGGCGTACCGGTGAAGTACGGCGCGCTGCCCGGCCGCACGACGACATTGGCGAAACGCGCGGACCCGGGTCCCACCACCAAGCCCACCTCGCCCGCGGCCTCCGCACCTCGCAGCCGCGGGATGACTTGCACCGCCGTATCGCTGTCGACGTACACTTCGGCGCGCGTGCCAGAGACCACGAGCTTCACGTGCATCCACCGGTCGTACGTCCACTGCACCGCCGCCTCGAACGCCGCGCCAGTATAGATCTGCCAGCCGTACAGGCCATGCAGTACCGGAGTGTACTGGGTGGCGTGCGGCCCTCCGCTCGAGGGCGCACGCATGTAAAGGAGCTCGTAGTCCGCGCGACTGACGGCACGAAACGCGATTCCGGGAAACGACACCCCGTTGGAGAAGGCGACATCGAACTCGATGGAACCGTTCTCGAACCGGCTGCCCTTGAGCCATGCCGTACCGTTGCGCAAGAGCAGGGCGGAGCGGCCACGATAGGGCTCGATGCGCGACTCCGTGGCGCGGATGTCCCATGCCACGGTGTCGAACGGCTGCACCTGTGCGGCGGACGACCGCGCCGTGAGCTGCGCGAGGGCAAGGAGCATGACGAAGGGCCACCGGATCAGGGTATTGATCATGCCCCAATTCTGGCGGACAGCGCGGCCGGGCGATTGAACCTTTCGGACATCGGGGCAGTGGGTGGGCGCGGATGGGCGCCGGCGCCCGGTCGCAGCCGACCGCCGCCCCCCGGTCGCTCAGCTCATCCGGTCGTCAGGTTCTTCTTTCCGCTGGTGCTCATTGCCGATCGGCTCTGCGCGATCGACGTCGGCGGCGACGCGCGGCGTGTGGTTCTCCTCGTTGTGGCGGGCGAGATCGTCCTCTGAATCAAGGTGCGCGCCACAGACGATGCAGTCGAATTCGTGGGTGTGTGCCATGATGCCCTCACGGGTGGTCGGATCAACTCACGAAGCGCATGGCACGTGCCGCGCCGCCTTTGGTGGGCGAGGAACGTCCGTGCGGCGACCGTATGGGCCGAGTGGCGGGAGGAGCCAGATTCTAGTTGTCGGCGCTCCGGCTCGCGACGTTGCCGAGCACCACGGCGGCGTTGCGCTTGAGGCCCGAGAGCTTCGCCCGCTTCAGCGGCGAGCCTTTGAACATCACGCGATATTCGTCATCAGACAGCGCTAACAGATCCTGCGCCAGCGTACGCCCATCCTTGCCCGCGATGGCCGGCCGCGGCCGGAACGCCTCCTCCCGCAACGGCAACGCGAACTTCTCGTTCCACGGACACACCTCCTGGCACACGTCGCACCCGTACAGCCGCTCGCCAACTCCGGCGCGCAACGCCTCGTCGATCTCGCCTTTGAGCTCGATCGTGAGATAGGAGATGCATTTCGTCGCATCCATCACCCGCGGCTCGGTGAGCGCGCGGGTCGGACAGGCGTCCAGACATCGCGTGCACGTCCCGCAGTGGTCCGCCGCGAACGGCTCGTCCGGCACCAGCTTCAGATCGAGCAGCAGCTCACCCAGAAAGAAGAACGACCCGATCCGCGGATTGATCAGCATCGTGTTCTTGCCGAACCAGCCGAGCCCCGCGCGCCGCGCGAGATCGCGCTCCAGAATTGGTCCCGTGTCCACGTACGCCTTCCCGGCGACGGGACGTCCGAGCTCGCGCTCGACCCAGCCGTGCAGCTCG
>DATJIZ010000131.1:0-13679 GCA_035492735.1 Gemmatimonadaceae bacterium | reverse complement strand
TGCGCGCGCTGCGCGCGTTCGCCGATTCGCTGCGCGCAACGCTCTCGCACGATCTGGCCTCGCAGGCGCATCGGAGTTGGCGTGTGACGGGCGATCGGACGGCGACGCTGGACCTCGATCTCGGCGCGCCGGTCGACGTCGGCGTCGCGCGCCTCGAGGAGGACATCGGCCGCGGACAGCGTGTCGCGCGCTACACACTGCAGGGAGCCGTCGATGGCGGCTGGCGCACGATGTCGCACGGCAGCACGATCGGCTACACGAAGCTCGACCGATTCGATCCCGTGCAGGTGCGGCGTGTCCGCCTCGTGATCGAGGACGCCGTCGACGCGCCACAGCCGATCAGACTCGGGCTCTATCCGTCTCCATCGTAGCGCCTCTCAGAAATTCCAATTGGGGGCAGACTCGATTTTCAGTATGCTGATGTGGACCTGCCGCCGGTTGAGAGAGCGGTTCCATGAGTGTTCCGTGAATCGAGTCTGACCCCAATTAGTGAACGCTCAGGTCGCCGCGGAGGCGGATGTCTTTCGACGAGGCGCCGACCAGTACGCGGAAGATTCCCGGCTCGACGACCCAGTGCATGTCGCGGTCGAGCATCTGGAGCTGCTCGCGGCCCAGTGTGAACGTCACGTCCCGAGCCTCGCCCGGCGCGAGGTGCACCCGCTGGAAGCCCTCGAGCTGCAGTACCGGACGCGACACCGACGCCAGAATGTCGTGCACGTACAGTTGCACGACCTCGTCGCCGGCACGATCGCCGACGTTCTTCACCCGGCAGCGCACCATCGCGCTGTCATTGGTCGACATCGTCGACGGCTCGATCGAGAGCTCGCTGTACTCGAAGCGTGTGTAGCTCAGGCCGTAGCCGAACGGGAAGAGCGGTTGCCCCGTGAGGTCGACGTAGTCGTCCCCGCGACCGGTTGGCTTGTGGTCGTAATACAGCGGAAGCTGCCCCTCGGCTACCGGCCACGTGATCGGCGTGCGGCCCGCCGGGTCGGAGTCCCCGAACAGCACGTCGGCGACTGCACGCCCACCTGCCTCGCCCGGATACCATGCATCGACGATCGCACCCACGCGGTCCATCCAGCGAGACATGGTGATCGCGCTGCCGCCGACGAGCACCACGACCGTCGGCTTGCCGAGCGCGGCGACGCGTTCGATCAGCTCCTCCTGATGACCCGGGAGATCGAGCAGCGCGCGGTCGCGGAACTCGCCTTCCTCGATACCCGCCACGACGATCTCGACATCGCTCTTTCGCGCCGAGTCCACGGCGCGCGCGATCTGCGCCCGCCAATCGTCGTGAACGCCGGTGTCCCACACCAGCTTCACGCGCGCGTTGCCGGTGCTCTCGAAGTACTCGAGACGGAGGTCGTGCCGGCTCCCAGGCTTCAACACAACAGGCGCCAAACGCGCGCCGTACGATCGCTTCTCCCAATCATCGATCAGCAGCTTGCCGTCGAGATACAGCCGATAGCCGTCGTTCGCTTCCACACCCAACTGCCGAACGCCACTCGGCGGCACCGTGATCGACCCCGTCCAGCGCACCGAATACCAATCGAACGGAATGCCGCGCCCGGGCGAGTTGAGCGTCCAGCCGAAATCGACGCGGGCGTCGTCGCGCACGAGCCGTGGCGCACCCTCGAGCCGGTTGTTGTCGAAGTAGACGCCGTGCAAGCCCGGCACGGTCCGGCCGCTGTCGGCGTGTGACAATCTTTCCGCCGGTACCACCACGTACGACGTGGCGATCCGGCCCGGCCCCGGCGCAAACCGCACCCGCGGCGCGCCAAGCTTTGAACGAACGCCGTCGAGTATCGACACCTTCGCGATACCGGGTCCGCTGTAGCCGCCAAGCCGCGCTTCACTCGCATCGGCGCCGATCACGGCGACCGAGCGAACCGTGCGGCGCAAGGGTAGCGTACCGCCTTGGTTCGCGAGCAGCGTGATCGACTCGCGTGCGGCGTCGAGCGCGAGCGCTCGATGAGCCGCGTTGCCATTCCAGTACGCGGCGCTGTCCGGATCGGCGTACGGATGCTCGAACAGCCCGAGCTGGAACTTCGCCCGAAGCACGCGGGCAACCGATCGGTCGATCACCGAGTCGGCGATCAGCCCGCGTCGAAACGCATCGAGGTACGGGCGGTGCTGTGGCCACGACGATTGAAAGATCACGTCGAGGCCGGCGTCGAGCGCGTCGGTCGCCGCCGTCGCCGTGCTCGCCTCCGTGTGGTGGAGCACCGTCGCGCCACCGGTCGCCGCGGCATCCGAGATCACGAATCCGCCAAAGCCCCACTCGTCGCGCAGCGTCCCGGTGAGCAAGGCGCGATTCTGCGTGGCCGGCGAGCCGTCGACGGAGTTGTACGCGCTCATCACCGACTGCGCGCCGCCACGCTCGATCGCCGCTCTGAATGGCGGGAAGTACATCTCCTCGAGCAGTCGCTTGTCGAGATCGATCGGATAGCTGTCGCGCCCGCCTTCACCAACGTTCGCCACGAAATGCTTTGGCGTGGCGACGACGCCCGCGTGCTCGAACGCCCGCACGAAGGCGACGCCCATCGCCGAGGCGAGCACCGGATCCTCGCCATATGTCTCCTCGACCCGTCCCCAGCGGACGTCCGTCGCGAGATTGACCACCGGCGACAGCACCTGGCGGATACCGCGGCTCCGAGTCTCGCGCGCGATCGCCGTCGCAACGCGACCGACGAGCGATGTGTCCCACGTGGCGGCGAGCGCGATCGCCTGCGGGAACATCGTCGCACCGGGGCGCACGAGCCCGTGAACCGCTTCGTCGAACGGTACGATCGGAATGCCCAGCCGCGTTCGCTCCACGAAATAGCGTTGAATCGCATCTATTCGTTCGGCGTGCGCGCGAGCGATGCTGCCGCTGTCCTGCCTGGTGGAGATCTGCAGTCCAAATACGCCGTGCGAGTAATCGTCCGCCGGATCGTCGAGGTCGCCCGGAATCATGAACAGCTGCCAGAACTTGTCCTCGAGGGTCATGCGGCCGAGCAGGTCTCGCACGCGCTCGTCTACCGCGAGGGTGGAGTCGCGATAGGGCGCGAGTGTTTGCGCGACCGCGCCCGAGCGGGCGGCGACCAGAGCAACAACGGCGAGGCAGAAACGACGGAGCAATGGGGTCAGACTCCAATGATCCAATGATCGGGTCGATGGAGGCCGACCCGATTGACGTCGACGACGGCGTGCTCTGCGGCAAACGTATCGAACGCGGAAAACGCGGCGAGCGCTCGAAGAAGCTATCAACGAGCCAGAGGCATGGCCCAACTGGTTCGATGGGGATCATTATATTTCAACATAGGCACTAACCGCGAGAGCGACGGAGGCAGGACGATGGCGTTGGGAATGGGGTTGATACCGATTGCACCGATCCTGCTGCTACCGGTCATTCTGGTCGTGTTCGTCATCGTGTTTCCGCTGTGGGTCGTCGCACTCGGTGTGCTCGGACTGATCCTGGTGATCGTGAAGGGACTCGACCTGCTCGCCCGGGCTGCAGGCACGCAGGCGCTCGCACCGGCGGCGCTCGCGATGCATCGGGCATTTCGATGGGTCTTGACGTTCGGCGGGCTCGCCGAGAAAGTGGCCTCGGGAGAAGCGCACACGTAATCGTCGAGGGAGCCGACGGCGTGACCAACTCGCTCGAATGGAAACCGTCGCGCCGAACGCTTCGCCGATTCACGCTGCTGATCGCGATCGGCGCGCTCGCCTTGGCCGGGGAGCTCGTGTGGCTGATCGCGATCCACCGGCGGTGACTCGGTCGGATCGAATGCTTACCGGTGGACGGACGATGGCGACGCGCATCTACTGCCCGCGCTGCGAATGGAAACCGCAGGCATGCGATCGCTGGTCGTGCGTGCCGTCGTGCGGCACGATGTGGAACACGTTCGAGACGGGCGGCCGCTGTCCAGGTTGCGGCAAGCAGTGGCAGACGACGCAGTGTCTCGCCTGCCACGTGTATTCGCTCCACGAAGCGTGGTATCACGAGGAGCATCCTGACGCCGCGGACCACGAGCTGGAATCGGCCACGCGTCCCGAGCAGCTCGTCGAGGTCGGCGGCTGATCGCCGTTTCCCCCGACGATGGTGGCAAGACCTGAAAACGACGTACGACCCGAATTACCACCGCCGCGCGTAGCGCCGCGGGCTAATCAGAACGGCTGCATCCGGAAGGCGTAGCTCGCCTTGATGAAGAAGGCGTCATTCGCACGGCGAAGCTGCTGAAACGCGAGCGGGTCAGTCTCGGTGAGTGTGCCGCCGTAGCCCAGGAAGAACACCGTACCCGGCGACGGGCGATACGAGAAGAGATAGTCGGTCCGCAGCGCGTTCGAGGCAGTGGCCGACGATGGCGCGAGCGAATCACCGCGGCTGATGAGCAGGATCTGCCCCGTGCGCGGATCGCGCAGCGCTTCACGCCGCGTGGCCGTGTACTGCGACACGACGCGTACGAAGATCGGCCGGGCGAGCTGGTACTCGAGCTTGAGTCGCGGGATGCGCGTGAAGGTGGTGCGCTCGTCGTTGCTGCGGCGTGTGAGCTGGCTGCTCACGTACGTCAGGCTCGCGCGCAGGCGATCGCTCGGCCGCAGGTCGAGCGAGGCGTTGTAGTCGACGCGCCGCACGCGCGAGGTCTCGAGGAAATCCACGTCGGTGCCCAACGTCGTGCCCACCGAAGCGGCCCAGCGCGGGAACTGCGGCGTGGCGATGCTGAACCCGCTCTGAAGCGTTCCGATGCGGTCGGACGGGCGAAAGGGCGTGGGCGAGGACGGCCCGGGAACGTACAGACCGGAGTAGTTCGCCTGGTCGAATGCGTACGTCGAGATCTTCGGCGTGGCGCCGAGGTTCCATCCACCGCGCATGGTGAACTGCATCATCGCCGACAGCTTGTTTTCGAGCACGCTCTTGAAGTCGAAGAAGTCGTCGTAGCGCCACAGTGGATTCAGCGACAGGAAGACGTTGAACCGCTCGAGCGGCGCGCCCGACTGGCCATACCAGGTGTAGCGGTTCGCGATCGTCGGTTGCACGTATCCGACACGCGGCACGAATCCGTTGTCGGCGCGGAAGCTCGAATCGATCCCGAGTACGCTGTAGTGAAACCCGAAGCTCCGGCCTGTGCGGTCGAGGACTGCTTCCCACATCGGTCCGGATTGGGTCACGCCATTGGACCGCGTGACGCCTTCGACGGCCTGGAACTCGGCGAAGTACATCCGGCCGAACACGATGTGCGAGTCGCCGCCGAACACGCGGTTCTCCCGCTCATGGCTCACGCGATCGCTGTAGAGCAGCCCGGCGAGTGACTGCTCGCCGAAATTCTGGCGGAGCCGCACGATGTCGACGAGCGGGCGGTTGCCGGCGGTGGTCGAGTTCGCCTCGTCGAGCGCCGAGAGCACGGCGATATCGGCTCGCGCGATGTTCCCCGTCAGCTTGGTCGCGCCATCGGGCCGTACAATGGTGCGCGTGTAGACGAGCGTGTTCGGTACGTTGAACTGATCGATCCCCTCCACGAAGAAGGGCCGCTTCTCGGGATAGAACAGCGCGAACCGTTCATCGGCCGCGATCTGGGTCGCATCGGCCTCGACCTGCGAGAAGTCGGGCTTCACCGTGCCGTTGAGCACGAAGTCGCTGCCCAAAGTCCAGCGCAGGTTGCCGCCGAGCTGCGGGTTGGCGTCGTAGCGCCAACCGAGCTGCTCGGGCGCGCAGCACGGCGTTCCGCTCACGGTGTTCGTGAGCTCCGGGTTGAGCTCCACCATTTGACCATGGTGCATTCCGGTGAGCCCCACGAGCGTGCCTTCCTGGCCGATGAACGACGCCGAGGCGCGCTTGGCGGGCGTCCACGTCTCGTCGTAGCCGTTGTGCTGGGCGTGTCGCTCGATCTGCAAGCCCCAGGTTTGCACCGCGGCGCTGGAGTATCGGATGCTGCTGAACGGGATGCGCACTTCGACCTGATAGCCCCATTCCGTGAGCTGACCCTTGGACTGCCAGACGAAATCCGCGCTCAGGTCGTTCTGGCCAGGCATGACGTTCGACCCGGGAATGAAGCCGCCCGCCTCGCTCTTGGTGCCGTCGGCCTGCACACCGAGCGGGTTGACGATGAACACGAGCGCGCGGTTGCGTTCGTTGAACGTGTCGAGATGAATCTCCACGTTATCGTCGGAGCTGATGCGGTCGCGGTCGGCCAGCGTGGCCGACACGCGTCCGTGGGGCTCGAAGGCGCGAATCCCGAAGTAGATGGCGTCCGCCGAATACCACACGAGGACTTCGGTCGAATCGGGCGACGGCCGCGAGTCCACGGGCTGGTAGAGCGAAAATCCCGTCAGCCGTGCGGCGGTGAGCCACGCCGGTTCGGTGAGCTGGCCGTCGATGACGACGTCACTCTCGATGCGCGGAATCTGGACGGCGAGTTGGCCTTCGCGACCGCTGTAGGCGCGAGGTTGCGCGGCCTGGATCTGCAGGCCGGCCAGGATGGGGAGCAGCATTGGCGAGGAATATAGGCGACGTCACGCCCCGTGGCCGACCTGCATACAAAGCCGTCAGGTCCTGCCCGACGTCACGCGGCGAGATCGGACGTGCAGTTGGGGCAGCGCGTGGCGGCGAGCGGAACGGGCAGCGTGCAGCGCGGACACGGCTTGGTGTTCGGGGCAACCGGCGCCGGTTTGGCGTACAGCCTGCTCACCATCCGCACGATGACGAACACGGCGAGCGCGATGATCAGGAAGGTGATGATCGTGTTGATGAACGCGCCGTAGTTGAGCGTCACCGCGCCGGCGTCGTGTGCCTGCGCCGGCGTGGCGTACGGCGGCGGCGCCTTCTCGCCTGCCTTGAGCAGGACGAACAGGTTGGCGAAGTCGATGTGGCCGAGCGCCAGTCCGATCGGTGGCATGATGATGTCGTCGACCAGCGACTTCACGATCGCGCCGAATGCGCCACCAATCACGACCGCGACCGCGAGATCCATCACGTTGCCGCGCATGATGAACGCCTTGAAATCTTTCCACATCGTCGAGCCTCCTCAGCGATGAGTTGGGCCAGCGCGTAACCCCAACTGGCGGCGTACTTCACCATCCGCCAGTTTAGGCATCGTTGAATGTCCGTCCACCGGGCGCGTTTGTCGAGTCAGCTTCAATCCCGCCCCCGCTCCCGCCCCAACGAGGTCAGGTCATGCGGCGCTCCTCCGCTTCCATCGCATTCATCATCGTCGTTGCGCTTTCGGCGTTCACGCCCGCGGCGCGAACTGCTCGTGCGCAGCAGGATCCTGCCAACGCGAAGCCTGGCCGGAACCCGAGCCAGCCGATCGACGAGGCGTACACCAGCAAGATCAAGGAGTACACGACCGAACCGTTCTTCCTGTCGCCGCTGGTGGATTACATGCCCGCCGCGAAGGGCATCCCCACGCCGGCGGCGGTCCTGGGCGACATTGCCGGGAATCCGCACGACCTGCCGCACTCGAAGGAGGTCTACGAGTACATGCGGCTCCTCGCCAAGTCGACGCCGCGGGTGAAGGTGTTCTCGATCGGCACGACCGAGGAAGGGCGCGAGATGATCGCCGTCGCGGTCGCGTCGGATCAGCTCATGGCGCGACTGGACGCCAACAAGGCGAACCTCGCCAAGCTCGCCGACCCGCGCACGATCGGCATGAACGACGCCGAGGCCGACCGCATCGCGCTCGCCGCCGCGCCGGTCTACTACATCACCGGCACGATCCACTCGACCGAATCAGGCGCTCCCACGGCACTCATGGAGCTCGCCTATCGCCTCGCCGTGGACGAGAGCCCGTACGTCAAGAACATCCGCGACCACGTCATCACGCTGATCACGCCGATCGTGGAAGTCGACGGGCGCGATCGCGAGGCCGACCTCGTCGATTACCACCTCAAGCATCCCAACGAGGTCGTGCCGGGCCTGATCTACTGGGGCCACTACGTGGCGCACGACAATAACCGCGACGCAATGGGCGCGACCCTCAAGCTCACGCAGAACGTCCTCAACACGTACGTCGACTGGAAAGCGCAGATCCTTCACGATCTGCACGAGTCGGGCTCGTTCCTGTACGACAACACCGTCGGCGACGGACCGTACAATGCCTGGCTCGACCCGCTCGTTACCAACGAGTGGCAGCTGATCGGCTGGAACAACGTGCAGGAAATGACGCGCTTCGGCATGCCGGGCGTGTTCGCGCACGGCACGTTCGACACGTGGTCGCCCGGCTACTTGATGTTCATCGCGGCGACGCACAACGGCATCAGCCGGTTATACGAGACGTTCGGCAACGGCGGCACGCCGGAAGTGGTCGAGCGTACGCTGTCGCCCAACGAGACCGAGCGCACCTGGTACCGGCAGAACCCGCCCCTCGCGCACGTGAAGTGGGATCTGCGCGACAACAACAACTACGAGCAGACGGGCATTCTCGTCTCGTTGTCGTACGTCGCGAACAACCGCGTGCAGCTCCTTCGCAACTTCTACGAGAAGAGCAAGCGATCGATTCTCAAGGCAAAGACCGAGGGGCCGGCGGCGTACGTGTTGAGCGCGAACGATTCCCGGCCGGGCGCGCAGGCTGAACTGCTGCGCGTGCTGCAGCGGCAGCACGTCGAGATCACGCGTGCCACGCAGCCGTTCAGCGTGACGATCCCCGTGCGCCCGACAGTGGCCGCGGGGCGCGGCGGCGCCGGCCGTGGTGGCCGCGGCGCGGCAAATGCCGATGCCCAGGCGCAGCAGGCGGGGGCGCAGCAGGCGGGCGATCCGCGCACTGCCACGCGCGATTTCCCGGCGGGCAGCTACATCATCCGCATGGATCAGCCGTACTCGCGCATCGCCGATGCGATCCTCGACTATCAGTACTGGAGCCCGAACGATCCACAGAAGAGTCCCTACGACGACACCGGGTGGACGTTCCCAGAGGGCTTCGCCGTCCAGTGCGTGCGCGTCACCGACGCGAAGGTGCTCGACGTGCCGAGCGAGAAGGTGACGGGCGATGTGACGCCGCCGGGCGGCGTGACGGGAACGGGCAGCACGTTCCTGATCAACCATAACGGCGACAACGCGCTCATCACGCTTCGCTACAAGCTCAAGGACGCCAGCTTCCAGGTCGCCGAGGAGCCGTTCGATGCCAACGGCCAGCACTACAATCGCGGCTCGTTCATCGTGAGCGGGGTCTCGCAGTCGGCGCTCGACGCGGCGGCCAAGCCGCTCGGCGTGAAGGTGGCGGCGGTGGCGAGCGCGCCGAGCGTGAAGACACATCCTGGGCGAGCCGCGCGCGTGGCGATCCTGCACACGTGGAATGGTACGCAGACGGAAGGATGGTGGCGGCAGGCGTTCGACTTCAACGCGGTGCCGTACGACTACATCAGCGTGCAGGACGTCGCCGCCAGCGACAATCTCAACGCCAAGTACGACGTGATCGTGTTCCCGCCTGCCGGCGGAAATGGCCAGTCGATCATCGAAGGAATGCCGATGTGGCGAAATCCCATGCCGTGGAAGAGCTCCGCCGAAACGCCGAACATCGGTACGTGGGCGCAGACGGACGACATTCGTCCGGGCCTCGGCTGGTCCGGTCTCGAGCACCTCGTGAGCTTCGTGAAGAATGGGGGCGTGCTCGTGACGAGCACGAACACGGCGGAGTTCGCGATCGACTATGGGCTGACGAATGGCGTGTCGTCGAGCACGGCGCGCCGGCTCGAGGTCGACGGCACGCTGCTCCGCGCCAAGATCGTCGATGACGCGAGCCCGATCGTGTACGGCGTTCCGGACAACCTCGCCGTGTTCACGAAGACGGGGCAGTGGCTCACGGTCAACAACCAGCGCGGCGGCGGGTTCGGCCGCGGCGGCGGCGGACGGGGAGGCAACGGCAGCGCGGCGCGAGCCACGGGGCGCGGTACGCCGGACGACGTCGACACGCCACAGGGTCGCCCCGCGTCGATGGAGGAAGGTCAGTACGCCGCGCCACCGCGACAGCAGGGCACACCGTGGTCTCCGGCACCGCTCACGGATGATGCGTTCCGGAATCCGCTCAACATCATCCCGCCCGACCAGCGGCCGCGGGTGGCACTCCGCTACGCTGATCAGCGCGATCTGTTCGTGTCCGGCCTGCTCGACGGCGGCCAGGATCTGGCGCAGCGACCGGTCGTGGTCGACTCGCCGCTCGAAAAGGGGCATGTCGTGCTCTTCGCGAACAACCCGGTTTACCGCGGCGAGACGATCGGAACCTACTTCATGGTGTACAACACGCTGCTCAACTGGGATAATCTGAACGCCGGGCGAAAGCTGGACGCGCGCTGAGGGGAAGAGGGGAGAGGGGTGTCTAATTGGGGTCAGACTCGATTTTCAGTTCTGAAAAATCGAGTCTGACCCCAATTAGAGTTTCCAATTGAAGCGTCTTCACGGCATGGCCCTCTACATCGCTCCGTACGATCCGCAGTGGCCGGCCGAGTTCACGGCCGAGGAGGCGCGCATACTCGACGCGTGCCGAGGGTTGCCGATCCGGCTCGAGCACATCGGCAGCACGTCGGTGCCGGGGCTCGACGCCAAGCCGGTCATCGACATCCTGGCCGGCTGCCCGCCCCGCGCCAGTCGTGCCGAGTATGTCGCGGCCCTCCGGCAGATCGGCTACGAGCACAAGGGCGCGTTCGGGATTCCCGGTCGGAACTACTTCCGCCGTGGATCGCCGCGCTCGCATCATGTGCACATGGTAAGTTGGTCCAGCGCGTTCTGGCATCGACAGCTCGCGTTTCGCGACGCGCTGCGGACGGACGCATCGCTCCGGAGGGAGTACGCGGTGCTCAAGCGCGAGCTCGCCCGAACGTTTGCCGATGACGTCGAGCGATACGCTAGCGCAAAGGGCCCGTTCATTGCGAGCGTGTTGAGGCAGATCCAACAGCACGCGGGGGTCGGCGACAATGCAGCTCGCTGAGACGATTGGCGGCGCGGCGCGCAAGTTGGCGCGGAGCCCGGGTTTCGCGTTGACCGCGGCACTCACGTTGGCGCTGGGCATCGGCCTTTCGACCGCCGTGTTCACCGTCGCCGACGCACTGTGGATTCGGCGGCTCCCCGTGCACGACCAGGGCCGCGTCGTCGCGCTGTGGGGGACCACGCGCGACGGCCAGTTCGCGAATTTTCCGGTGAGCTTCGACGAAGCGCGCGAGTTCGCGCGCCGCGCGACGACGCTCGAGAGCACCGCCCTCTTCGGCTACGAGGGCGCGTTCCCGGAGACGATCCAGGAGGGCGACCGCGCATACCGGCTTCGTCGCGCGCTCGTGACCGGCAATTTCTTCGACGTGCTCGGCAGTCGGTCCGTGCTGGGTCGAGCCCTTCGCCCCGACGACGACCTGGCCGGCGCCGCGCCGGTGGTCGTGCTCAGCCATCGCGCGTGGCGCGGCCGCTTCAACGGCGATGCACACATCGTCGGACGGCGGATCACGATGGTCGAGAACGGACGGACGTACACGATCGTCGGCGTGATGCCGCAGGGGCTCGATTACCCGACCGGGGTCGAGATGTGGGCTCCGCTCGTCGCCTCGAGCACGGGCACGGGCGATTCGCTGCACATCAGCTATCCCGCGCTCGATCTGGTGGCACGCCTCCGGCCCGGCGCATCCATGGCGAGCGTGCGCGCCGAATTCACCACCTATCTCGAGCGCTACGTCGCGGTGGTGTGGCACTACGATCTTCGGGGTACCGTGACCTCGCTGACGGACCTGGTGCTCGGCGACACGCGCCCCGCGCTGTTCGTGGTCGCCGCGGCGGCTGCGCTGCTGCTGCTCGTGACGTGTGTCAACGTGGCCAACCTGCTGCTCGTCCGCGCGATGAGTCGCACGCGCGAGCTGGTCGTGCGGTCGGCCCTCGGCGCGTCAAGCGCGCGGATCGCCGGCGAGCTGCTCGCCGAGAGCAGTCTGCTCGCGGCGGCCGGCGGCGTGTTGGGGATCGCCCTGGCCGTCGCGATCGTTCGCGCATTCGTGGCGCTCGCGCCGACGACGCTTCCCCGACTCGACGAGATCTCCATCAACGGGCGGGTGTTCGCGGCGGCGATCGGGATCACGATCGTGACGATGGTGCTGTTCGGCGTCTCGCCGAGCCTCGTCGCGTCGCGCGTGGACGCGCACGAAGTCCTGCACAGCGGAACGCGGAGCAGCGGGACGCGTCGGATGCGCGCGGCGACCGAGGCGCTCGTTGCGGGGCAGGTCGCGCTCGCCGTGGTCATCCTCCTGGCGACGGCCCTCGTGACCAAGAGCTTCGTCAAGCTTCAACAGGTGAATCTGGGATTCGACCCCAATCAGCTGCTCGTCTGCGAGCTGGCGTTGCGCCACGACGACTTCACAGACCCGCGCACGGCCGACGCGCTGATCGAAGCCGTGGTGCGACAGGTGCAGGCGACACCCGGCGTCGTCGCGGTGTCGCCGGTGTTCACGCCGCCGTATGGCAGCAGGGCAGGCGGCGTGAGTACGCGTCTCGCCACGCCGACTCAGACGCCGGAACAAAAGAAAGAGAATCCCATGCTCGACATCGAGCAGGTCTCGCCCAACTACTTCGCGGCGATGCGAGTTCCGATCCTGGTCGGTCGCGCCATATCCGAGACTGATCGCCAAGGGGCGCCGCCGGTCATCGTGGTAAACCAGTCCGTTGCGAGCCACTACTGGGGATCGGGCAACCCGATCGGCAAGCGCCTCGAGGGGGGCGACCACTCGTTCACAGTGATCGGTGTCGTCCCCGACACGCGCTACCGCGAGCTCACGAGCGTCGTGCCGACGGTCTACATCCCCTCGCGTCAGTCATTCTTTCCCATCGTCGGGACTACGCTGCTCATTCGTTCCGCAGGCGATCCCGCAGCGCTCGTGCCGGAGATCCGGCGCGTCGTGCGCGACGTGGATGCTCGCGTGACGGTTGCGGCGGCGTCGCCCTTCGAGGCGCTGCTCGATCTGCCGCGCGCCCAGCCGCGGCTGAACGCGGTGCTGCTTTGGGTGTTCGCGGGCGCGACGCTCGGTTTGGCGTGCCTGGGTCTGTTCGCGGTCGTGGCCACGATGGTCCGGCAGCGCACGCGCGAGATCGGGATCCGCATCGCGATCGGCGCGACGGCGACCGATGTGCTGCGGATGGTTCTTGGCCGCGGGATCGCCCTCGCCGCGGCGGGCGCGGCGGCCGGCGTGCTCGCGGGATTGGCGTCGAGCCGCTACCTGTCGGCACTCCTGTTCGAGGTGAGCGCGACGGATCCATGGACACTCGTCCTCGTGACGGCTGCGATGCTCGGCACGGCGCTCCTCGCGGCGTACGTACCGGCGCGTGCGTCGACGCGCATCGATCCGATGCTGACGCTCCGCAGCGAGTAGCGGCAGCCCTGGCGCGATGTGGTACAAGATCGGCGCGGATGTCGTCCTGATCGTCCACTTTGCGTTCGTGCTGTTCGTGATCTTCGGCGGAGTGCTCGTCCTTCGATGGCCGCGTGTCGTCTGGGCGCACGTGCCGATCGCGATCTACGGCGCGACGATCGAATTCATCGGCTTCGTCTGCCCGCTGACGCCGCTCGAGAACGCCCTACGGCGCCGCGGTGGCGAGGCCGGCTATTCGGGCGGCTTCATCGAGCACTACATCACCGCCACGATCTACCCGTCAGGGCTGACGCGAGGGATCCAGGTGGCGCTTGGGGTCGGGGTGGTGGTGCTCAATGGCGTGGTTTATACGATCGCGATCGCCCGTGCGC
>DATJIZ010000130.1:0-2001 GCA_035492735.1 Gemmatimonadaceae bacterium | reverse complement strand
GAGCGACGCCGTCGGCAGCGTCATGCGGGTGAACGACGTCCAAGTGACGATCATCGGCGTGACTCCGCCGGGCTTCGCCGGCGACATCGTCGGACAGCCGATCGACTTCTGGCTGCCGATGATGATGGTTCCGGTCATTCGAGGGATGAATCGGATCGTTGATCGCCGCTGGTCCTGGCTCTCGATGATGGCACGGCTCAAGCCCGGCGTCAGCCTCGAGCAGGCTCGCCGCGAGATCAGCGTCATCGAAGCGAACGCGGTCCGCGAAAATCTCTCGGGTCTCGAGCTGTCGCAGTTCAACGACAATCTCAAGGAAGGTCCGATTCAGGTCGTGTCCGGCGCTCGCGGCTTCTCCGAGCGGCGCGCCGAATACGGAAAGGCGCTCTGGGTGCTGATGGCCGCGGTGGGACTGGTGATTCTCGTCGTCTGTGCGAACGTATCGAGTCTCATGCTGGCGCGGATCGTGGCGCGCGGCCGCGAGATGACGGTCCGCATGACGCTCGGCGCGAGTCGCGGCCGGTTGATCCAGCAGATGTTGGTCGAGGGCGCGCTGTTGGCGCTGGTGTCGGGCGCGCTCGGCCTGCTCGCCGCGACGTCGGGGACGCGACTGCTGCTCACGACCGTGAGCGGATCGAACCCGTCGAATCCAATCGCGGTCGACACGCGGCTCGATGCGCGTGCGCTCGCGTTCACCGGCGTGTTGACGCTCGGATGCCTGCTGCTGTTTGGCCTCTTGCCGGCGTTTCGCGCGACGCGGGTCGATCTCGCGACGTCGCTGCGCTCGCAGGGGCGCAACCTGATGGGCGGTGCGCGCGTCGGCCGCGTTCCATTCGGTCGTGCGCTCGTGGTGGCGCAGCTCGCGTTGTCGACGCTCCTGCTCATTGGCGGCGGGCTGCTCTTGCGGAGCATGCAGCAGCTGTTGCACAGCGACATCGGCGTCGATCGCGACCACCTGATCGCCGTACGCGTGCGGACTTCTCGCTCGCAGTACACCGGAGCGCGCCTCGGTCAATTGCGACAGGACCTTGCGGATCATGTCCGGCAACTGCCCGGCGTCGACGCGGCGGCGTTCGCCGATCACGGATTGTTCAGCGGCGGCGCTTCCGGCTATCACGTCACGGTGCCGGGGTTCGTCGCGCCGGCGGATTCGGAACGGCGCGTTTCGCTCGACCGCGTGGGCCCGGACTTCATCCACGCGATCGGCGGACACCTGCTTCGCGGCCGCGACATCGCGCGGCGCGATCTCGAGACCGGTCCGGCGACGACGATCATCAACGAGACGATGGCCAAACGGTACTTCGCCGGACGGGATCCCGTCGGCGTCACCGTCACGCTCGACAGCGTGCCGTACACCATCGTCGGCGTCGTGCGGGATTTTCAGAGCCGCAACGTGCGCGGCAAGCCGCGTCGCGAGATGTACATCGTGTTCAACGATCCGAACAGCGGCGGGACGGACCAGGCCAAGCTCTCGGTCCACGTGCGAGGCGATCCTTCGCACTTCGTCGCCGCGGTTCGTCGAGTCGTCGAAGCCACCGCTCCGGGGCTGCCAGTGCACGTCGACGCGCTGAACGATCTCGTGCGCGGCACCGTGTCTCAAGACCTACTGCTTGTGCAGGTGACGATGTTTTTCTGCATCGTCACGCTGGTGCTCGCCGCGCTCGGCCTTTACGGCGTCACGGCGTACTCGACGAGCCAACGCACCAGCGAGTTCGGACTGCGCGCCGCGCTCGGCGCCGAGCCGGGACGGGTGACGCGCATGGTGCTGGGCGAGGGCGTGCGCGTCTCACTCCTTGGTGTCTTCATCGGCGTGCCGGCAGGCCTCGCCACGACGAGGCTGATTCGCGCGCAGCTGTTTGGCGTCGGCTCGATCGATCTGCTCTCGCTCGCCATCGCCATTGCCGTGCTAATGGCGACGGCGGTCGTCGCGAGCTATGTGCCGGCCAGACGAGCGGCCAAGGTCGGGCCGCTCGAGGCGCTGCGACTGGAGTGACCTACCTACGC
>DATJIZ010000129.1:0-14997 GCA_035492735.1 Gemmatimonadaceae bacterium | reverse complement strand
CGTCGCGCGGCCGGCGAACGGATGCGCGTGGCCGAGCAGCTCGTACGCCATGATGCCCCACGCGTAGAGATCGGCCCGCAAGTCCACCGCCGAGCCGACGGCTTGCTCGGGTGACATGTAGCCCGGCGTGCCGAGCGAGCTGCCGGCGGCGGTCAGCGCCGTGGACGTCGTGGCGGGAGATGCATCGGCGTCGCCTTGCGTGCGCGAGGCGCTGAGTGCTTTGGCGATGCCGAAGTCGGTCACCATCGCCGTGCCGCCGGAGAGCAGCACGTTCTCCGGCTTGATGTCGCGATGCACCACGCCCTGCGCATGCGCGTAGGCGAGTGCCTTGGCGACGTCCCGCAGCACGTGGGTCGCCTCGGCAAGAGAGAGCGGCGGTCCGCTCGCCAGTCGCGCGCGCAACGACAGGCCGTCGACGAACGGCATCGTGTAGTACGAGAGGCCGTTCGCCTCGCCGGCGCTGAGCAACGGGACGATGTTCGCCTGCTGCAGTCGCGCGGCGAGTCGCACTTCGCGCGTGAATCGATCGGCCGAGATGCCCTCGAGCAGCCCTGGCGCGACGACTTTGACGACGACGGTGCGGCCGAGTGCGGTCTCGGTGGCCACGAACACGCGAGACATGCCGCCGCCACCCAACTCGCGCTCGACGGTGTAGGTCGCGCCGAGGACGGACTGAAGCTGCTCCTGAAGCGTCATCGCGGGGGGGGGCTGCTTGCCTGAGGCGGGAGGTGGCAAGCGCAAAGCTCGCGTTTGGGCTCGAGTTTGGCTAGGACGGCATGGGCCAAGAAAAAACGGCCACCAGCGTCGGCGGCCGTCCCTCTTCGCGATTTCGGCGCTCAGGCTCAGCCGCTCGCCGTGAAGAGCTGAAGCAGCGTCTGCGCCTTGGATGTACCGGACGTTGCCGTGATCCCGGCGCAGGTCAGTCGGCCGCTGTCCCGCGTCGATATCGGGAACGCCGCCTTGTAGATGATGATGCCGCCTTCGATGAAATTGGGTTTGAGCGTTACGCTCGACGGCACCGTCGCGATGTTCGCGTCGCTCGTCGACAGCAGCGCAACCGGGTTGGTGCTCAGCGCCGTGCTCCGGGGTGGCATCGCCACGACGCCCGAATCGACGCTCCCACCAACAACGCTGGCTGACTTGAGCGTGAGCGACAGTCCCGTGCTCGCGGACGGCTGTACCGTGAGCATCACACTTTGAAATGATGTTCCGGTCTTTGCCGTGATGAGCGAGCACCCTGCTGCGCCGCTCACGGCGTGCACGGCAAACGTGGCGCTCGAGCCGGATATCCCATTCGAGGTCGTCACGGTGCCTGGAGCGGTTGCGACCGAGGGCGTGCCGCTCGTCACGCTCACCAGAGCGACGCAGCTCTTGCACAATCCACTCACGACGACCGTCCCCGTCGAGTTGCCGCCGGCGGTCAGGGTCGTGGGGGAGAGGCTGAACGAGGCCAGGCTCCCCGCCTTGATCCCGACGATCGCGGCCATCGGCACCGCGGCGAGCACCCATCGCAGCGCTGCGTGTACCCACGTGCTCCCATGATCCCGCGTGTCACCTTTGCTGATGAACATGATCTGTCCTCCGACGCGATGGACGTTCGCTCCGGGCCGTACCGCGGCCTCCATTCGGTAGAACGAGACGAACCGCGCGTTGTTCTCACCGCCGCCGCCCTTGACTCCGGGCAGCGTCTGCTGCAAGTCCGTTGGCGTGCTGCTTCCTCTCATAGTTGCCCAGCTGCTGATTGCTTCGCGATCCGCCCCGGTCGGCACGGCAGCGGATCCGGGCCACCGCGATGCATGGCGCATCATGCGGCAGGCGCAGCACGCCGTGCGCACGGGCGCGGACGCGCCCCTGCAACGGGAATGGACCGCCGCGGCGCGACGTAACCGGAACGACCGTAGCGCCATCCTCGGTTTGGCCGAGCTGGCGCGGTTGCACTACCAGTACGCGTCGGCCGATTCACTGTACCGACTCGCGTCGAGCGTTCCACCCGTCGATTCCGACTACGCCGCTGCGGGCGCATTCGGCATGGCGGCGGGGCGCGCGCTGGGAAGCGCGCCGGACAGCGCCATCATCCTCTTCGAGCATGCACGTGCGGCCGCGACCGCGGCGGGCGATTCCGAGTTGATCGCGCAGGCGCTGCTCGGGCTGGTTCAGCTTCGCAGTCGGCGAGACGGCGCACGGATCGGCCTCCAGCTCGCGCGCGCGGCGCGTGCAGCGCTCCCGAGTCCTCCGGCCGACGAGGCGGCGCAGCTCGAATGCACCGAGGGTGCGTTCGCCGACCGAATGGGTGATTCGACGGCTCGCGCGCGCGCGCTTCAGGGTCGACAGCTCGCCCGCCGCGCCGGAGAGATCAACGCGTGGGCGGTCTGCGATATTCTCGTTGCGCAGATCGAGGAACGCGCCGACGCGTTCGACCAGGCGGCGCGCGACGCCGCGGAATCGCGAGACCTGTTCCAGAAGTCTCATGACCTGGTGGGCGTCGCACAGGCCAGTCAGTGGCTCGGCTATCTGCTCGCCGAGCGCGGCTACTACACCGAAGCGACGACGAACCTCGAGCTCGCGCTGCGCGCCGCGCGCGTGACGGGGTACTCGCGGGTCGAGGCGTGGGCGCGGTTCGATTTGGCGGCGTACGTCTATACGCCGCTCGGCGATCTGGAAGAAGCGCACGCGGAAGCCGTGCGCGCCCAGGTGCTCCACGCCCGGCAGGGCGACATGTGGGGCGTGGCCAACGACAAGAAGCTCGAGGGCCTGCTCCTCGAGTCGGACGGCCGGCTCGATGACGCAGCCGCGCAATTCGCGGCGGCGGTCGTCGCGTTCCGGCAGGCCGGGATCATGTTCAACTCCGTCGAGCCGCTCCGGCTCCTCGCCGTGGCGAGCATGCGCGCCGGCCGACTCGACAGCGCGGAGCGTGCGCTCGACGATGCGTCGCGCCTGGCGGCGTCGTCGGCCATTCACGGGTGGAGCGACGAGCTTCCGCTGCACCGCGCGCGCCTGGCCCTCCTGCGAGGCGATCCGCTCGTGGCCGACTCGCTGTTGCACGCCGGCCGCGCGGCCACCGCGTGGCGGCGGGGCGACGGAACTGATCTCTGGACGCTTCCAACCGCGGTGCTCGAGGCCCAGATCGCGCTCCGTCTGCACCGCGTCGCCACCGCCGACAGCGCGGTCGCGTTCGTGTCCAGCGAGGTCGCCAGACGCCGAACCGGCGAATCCAACGCCGACCTTCGCGCCGGACTCGCGCAATTGAATGGCGATTGGGGGGTCGAGCTGAGCGACGCATATCCCGAGCTGGTCGCGGGCTTGGTGAGGGCCGGCCACGTGGCGTCGGCCTTTCGATTCATCGAGAGCCTGCGGGCGCGCGAGATCGCCGATGCCGCGTTGCGGTCGATCGCACGCATGAAGGATTCCGCCGCCGCGCTGGCGGGCTATCGGCGACTCGCTTCCGCGGTGCCGGTGCTGGATCTGCGCGAAGCTCGCCGGCGTTTGGCACCCGACCAAGCGACGGTCCTGTTGATGCTCGGGCTCGGCGGCGCGCCGACGACGGCGATCGTCGTAACGAGCGATTCGGCATTTGCGATCGCTCTCGCCGGCCGCGACGAGCTCGTGCCGCTCATCGACCGCTATCTCCGCATCGCGCCGACGGGCATCGAACCGATCGCCGTGGGCCGGCAGCTCGGTGCGGCGCTCCTCGAGCCGATTGCCCGGGCGCTGCCCGCGCGCGTGACGAGACTCGAGATCTCGCCCGACGGCGAGTTGTATCGCGTTCCGTTCGACGCGTTGCGACTGGCGGACGATCGCTACGCCGTAGAGCGATTCGCGATCTCGCTCGTGCCGTCGGCCACGGTGGCCCACGTGCTTGCCGCGCTTCCGCCGGCAACGGATGCGTCGCGGCTCGTGGCCGTTGGCGACCCGAACTTCCGGTCGGCGACGGGCGTCGTGCAGGCGGGGGGGGGCTCGGTTCGCGGACTGGACACGACGCGGTTCGGCGGACTGTCACTCGCTCGCCTGCCGCAATCCGCCGAGGAGGCGCGGCGCGTGGCGGCGTACGGCCGGGCGAGCGTGGTGTTGACGCGGGCCGGCGCGACCAAGCAAGCACTCGAGTCGGCGAACCTGGCGTATGCGGGCGTGGTGCACTTCGCGACTCACGCGCTGGTGGATCCTCGGGGGCAATCCCGTACGGCGCTTGCGCTGACGCCGTCGGGCGCCGATGACGGCTTTCTCACGACGTCGGAGATCGCGTCGCTCCATCTGCGTGGCGCGCTCGTCGTGCTTTCGGCATGCGAGTCGCTCGGCGGGCAGATCCTGGGCGGCGAAGGGCTGCGCGGATTGAGCGAACCGTTCCTCGAGGCGGGCGCGCGCGCCGTGGTCGTGACGCAATGGTCGATCGGCGATCGCAGTGTGCTGCCGTTCGTCGAACGCTTCTACGCGGACATGGCTGCCGGCGCGAGTGTGGGAGACGCGCTGCGGCAATCGAAGCTCGTGGCGATCCGCGCCGGTGGTCGCATCACCGATTGGGCGGCGTTCACCGCGATCGGCGATGCGTCGATGCACCCGCCGCTTCGCCCGCTCCGATAGCGCTCGATCCTCGCATCGCCTCGCCACTGAGAGCAGTTCGCCGGTCTCTACGTTCCTTGGGGCATGAGCCATCCCGTCGTGGGAGTACTGGCGCTTGCCATCGTGACCGGACTCGCGCCGGCTCGAGCGCTTCAGGCCCAGACCGGAGTCCCGCAGCCGCCGGTGTTGACGGCGTTCAGCATCAACGGCGGCGCCGACACCGTCTCTTCGGCGGCCGCTACGGTGACGCTCGTCCACACCGTGGTCGGGACGGCGCCGACTGAATACCGAGTGAGCCGGCGGGCCGACTTCGCCGGGGCGCCCTGGCTTGCTTATGCGCGCGCGCCGGCGGTTCGCGATTGGTACGATGCGACGGGCGAGGCTTGTGGTCCCGGGCGCGGATCGCACCGCGTGACGCTGTACCTGCAGGTGCGGGCGAACGTGGGCGAAGAGGTGCGCATCATCGACGGCCAGCGGCAACTGGTTCCAGCGCGCGTGGAGAGCAACGTGCTGCGTGCGTCGATCTGTGCACGAGCGGCCGGCGCCTAGTCGGTTCCAGAGAAGGCGTTAAGAATTCTCTTGAAACGCGAGCCGGTGAGAAAGATCGAGCGGGAGCCTCGTTGATTGGACCAACAGGAGGCGATCCCATGATTGGCATCACCGAGACGTGCCGCGGCGCGAATGCGTCGCGTGCGAAGGTGGTAACGGCCGCGGCGCTCGCGCTGGCCTTCCTGCCGGCGGCGCGGGCGCGGGCGGGCGTGGAGTACGTGACCTCGACCGGCGACTGCACGACACACATCGGCGGACCGAGCGCCGCGTTGCCCGTGCGGGCGGGACCCGGGCGACAGTTCGAGGTGTGGGGCAACTCGGTGGATCTCGCGCCCACGATCAAGTTTGGCGGGGCTCTGACCGGGGCGACCATCGTGGCGCGTCACAGTGGCCCCGATAACGCGTCGCGCGGGTGTGGCTTCGTCGGGTCCATGGTCGTGTCGGTGAGCAGCAACGTGGCGATCACCGCGAACGCGGCGGCGTCGGTGTCATTCCAGATGCCGCTCGGCGATTTCTCGAGCCAGGCTCTGACGGTCGTCGCGTTCCCGGCGCTGGCGCAGCCGACGTGGACGACGAACGGAAGCCTGCAGCCTAGCAACCTGCCCTGCATCGTGAAGACCGGCTCGATCACCACGATCAATCAGGACACCAAGCTGGTCATCCAGCTTCCGCCGGGTGCGTCGCAGGATCAGACGACCTGCACGAGCAACGTGATCAATGTGCACGTACAGCCGGCAACGGCGTCGCAGATCGTGTCCGACCCGACCTTCAATTACACGGTCGCGGGGGCACCGGCGTTCGTGACCGTGCACCAGGTTGCACCCGAGAATGCAGGACACCTGGCGACTCTGAGCTTCACCTTCAACGTGGCTGGAATCCGCGCGCTGACGACGACGAGCACGAGCACGATCACGATCACCAACCCGATCGTGACGGCGCGAACGGCGACGATCACCCTGCAGGTGAGCCCGTCCACAGTGGCGCAAGGCTTTGCCGCGCCGGCGTCCGCCATTCCGAGCAGCACCACCGCCGGGAATCCGATCGACTTCACGCTGAAGTTCTCGGCGCCGACGCGGTCGGGGCAAGTCATTACGTGGCGTATGACCCAGGCTGGCTGCTTCGTGAGCGCCGACTCGACGCAATGGCCCTATGATCCGCGCACCTCGACGGGGTTCCAGTACTTCAGGGCTCCGACCAACGTGACATCGACCGTGATCCGCGTGCTGTCGCAAAACAACTCCGGATGCACGAGCAAGCTTGCCCCCACGACACAAATTTTCGAGGCGTGGCTGGGAGATCAGCGCGTCAGCCCGAACATCGTCAACGTGACCAGCGGTCCGACGTACACGAGAGTCAACATTTCGCTGCTGTTCCCGTAAGACACGGACTGCGAGCACAGGGATCGGGGTCAGGCCCTCTCTGGGGTCTGACCCCGGTTTGCGCATCACGCATCGAAGCCCGGTCCGTGCGAGTCGCCGCACTGAGAACCGCGCGTCGATTCGCACGTCCATTCCAGTGTGCAACGCGTCTTCCTCCTTGCTACGTGGTTCGCCGCCGCGGCGTCGCCGGCGATGGCGCAGCAGCCGGTTTCCGATTCGACGGTCGAGCTTCAACCCGGCTCGATGATTTCGCTTCCAGTGGCCGCGGGCGAACGCGATCTGGCGCTCGTCGTCGGCGGCATGGATGTGACCGCGGTCGCCGAGCGCACGACGTCGAGCATCGTGTATCGGCCATCGGCCGTGGAAATGCCGGTGGGCCGCAACGAAATCGTGTTGTACCAGCGAAGCGGCAGCCGGTGGACGGAGCTACGGCGCATCACGGCGATCGTCCGCCAGGCCGGGCAGGCGTCGCATCTGTCAGCCGACAAGAGCGCGACGCTGGGCGACAACGGGCAGGTCGTGCAGCACCAATCGGCCACGTTCCCGTCCAGCGGGCGGCGCACCTTTCAGGACTTCACGCTCCACGCCGGCCTTCACTCCACCCAACACGCCGGGGCGCTCTCGCTCGCGACGCAGTCGAACTACGTGGGCGTCACGCGGCGCGAGCAGGCGCTCGAGTTCTCGACTCGCGGCACGCGGGCACCAATGTTCGACCTCTCGGACTACGTCGTCTCACTCGACGCCGGACCGGTGAACGCGTCGCTCGGCCACGTCACATTCGGCGACAGCCGGCAGCTTGCCAGCAATTTTGCCGCACGCGGAACTACACTGTCGGTTCAGCATGCGGGGACGAGCGTGCGCATCGCGGCCATGAACGGCTCGCCGCAGCTCGGCTGGGCCAATCCGGTCGGACTCGAAGGGCCCAAGGATCGGGTGTTCGGCGCGACGATCGGACGCGAGTTCGTCACCAGCCGACCCGGAGCGCTGCGCCTGGACCTCACGGTGCTCGATGGCTCCAGGCTTCCGGCGACCGGGTTCACGCAATCGGCCGTGGTGGATGCGCAGCAGAGCAGCGGCGGGAGCGTGCAACTCACGTTCGCGCTGCCGAATGACCGCGTGCGGGTCACGAGCGGCTATTCGCGGAGCCGGTTCGACAATCCGCTCAACGACCCGCAGCTGCGGAACGAGCCGACGTTCAAGCGCGCGCCGCCGGTGACGCGCGGTGCGCGCTTCGTCGAGGCGTCGGGCGCTCTACTGCAGAACACCCATGTTCCGCTGTTCGGAACCACGAGCGTCACGGTTGGCCTGCACGACGAACGTGTCGATCCTTTGTACGGAAGCGTTGCCGCGCAGGTCGCGGCCGATCGCGTGCACGATGCTGCCGACGCGAACATCTCACTGGGGCCGGTCGCCGGCCAGGTCTCGCGTGGCTGGGGCCACGACAATCTCGCGAATGTCGTCTCCGTGCTCACCACCGACGACCGCACCACGACGGGCACGTTCGCCGTTCCACTCGCGGCGCTGTTCCACCTGGCGGCGCGAGGTGCGTGGCTTCCCACGCTGACGACGCAATACAATCAGACCCATCAGTTCGCCGAAGGCACGCCGCAGAATGGGCAGTTCCGTCCGGTCGATTTGCCCGATCAGTCGAGCACCATCGCTGATGGCGCCGCGGCGTGGCAGGCCGGCCGACTGCGCGTGACGCTCCACGGCAACTGGAGTGCGCAGGATAATCGGCAGCCGGGACGCGAGAACGCCGACTTCAGTGCCGCGGTCAACGAGCTGTCGGTGGGGACGAACGTTGGCGCGCGCGGCGACGTGTCGCTCGACCTTGGCGACGAGATCCACCGGTCCAGGGAACGCGACGAGACGACGCGCGCCCGCCGCGCGCGGCTCAACTCGTCGCTCACGTCGCCTCGCGGCACGGGGCTGCTCGCGGCAGTGGCGTTGGTTCGTACTCAGCCACCGACGGGATCGGCCGCGCTCGACACGGAGGAGCGGCTCGAGCTGTCGCAGGCGATCCGGTGGTGGACCGGCGCCGGCGCGCCCGATCGCGGCCAGGTGTTCTTGCGCTACAGTCGAACGACGACGCGCCTCGCGCCGCCGGCTGCCGCGCTGCTGCCGCCGGCAGCGCTCGACCTCTCGTTTCGGCAGCAGTGGACGCTGGCGACGGGCCTCAACATGAGGATATTCTAATGCGCCGAGCTGGGCTCCTCGCCGGCAGCCTCGCCGGGTGCCTCGCCGCGCCGACCGCCACAATGGTGGCGCAGGTGCGTGTGAATCCAACCGGCGTGAGCGTGGCCGACATGTCGCCCACGACCGTGTTCCTGACCTACGGCGGGCTGCGCAACGAGCGTCCGAGCGAGGCGTATTGGTGCGGCGAGCTTGTGCCCGCGGCCGGAGCGATCGGGTCCCGCTGCAATCCGGCGACGATTTATGGCAGGCTGCCGGCGCGCTATGATCTCTCGGCTCTCGCCGGCGGCGCGTTCACCGACGTGATGTCGATTCCGGCGTCGGTAGTGCGGGCGGCCTACGAGGCCGCGGTCCGCGGCGCCACGTCGACCTTCTTCTACGTGCGGCGCTTTGAGAACACGACGGGCGGCGCGGACGAGTACGTCGCCGTGACCTGCCGTCTGACGGGCGGCGGCGCGCGGGCGCCGTTCTCGCTCACCGACGTCCACCTTCAATTCGGCGGCGACGACGCGCTGCCGTTCATACCGCCGGGTGAATCTCCGCCGCCGATCGCCGCCCGTATCACGTACACGGGGACAGGCCGCCTGGTAGGCCGGTGGGAGATCGTTCTGCCCGGCGAGGAGCCGCCGAGCGCGCACGATCTTCTCACCGAAGGCTCGCTGCCGCCCAACGAGCGCGGCTCGCAGCGCCGGTTTACGCAGCTCGAGCGGTTCGACGTGTTTCTGCCGCCCGATGGCCGCGTGACGCTGCCTGGGCCGGACGTTCGCTCGCTCCCGTCGAACGTCGACGGCATGTATCGGGTGTTGCTGCGGATCGAGGCGACGGACGATCGCGAGAATGATTCGGACCTGAGCGGAGCGGGCGCGGGAACCGGTGTCGTGCACAGCGGCGCCGTAGCGGGTTTTCCGCTACCGGTGCTCCGGTATGTCGTGGCCGGTGATGGAGCGCGAACGCCGGTGGCCACCGCCGGCGGACTCCGGTTGCTCGGACCAGCCGAAGGCGACACGCTGGCGGCGGGCGTGCCGATCACCGCGCGATGGATGCCCTCCGGCGCCGCGGTCTCTGATTTCTATAGAGTAGACTTTGAATCCGGCGACGGCGCTCAGCTTTGGAGCGCGCTCGTGCCCGGCATCGCGCGGCGATACGAGGCGCCACCCTGGTTGGCGGAACGGGTCAGAGCCCGTGAAATCCGATGGCGGGTAACGGGTCTTGCCGCCGACGGCACGCACACCGCGACGAGCCCCTGGCGCTCCACGCGCGCCGCCGCCACACTCTCTGCACCAGCCCCTGGCACGTCGGTGCGGGCGACCCCGACTGGGCCACCACAATGACAAGCGAACCACAACGTCTCCGTCTCGTTGATGCTGAGCCGCGCGCGGTCCGCGCGGCAGCGTCCGGCAACGCGCCGCGCGAACCCGACGGCGAGGCCTCGCGCGCGCTCGAGCACATCGTGAGCCGATTCGACGCTTTCATCCGACGCTCGGCGCGCCGACACGGACTGCACGGCGACGAGATCGACGAAGTCGTGCAAGAGATCCGCGTTCGAATGTGGAAGTCGCTCGGCACCGCCGAGCTGATTCGGCGCGCCAAAGCGTCCTACATCTATCGTGCGGCCATCTCGGCGTCGATCGACCTCATTCGCCGCCGGCGCGCGCGGCGCCACGAGGCGTGGTCGTTCGACGACGAATCTGTCGAGGACGCGCTCGCCCCTGTGTCGCCCCAGCGGGCGGACGCCGCGCTGGACGAGGACGAAGTCGCATCTACGGTACATCGAGCGCTCGCGCTCCTTGCCGAACATCGTCGGGCCGTCGTGCGCATGCATCTCGCCGGTTACGATCGGTACGAGATCGCCGAGTTGCTCGGTTGGAGCGAACCCAAAACACGTAACCTGCTGTATCGCGGACTCGCCGATCTGCGGCAGATTCTCGAATCCTGGGGGATCGGGCCGGTAGGGAGCGCGACCAGTGGAGGATTGAACCATGAATGACGAGCGGCTGCGGGAAGCATACGAGCGCGGACTGCCGCCGAGCGACGACGCGCGAACGCTCGACGACGTGCAAGCGGAGCGGCTCCGCCGGCTCGTCGAGCACGAAGGCAGCGAGGGGGAGCGGCTGCGGACGCTGGACATGATGTTGTCGACCGCGGAGGGACGGCGCGAGCTGGAGCTCGTGTGGGCCGTGGCGCGCGCGGCGCGTCCACGACGCGCGTCGTGGCAGCGCTTTGCGGTGGCGGCATCACTGATTCTCGTCGTCGGGACGTCGGCGCTGTGGATGATTCGAGAGCGCGGTAAAGACGTCGACGTGGCGCGCAGCGGCGATTCGCCGATCTCACTCGTCGCGCCGGTTGGCCTCGTCTCGCCGCCCAAAGCGAGGCACTTCGCCTGGCGGCCGACCGCGCGCGCCGAGCGATACCAGCTCGTCGTTGTGGACACCACAGGCGCGGAGCTTTACGCGACTGAGACGCACGACACCACGCTCGCGCTGCCCGACAGCGTTCGTCTCGCGCCCGGCCGTACGTATTTATGGTGGGTCCAGGCAACGTTGGCCGATCACTCGACGGTTACGGCGGTGACGCAACGTTTGATCGTCGGACCGCGCTGAGAATGAGCGCGGCGCTCCCTCAGGCCGCGCTCACGACGATCTTCCGAGCGCGCTCGGCCAGTACGACCTCGAGAAATGCCTCGACCACGCGCGGCTCGAAATGCGTCCCAGTCTTCCGCCGGAGCTCGGCGATCACCCGGTCGCGCTTCCAGGCGCCACGATACGGCCGAGCGTGGGTGAGGGCGTCGAACACGTCGGCCACGGCGACGATGCGCGCCGGAAGCGGAATCGCCTCGCCCACTAGTCCGTCCGGGTACCCCCCGCCGTTCCACCATTCGTGGTGACTGCGGGCAATCGTCTCGGCCATCCTTATATGCCGCGTCGCGCCGTCGGCCAGCATCTCGGCGCCGATCAGCGTGTGCGTCTGCATGATCGCGAATTCGTCGGCGGTGAGCGCGCGTGGCTTGCGCAGGATCGAGTCGGGAATACCAATCTTACCCACATCGTGGAGTGGCGCCGCCAAGCGGATCAGCTCGACCTCGTCGCATGAGAGGCCAAGCGCCTCGGCAATGCGCGCTGCCAGCTCACCGACACGCCGGGTGTGCTGCCCGGTGTCGTCGTCGCGCGCTTCGCCGGCCGCGGCGAGCCGCGCTAAGACCTCCAGTTGCGCTTCGCGCGCCTTCTCCTCGGCTTGAACCCGGTCGCTCACGTCGCGCGCGTTGATCACGATGGCTTGCACCGCCGGGTCGTGCAGCAGATTCGTCCCACGGGCTTCGATGATCCGCCACGAGCCCTCGGCGTGGCGCACGCGGCAGACGAAGGAGCGCGGCCGGCCGTGATCGGCCGCCATCTCGGCGAAGGCCCGCTCGAGCGCCTCGCGGTCGGTGGCGTGCACGCCGTCTTTGAGATTCGCGCCGGCGATTTCCGTGGCGGAGCGGCCCATCAGCTGCTCTGCGGACGGGCTGTGATAGCGTACCGTACCCTCGCCATCCACGAGGAGGAGGACGTCGGGCGCGTGCTCGATGACTGCCCGGGCACGCGCCTGATGGTTGGCCAGCGCGTTCGCCTGGGCGATGGTTCGACGGCGTACGCGCACCAACACCGCGAGCAGCACCATCAGCTCGAACGCGATCGCGGCGTCGGCGAACACGCGCATCCATTCCTGTCGCCGCTGTTGCGCGCTGTACACCGCCTCTTCGGCCGCGAGAAGGTTCATGAATGACCACCGCACCGTCTCGAAGAGCGTGTTGCCGACCAGGTCCGCCTGCTTCCGTCGGGCGCGGTCAGGCTCGCGTAGGGTGGGGAACGCAAAGACATTCGCCCATCGGTTGATCGCGGCGCGGACTGTTGCGGTGCGCTCCGACTGTGCCGGATCGTTCGCGGTCAACACGGCCAGCGAGTCGACTGCGATCGCCAGCGGCACCCGCGCGACGAGCTCGGGGACAAGCGACGACGAGTCGCGTGTCAGGAGATAGCCGCGAATGGCTGCTTCGCGATCGAGCGCCATCTCATACGCCTGTCGCGCGACGCGCACCACCTCGCCACTGCGGCGCAGCTCGCGGTCGAACCGGCGAGCAAGCCAATCCAGCGCGCCTACGGTTAGCGCAAGCGCCACGAGCGCGCCCGCGGCGATACGAAAGACGCCGCGAGCCAAGCCAACAAAACCTCGGCTCGTGGGCTGAGGTCCTATTCTGCGAATGCCCAATACTCCCCGCGTGCGAGCGCCTTGAAAAAGACGAGTTGACTATAGGCGGGTCACTCCGGGCGGCCGCTCGGTCGCCTGCTCGCCATAAACACCGCGTTTTTCAAGATCTGCTGCCGCCGCGCCGCGTCGATCAACACGCCATTCGCGATCACCGCATGAACGCGAGCAACATTCGCGATGTCGACAAGCGGATTCGCGTCGAGCAGGACGAGATCCGCCACCGTTCCCTCGGCGATCGTCCCCAGCGAATCCGTGGCGTTGAGGAACCGTGCCGGGTTAATAGTTGCTGTTTGAAGTGCTTCGAGATTCGAGAAGCCATTCTTGGTGAGATACGTCAGCTCGTCGTACAGACTGAAACCCGGATAGAGATACGGATTGGACAGGTCCGTCCCCGCGAGAAACTTGGCGCCAGCATCGTGTAAGATTCGGAGGATACTCAGTTGCTCGTCGAAGATGCGCTTGCGGGCTGCCCACCCCTCCGGCGTCACGGCTCGGAACCGGAAGTCGTTCGCCGGATTCCATCCGGTCTTGAAGAACTCCGGGATGTATTGAAGCCGCGGATCGTTGCGGAGCGATGGGTCGTCGAGATGTGTCGTCGAATGCAACACGACGACGGTCGGCACCATCCATGTATTGCTCGCCGCGACGCGCTTGGCGAGGGCGGTGCATCGCTCGCGGTCGAAGGTCTGCCTCAGCATTGGAAGCTGGAGCCGCGAAATCACTCCCGCTGAATCCCAACCCTTGGGTGATGCGACGGCGTCGAGCAGTGCCGAGCGAAATGCTTCCTCTTGCGAGGAGCATGCCGTCGTGAACATCTGCAAGTGCTCGATGCTCGCCATGCCGAGCGATAGCGCTTCGTCCACCGACACGAGCGTCGGCACATGTCCTGCGAACGAGAGGTTGTGCTTCTTGGCTTCGTCCGCTATTGCCCGGAATTCGTCGGGCGTGAGGCGTGAGTAAACTTTGATAAAGGCGGCTCCGCCTCGCGCCAGGGAGTCCACGGCGTGGCGCGCCTGAGCGGCGTCCGCCACCTCCACCGATTGCCAGATCTGCGGCTTGCCATCGAGAATGTGTCCGGAGCCGACGAGACGCGGCATCACGATCTCGCCGCGTTTCGCCATCGCGCGAGCGTCCGCATACCAGCGAAACGTCCCGAACATCTCGCGCACGCCGGTGACGCCGTTGGCGACGAGGACGGGGAGGAAGAGTCGGTCGACCCCGGGACCGGTTGCATGGACATGCATATCCCACAGGCCGGGGATAAGGAATTTGCCGGTACCGTCAACTATTCTCGCGCCCTTGGGCGTCGCGAGTTGAGCCGCCTCGCCCATGGTTTTCGTCCGAGTGCCTTCGATGATGACGGTTTGGGCTGGGCGCAGGCTGCCGGTCTGCACATCGACCGTCGTCACGTTGCGGATGACGATCGGCGACTGTGCCCTCACCGTAGTCGCAGCCATCGCGAAGACCGCGATTGCGAGGAGGATTGTACGGCCGGATCGTCTCAGGCATCCCGTCATCGTGCCTCCCGGTTGATCGCTGAGAAGTAATGTTCAAGCTCAACCGTCAGCTAGGCTCGCCGAGTCGCCGAGTCGCCGAGCTATGGGCGGTTGCCTAAGCAGGTTGAACCCGTTAAAATTATTTGAAGCGACACACGCGCCGAGCGCGTGGACAAGTTCCGAGTGCTTCTGGGGCCTGCCGAATTGCAGCAGGCCCTTTTTGCGTTACGTCGCCCAAGAACGTTGTGTCCGTCAGTGCGGCATCTCCGGACCCCGAACACAGCGCACATCAAATGGAGTTGGACATGCGTACGACTGGCACCGTCAAGTGGTTCAATGACTCGAAAGGCTTCGGCTTCATCACGCCCGAAACTGGACAGGACTGTTTCGTCCATCACTCGGCGATCCAGGGCGACGGCTTCAAGTCGTTGGCCGAGGGTGACCGCGTCGAATTCGATGTCGTGAAGGGCACCAAGGGACCAGCCGCCGAGAACGTGACGAAGTTGGCGCGTTGAGGCGACCAGCGGTTCGTCGCGACGAAACCACGAGCAGTCGACCGGTAAGCGGTTTGGCGCCGTGGG
>DATJIZ010000128.1:0-29017 GCA_035492735.1 Gemmatimonadaceae bacterium | reverse complement strand
TCGGCGATCCAGTCCGTCGCCCTGCCGATGGTTCAGGACTTCGGCTGGACCAAGGAGATCGAGGATCGTCTGCTCGCGCCGGTACCCACCCGGCTCGTCGCCGCCGAGAAGATCGTCTCCGGAATGATCCAGGGCGTGATCGCCGCCGCGTTCGTTCTGCCGATCGCCCGGCTCGTCATGGGGCCGATCGCGGCGCTGACACTCTCGCACGTCGGTGAGGTGGTGCTCGTCCTCATTCTCGGCTCGCTCGCGTTCTCGGCATTCGGCATGTGGCTCGGGACAGCGATCGCGCCGCAGCAGATCGGTCTCATGTTCAGCGTGATCATCGCGCCCATGCTGTTCTTCGGATGCGCGTACTATCCGTGGCGCGGACTCGACGTCGTGCCGGTCATGAAGTATCTGGTACTGATCAACCCCATGGTGTACGTGTCCGAGGGCATGCGTGGCGCGCTGACCCCGGGAGTCCCCCACATGCCGCTGGCCCTGGTCGGTGTCGCGCTCGTCGTCATTGCCGGGTCCTTCTGGATCCTCGGGATTCGCAGCTTCTACAAGCGAGCGATCGGATGACGGCCGAGCCCGAGCGCGATCCGATCGACCGTTTCATGGGAGTGTTCGAGCTCGCCAAAGCGCTTCCCCGCGAGCTGCTACCCGAGCCGACCGCCTTCGCATTGGGAACGGTGAGCGACACGGGGCAGCCGAGCGTGCGCATCGTGCTGCTCAAGCACGTCGACCACCGCGGCTTCGTGTTCTACACGAATTTCGAGAGCCGAAAGGGCCGCGAGCTGCTCGCGTCGAGGCGGGCGGCGCTCTGCTTCCACTGGCAGCAGCTCGAGGTCCAGGTCCGCGTCGAGGGCATCGCGCGTCCGGTGAGCGATGAGGAGGCGGACGCGTACTTCGCGTCGCGCGCCCGCGGCAGCCAGCTCGGCGCGTGGGCTTCGATTCAAAGTCGGCCAATGACGAGTTCAGACGATCTCGACGAGCGCCTGCGCGAAATGGAGCGGAGATTCAGCGGCGGGCCGGTGCCGCGGCCGCCGCACTGGTCGGGATTCCGGGTCGTGCCGGAGCTCATCGAGTTTTGGCGAAACATGCCGAGCCGCCTGCACGTTCGGCATCTGTACACCCGGGACGACGGCGGCTGGCGCGTCGAGCAGCTCTACCCGTGACGGCGCGACGCGCCGCTCCGACGGTGCGCGCGGCGCCTCGCAACTTGCTTCACGTCGGTTAACTTCGTTCGCATGGCAACCAACATCGCCGATACCGAAGCTGCCGGCGCGGCGGGCGGGACCGGCTGGTCCATCGACTCGTCACGCGCGTTGTACAACGTCGAAGGCTGGGGCGCCGGCTTCTTCGACGTCAACGAGCGCGGCCACGTCATCGTGCGCCCCGACAAGGAGCGGCCCGATCGAATCATCGATCTCTACGAGATCACCAACGATCTCGAGGAGCAGGGAATCGCGCTGCCGGTGCTGCTCCGCTTCTCGGACATCCTGCGGTCGCGCATCGAGGCGCTGACCACGCGATTCGAGCAGGCGCGCGAAGAGTTCGGATTCTCCGGCGGCTACACCACGGTGTATCCGATCAAGGTCAACCAGCAGCGCCACGTCGTCGAGGAGATCGTCGAGTTCGGGAAGTCGCACCGCGTGGGGCTCGAGTGCGGCAGCAAGCCGGAGCTGCAGGCGATCCTCGGCCTCGCCGAGAACACGGAGCACATCATCGTCTGCAATGGTTACAAGGACGAAGAGTTCATGCGGCTGGCGCTGATGGGTCAGAAGCTCGGCCATCAGGTGTACATCGTCATCGAGCAGCTCAGCGAGATCGATGTGCTGCTCCAGGTAGCCGACGAGATGCAGGTCACGCCGACCGCGGGTGTGCGCATCAAGCTGGCCTCGCGCGGCTTCGGGCGGTGGAAGGAGAGCGGCGGCGAGAAGTCGAAGTTCGGCCTCAACGCCGCGCAGCTCATGCAGGCGATCGACAAGCTGCGGTCGGCCGGCCGGCTCGACATCATCAAGCTGGTGCACTTCCACCTCGGATCGCAGATCACCGACATCCGGTTCATCAAGCTCGGGCTCACCGAGCTCACGCGCTTCTACGTCGAGCTGCGCAACCTGGGGCTCGACATCACGCACGTGGACGTCGGCGGCGGCCTGGGTGTGGACTACGACGGCACGAACTCGACCTCCGATGCGAGCGTGAACTACTCGCTTCAGGAATACGCGAACGACGTCGTGTACACGCTCGCCGAGGCGTGTCGCGAGCACGAGATCCCGATGCCGCACATCATCAGCGAGTCGGGGCGCGCGCTCACGGCGCACCACGCGCTGCTGTTGATCAAGGTGATCGACGTCGAGTCGCAGGCCGATCGGCCGCTCCCCGAGCTGACCGACGACGATCACCAGCTCCTGCACGAGATGCTGGCCGACTACCGTGATGCGTCGCGCAAGAATGTCTCGAAGCGCCGGGTGCGCGAGATCTTCCACGACCTGACGTTTGACAAGGAGCGCGCCCAGGAGATGTTCAACAGCGGCGTGCTCTCGCTGCGCGAGCGCGCACTGGCCGAACAGATGTACTTCGCGACGTTGAACGTCCTGTCGCGCTACATCGAGCGCTCGCGCGACGACTTCGACGACATCATCGCCGATCTCGACGCCACGCTCGTCGACCGCTACTTCTGCAACTTCTCGCTGTTTCAGTCGCTCCCCGACAGCTGGGCGATCGACCAGATATTCCCCATCATGCCGATCCACCGCCTGGATGAGGAACCCACGCGGCGCGGCACGATTCAGGACGTCACCTGTGACTCCGACGGCAAGATCGACCGGTTCGTGGGCGACAAATCAGGCAGCCCGAGCCTCGAGCTGCACGAGTTCCACGACGGCTCGCCGTACATGCTCGGCGTCTTCCTCACCGGAGCGTACCAGGAGATTCTCGGCGACCTGCACAACCTGTTCGGTGACACGAATGCCGTGCACATCCGGCTCGCGCCGAACAACGGCTACGAAGTCACTGACCTCGTGCACGGCGACACCGTGACCGAAGTGCTGAACTACGTGCAGTTCCGTGCTTCGGATCTGCTGCAGACGTTCCGGCGCAAGGTCGCGGCGGCGAAGCATCTGAGCCGGCAGGAGGCGAACACGTTCATCGCCGATTACGTCGCCGGGCTCGAAGGCTACACGTACCTGGAAGGCGAAGCCGCGCAGTAGGCACGGTCAGGCGTGCGCCTCGCCAGATCGTTCCAGGCCAAGCCGGCGCAGCAACGGTCGAACGGTCGTGCCCTGAACGAGAATCGAGAGCATGACGACGCCGATCGTCATCTTCACGATCGCGTCACGGTGGACCATTTCGGCGGGAAGGCTCAGCGCGAGAACCATCGCCAGGCTTCCGCGTAGACCGCTCCAGGCGAGCACCGGTGTCCACCGCGGGGGAAATGTTCGGGCGTTCGACACCGCTCCGACTACAGCGTAGGTGACGACGACTCGCGTGAGCGTCACGATCAGAAACGCGGCCACGATGATCCGCCATGCGGAGAGCAGCGTACCCACACCGGCCTGAAAGCCGATGAGCAAAAAGACGATCGAGTTGAGCGCGAATGCGATGTAGTCCCAGAATGCGCGGAGCACGGCGCGCGACTCAGGCGCGATCGCGCGCTTCGCCGCCTCGGAACCGCTCAGCAAGCCCGCCGTCACGGCGGCGATGACTCCGGACGCGTGCATGTCCTCGGCGATCAGAAACGAGCCGTAGGCCGCCGCTGTCGTGATCGTAATCATGACCATCGGGTCATTGAGCCAGGCGAGCAGCGCGCGTGTGACGAGTCCGACGCCGCCGCCGAGCACGATCGCGATGAGGATGGCGTAGATGAAGTCGATCGCGAGCCGGCCGGCGTTTGGCTCGGCGCCCAGCACGAAGGCGAGGGCGGTGGCGAAGGACACCGCCGCCGTTCCATCGTTGAGCAGGCTCTCGCCCTCGATGAGCACCGCGAGTCGAACGGGCGCGCCAAGCGTCCGCACCAGCGCGACGACGGCGATGGGGTCCGTCGCGGCGATCAGCGTGGCGAACACGAACGCCGCCCCCCAGCCGATTGCCGTGCCGGCGTACGGCAGCAGCAGCACGAGCGCCGACGCGACGATCACCGTGCTCAACACCACCGCCGGGAGCGCGAGCGAAAAGATGACGACGCGGTTCCGCCAGAATTCCTGCGCCTCGAGCTGTACCGACGCCTCGAACAGCAGACCCGGGAGGAAAACGGTGAACAGCAGTTCTTTCGTGAGCGGCGGCGGGTGCAGCAGCGGCACGAAGCCAAGCAGCAGGCCCGCAACGACCAGCGCGACGGTGTACGGGATCCGCGCCCGTGGCGCGATGAGCGCCACCGCCGCCGCGACGAGGAGCAGGACGATGATCGAGCCGCTCAGTGCCATCGCTGGACCCGAGCGGCCGTACGGAGCTTGCCTATCTGCCGAATCGGCTCGCCACCTCGTCCCAGTTCACGACGTTCCACCAGGCCGTGACGTAGTCGGGCCGGCGGTTCTGGTACTTGAGGTAGTAGGCGTGCTCCCACACGTCCAACCCGAGGATCGCCTTCTTGCCGTCCATCAGCACGTTGTCCTGATTCGGCGTGCTCGTGATCGACAGCTTGCCGCCGTCGTCCACGAGCCAGGCCCAGCCGGAGCCGAATCGACCGGCCGCGGCCGCGGCGAACTGCTCTTTGAGTTTGCTGAAGTCGCCGAACGATTGCCGGATCGCGTCAGCCAATGCGCCGCGCGGCTCGCCGCCCTTCCCGGGTCCCATCAGCTGCCAGAACATGCTGTGGTTCCAGTGGCCGCCGCCGTTGTTGCGCACGGCGGTGCGCACGCTTTCGGGCAGGCTGTTCGCGCCGCGCATGAGCTCATCGAGCGACTTGTTCGCCAGCTCGGGCGCTTTCTCGATCGCGGCGTTCAGGTTGTTGACGTAGGCCTGATGATGCTTCGTGTGGTGGATCTCCATCGTGCGCGCGTCGATGTGCGGCTCGAGTGCGTCGTACGGGTACGGCAGCGGGGGCAGCGTGAAGGGCATTAGCGTCTCCTTGCTCTAAGCCAACCGATGATCCCCGGCAGCAGCGAGAGCAGAATCACCACCGCGATCACCGTCTCGATGTGCCGATCGATGCCCGGAATGTAGCGCCCCAGGAAATAGCCGATGAACAGCATGCCCCAGATCCATCCCAGTCCTCCAATCACGTTGTACAAGGTGTATCGCCTGTAGCCCATCCGGGCCATGCCGGCCACGACCGGGACGAAGGTGCGAACGATCGGCATGAATCGCGCTATCACTACGGTCTTGCCACCGTGGCGTTCGTAGAACTCGTGCGCGCGATAGAGATGCTTCTTGTTGAAGAGCAGGGAATCCTCACGCCGGAACAGCCGCTCTCCCGTCGCCTTGCCGATGGCGTAGCCCGATGTGTTGCCGAGAATCGAGGCGACGGTCAGCAGCAGACCGAGCCACACGACGTTGAACACGCCGGTCGTCGCAGCGAGCAGACCGGCCGTGACGAGCAGCGAATCGCCGGGCAGAAAAAAGCCGACCAGAAGGCCGGTCTCGGCGAAGATGATCCCCGTCAGGCCGGCGTAGCCGCCCCAGGCGATGATTCCGCGGACGTCGCGAACGCGATGAAACCAGTCGAGCAGCGAGTGCATGCAGGCGTGGGTGGGCGTGAGGTGGTGTCGTGAGCCGAGGAAGTTCCACGAGTCGCGATTGGGATGCAACGGCTCGCGAGCGGATGGTCACCGTCCTCGCCGCTCTCGTGATCACCATTCTCGTCGCCGGATGGAGCTGGTCGATCGCGCACGCGCGTGAGCTGGCGCCGGCGGCTGTGGCCGAGCGGAGCGCGTCGAGGTTTGCGAACGCCATCACCCGGTCGGGCGCGCCAACGACTGCGTATCTGACCGACGCGACCCTCGACGCGATCGCCGACCGCATGCTGCGGTCGGCGCGCGGCGTCAGCGGAAAGCTCCGCGCGACGATCGAGCCGCAACCCACGCCGCTGCACCCCGACACGCTGCCGCCGGGTGCGCGCATCGAGTACGCACAGCCCGGTCGAGTCGCCGCAGCGCCCACGGGTGCCGGCATCTGGAGCGTGCTCCTGGCGATCGGCAACGGTGTGCGGCCCGTGGCGAACTTCAGCATCATCGCACTGTTGCCGTTCACCACGAAGCAAAACGGTCGCATCGGTCTGTACTACGTCGGCAACTGGCCGGGCGAGCACGGAGCGCGCGATCCCGGCCGGGCGCCGGCCGGCGCATATGGAAATCCGGCTGGATTCATCGAGGTGACCCGGGAGAACGCCGATACGCCGGTCTCCGATCACTTCAAGCTGCGCGACTTCCTCACGCACGATCAGCCGAATGTGTGGCCCAAGTACCTAGTGCTGCAGCCGCGGCTCGTCGACAAGCTCGAGCTCGTGCTGTCGGACCTCGAGGCGCACGGCTACGACGTGCACGGCGTGAAGGTGATGAGCGGCTTTCGATCGCCACAGTACAACGAGACAGGCGGCAACCCCGCTGGCCGGGCGAATCTCAGCCGACACATGTACGGCGATGCGGCCGACATCTACATCGACAGCAATGGCGACGGCCAGATGGACGACCTGAACCATGACGGCCGAATCACGATCGACGACGCGCGGGTGATTCAGCAGGCGGCCGACCGCGTGGAGGCGGCTCACCCGGAGCTGGTTGGCGGCGCTGGCGTCTATACGGCCGCGCCCGGGCACGGACCTTTCATTCACATCGACGCGCGTGGCTATCGAGCGCGCTGGTCGGGCACTTCAGGAGGCTGACGTGGCGGAGTATCGGAGACTTTCGGACGGCCCCACCTACGAAGAGGTTGGCGGGCTGAGCAAGGAAGCCCACAACGGCAAGTCCGAGCGCGCCAAGGAGCGCGATAAGGAGCGCGACGTCCGCGAGATTCGCGAGGTCCGCGCGACTGACATCGAGCCGTACACGGGGCTGCGCTACCTCTCGAAGCTGTTCCGGTTCATGGCGGTCATCCTGTTGCTGCTCCTCGTCGCCGAGATCGTCACGGGGATCTATACGCAGGGCGCCGCCTCCCTCCCGACGTTGCTCGGGGAGGCGAGCCGTCTGATCGTACTGGCCGGCGTGCTGTGGGGCACGGGCGACCTGGCGCATCTGATCATCGATGTCGGACACGATGTCCGGGCTGCCCGGATCCTGATGGCGCGCTCGGCGCACGCGAGGCTGGGCGGCTCCGGCGGACCGGGACATGGCGAGTTCGAGCGTACCTCGCTCGACACGGCGCGCATCGAGCCCGCTACGGAACGGGTCGACGAGCGGGCCGCCGCGCCGCGTCCGACGCTGGTCGATCGGCCGGCGGACGAGGACCATCCGCCGCCGATCCCGTGAGCGGAAACCGAACGCTGCCGCTTAGTCCGGTACGACAGTTGCCCATCTGCCGGGCCGATCCGTCGTACTACCCGCAACATCGCACCGGAGAAAGGGACAAATGCTCATCACACTCGCGATCATTCTCGTCATTCTGTGGGCGCTCGGTTTCCTCGCGTTCCACGTCACGAGCGGCCTCATTCACCTGTTGCTCGTCATCGCGGTGATCATCATCGTGATTCGCTTGGTGACCGGCCGGCGGCCAGTGGTCTGAGTCGTCGTTCGAAGCGGCGCAATGGATCAGGTGGCTCCGATGAGACAGATTCCGGAGCCCGCCAGTAGCATCCCATCCGTCCGCCGCTTCGATGCTCGACGTCCATCTCGTTTCGCACACGCACTGGGATCGTGAGTGGTACCACCCTGCCGAGGTCTTTCGGCAGCGTCTGGTTGCATTGATCGATGAGTTGCTCGACGATCCGCCGCCCGTCGGCCAGAGTTTTCTGCTCGACGGGCAGGCGATCGTGCTCGAGGATTACCTGGCAGTTCGGCCCGACCGTCGCTTGGCGCTCGAGAACCTCCTCGGCGAGAGCCGGCTCGAGGCAGGTCCGTGGTACGTCCTCGCCGACGAGCTCATTCCCGGTGGCGAGGCGCTCGTCCGAAATCTCCTCACCGGCGCCCGCGTGCTTCGTCGCCTGGGTGCGGCGGCGCCGCCCGTACTGTATTGCCCAGACTCGTTCGGTCACCCGGCGGCGCTGCCCACGATTGCGGCAGGCTTTGGCTTTCCTGTCATCGTGCTCTGGCGCGGCTACGGGAGCTCGCGATTTCCCTCCGGCGATACCGCGCTGTGGGCTGCGCCAAATGGCGACGAAGCGCTGCTCTACCATCTTCCGCGCGACGGCTACGAGTTCGGATCGCATCTGCCAGCCGATCCGGCCGCCGCGGCCGACCGCTGGCGGCGCATGCGGGACGAGCTGGCTCCCCGGTCGACCACGGGCATCGCGCTCGTCACGAATGGCGCCGACCACCACGCGCGCCAACGCGACCTCCGCTCCGCGCTGAGCGCCCTCGAGCACGCGGCCGATGTGGATCGCGTGCACCCGAGCTCCCTGCGAAGCTTCGCCGAACGTCTGGCGTCCAGCGCGCGACGCGATCGCCTCGCCACCGTACGCGGCGAGCTGCGCGATTCCTACGGCTACGCCTGGACGCTGCAGGGCACGTTCGGCACACGCGCGCATGAGAAGCGTCTCAACGCGTTGGCCGAGCGCGCGCTTGTGCGGGACGCCGAGCCGTGGGATGCGCTCGCGGCACGCGTCCGCGACGCGTCGCGCCGCTGGTTGCTCGACGAGGCGTGGCGCACCCTGCTTACGGCGCATCCGCACGACACGCTCTGTGGCTGCTCGATCGACCAGGTCGCGGCCGCGATGGAGCTCCGGCTGCAATCGGCCCGCAATCAGGCGGCGGCGGTGCGCGACGATGCGATCGCGCAGCTCATCGGCCACGACCGCGTGCTCGCCCGAGCGTCGCGCGAGAGCTGGCAGCCAATCGTCGTCATCCGAAATCCGGCGCCGCGGCCGCGCTCGGGCGTCGTGACGATCGAGATCGAGGAGCTCGTCGCCGACGTGCCGGTGGGACCGGGATCAGCGCGCCTCGAGCCGGCGCCGGCCCCTCCGCTGGCGTCACGCCCGCGCATTCCCGCGCTCGGCGCGCTTCAGGTGCTCTCACGTTCGATGGAGCACCGTCGCCTCGAGTCGCCGCAGCACTATCCCGATAACGATCTCGTGCGCGTCACCCGCGTCGCGGCGTGGGTCCCCGAGCTGCCGCCGTACGGCATCGCGAGCTACGCGGTCGGTGCGGGCGGTCGCGGGTCGGCACGTCCCACGGAACCCGTGCGCGTGGACCGGAATGCGCTTCGCAACCTGCATCTCGCGGTCCGGGTCTCCGACGACGGTACGGTGTCGCTCGAAACGCGACATGGCGCTCGGCACATAGAGTCGCTGTTCGCGTTCGAGGACCAGTCCGATGTCGGCGACTTGTACACGCCCGCGCCGCGCCAGCGGAGCTTCCGCGTGCAGTATCGCGGATGCCGCCGCGTCGATCGTGGGCCGCTGCGGGGAACGCTCGCGCTCTCGTATCGCATCGCCGGCGACGACCGCGGCGATCGCATTGCCGACGTGGCGCTGCAGCTGATCCTGGATGCCGATGTTTCATTCTTGCGTCTGCATGTCGCGGGCGAGAACTACGGTCGCGACCATCGACTGCGGCTGCGGATTGCCTCCGATGTCCGAATCCCGCAGTCGTGGGCCGACGCCGCGTTCGGGCCGGTGCGTCGCGAGCGGCTCCTCGTTCAGCCTGCGGACGAGGACGCGGAGCAGGTCGTTCGCACGGCCCCGCTGCATCGCTATGCATCGTTGTTCGATGCCGATCGCGGGTTCTCGCTGTACAGCGATGGACTCGCCGAATACGAGTCGTTCGACGATGGAGCGCTTGCCGTCACCCTCGTGCGCGCCGTCGGCGAGCTCTCGCGCAATGATCTGCCCGAGCGTCCGGGACATGCCGGGTGGCCGACGCCGACACCGGACGCGCAGTGCCGCGGGCCATTCGCGGCGAGGCTCGCTGTCTTCCTACACGGCGGACGCTCGGTGGAAACTCTGGACAGGATCGAGCGCACGGCCGACGATGTGCTCTGCGCGCCGGTCGGTACGACGCTCAGATCCGCGCTGACGCTGCCGGCGCCCGTCGCCGGCGTGGCACTGAGTGGCGATGGTCTGGCATTCTCCGCAGTGAAGGAAAGCGAGGACGGCCAGTGGATCGTGCTCCGCTGCATCAACGTGTGTGATGAGCCGGTCGACGGCGTGTGGACGCTTCCGTTCGATGTTCATGATGCGCGTCTGGCGCGATTGGATGAAACGCCGATCGCGGAAATCGACGCCGTCGCGCGCGCCGTGCACTTTCGCGCGGGTGCACGAGACGTGGCGACGATCCTGGTCCGCTGACCGGTGCGCCGTATCAGGCGCGGTCGCGCAGCGTCGCGCCAGCTTCGCCCGCCAGCCGGTCGCGCAGTGAGTCGCCGAGCAGCGTACAGGCGAGTACGGTCACGATCAGGGCAAGTCCCGGCGCGATCGCCACCCACGGGGCCACCACGATCAGATCGCGGCCGCCGGCGATCATGTTGCCCCAGCTCGGTCGCGGCGGTTGAATCCCCATTCCGAGAAACGACAGGCCGCTTTCCAGAAGAATCGCGTTGCCAACGCCGAGCGTGGTCGCGACGATCGCCGGTCCGAGCGAATTCGGAAGCGCGTGCCGCCACAGGAGTCGCATCGGTGACGCGCCGAGCGCCCGTGCGGCGTCCACGTATGGTTGCGATCGCGTGCCCAGCAGCTCGGCGCGCACGAGTCGGGCGACGCCCATCCACCCGGTGAACACGAGCACCACGACAACCGTGGCAAGGCCCGGCCGCCAGAGCGTCGTGCATACGAGGAGCAGCACGAGCCGCGGGAGCGCGAGGAGCGCGTCGGCCAGCGCCATCAACACGCGATCGACGATGCCGCCCGTCCACGCGGCGATCGCACCGATCGTCGTGCCCGCCGCACTCGCGAACACCGAGCCCACCACGCCGACGGCCAGCGAGATTCGCCCCGCCAACATCATCCGCACGAACAAGTCGCGCCCGAAGCGGTCGGTCCCGAGCAGATGAAACACCCCGTGCGCATCGCGTGACAGCGGCGGAACGAGCCGCAGCGCGAGGACGTCGCCGATCCCCAGCGGGTCCTGTCGCGACAACATCGGCACGAGCACGGCGGCGGTCGCGAGCACGACCAGCATTCCGGTCGCGACGTTCTCGAGGCGCCAGGCGAACGCGTGCTTCACGCGCGGCGCCGCGGGTCGACGAGCGGCAGCGCCGCGTCGCCGGCAAGGTTCGCGAACACCACCACCGCCGCGTACACCGCCGCGGCTCCCATCACCAATGGGTAGTCTCGCGCGATGATCGCGTTGACCATCAACCGGCCCATGCCCGGCCAGGCGAAAACGGCCTCGACGAAGATCGAGCCGGCCACGAGACCCGGCAGTGACAGCGCGAACAGCACAACGAGCGCGGGCAGCACGGTCGCGAGCACGTGGCGAAAGTAGACGCGTGCGGCGCTCGCGCCTTTGGCCCTCGCGGTGCGCACGAATTCGTGCGACAGCACGTCGGCAACGCTCGATCGGGCGTAGCGCGCGATGCCCGCCGCGCCCACGGCGGCCAGGATCGAAACAGGCAGCACGGCATGCCGCAGGAGATCGACGAACGCGGCGCGGCCCTGGAGCTGCACACCGGGCGCGTGCAGGCCGAAGGCCGGCAGTCGCACCGCGGCCGGGAGGCCCCACGCCGCGGCACCGTAGGTGAACACCGCGATCAGCGCGAGCGCCAGCCAAAAGCTCGGCGCCGCGTAGACGAACGTCGTCAGGATGGTCAGGGCGCGATCGAGCGGCCGCCCCCGTCGCGCCGCCTGAAGCATCCCGATCGGCACGCCGATGATGAACGTGAGCGCGAGCGACGCCGCTCCCAACCCGATCGACACGGGCAGCGCGTCGGCCAACACGCGCGTCACCGGCTGCTGCAGCGAGAAGCTTTCGCCGAGGTCTCCGTGCAGCACCCCGGCCGCCCATCGTGCATATTGCACCCAGATCGACTGATCGAGCCCCAGCTCGGCGCGAATGCGCGCCGCGTCGGCCGGCGTCGCCGACGGCGGGACGAGGAAGGTCGCGGGATCACCCGGAGCAAGTCGGATGAGCGCGAACGTGATCGTGAGCACCAGCCAGAGCAGCAGCAGCGCGCCGGCGATTCGGCGAAGCATGGCGCGAGGATGCACGCGTTGAACCTGCACGCACGTGGGCGGGTGTCAACTGCTCGTGCGTCGATCGGTATGCTCGGACTGGTCTGTGCGGCGGCATGTTGGTCGGCTCAGCGGCCCGCCGACGTCGCGGTGTATGCCTCGGGCACCGATCTCGAATCCGGTAATCCGTTGGTGACGATTCACTCGCTCTCTCGCCAGATCCAGCGGTTCGCCCTGTTCGTGACGCTCGCGCAATACGACTCCATGCTCGCGCCGGTGCCGTACGCCGCGCGATCGTGGTCGTGGTCCGCCGACCATCGCGCGCTCACGCTCCACCTGACGTCGGAGCTCCGCTGGCACGACGGAGTATCGACGACGGCGCGCGATGTCGCGTTCACGATCGACGCCGCGCGGGATCCGGCCACGGGCTACTGGCGCGCCGCCGACCTCGCCGGGATCGACCGTGTCCGCGCGAGCGATGACTCGACCGTTGTCATCGAGTACCGAGCCGCGCAGCCCGCGTTCCCGTCGATTCTCTGTGAGCTGCCGATCCTTCCCCAGCATCTGCTCGGAACCGTGCCGCATGCCGACATGAAGCGGGCGCCGTTCAACCTGGCGCCCGTCGGCAACGGGCCGTTTCGCTTTGTGGAGCGCCGCGCCGGTGCGCGCTGGGTGTTCCGCCGCAACAATCGATTCCCGGCCTCGCTCGGCGGACCGCCGCTCCTCGCCGGGTTCGTCGTGACAGTGGTCGACGAGCCGACGACCAAGTTCGCAGGCCTCGAGAGCGGGGATCTCGACATCGCCGGGATCGCGCCGACGATGGCCTCGCTTGCGGCACACGACCCCATGGTCCGCGTGCTCGATTACCCGATTCTCTTCACCACCGGACTCGTATTCAACGTTTCCAAACCGCCGTTCGACGACGCTCGCGTGCGTCGGGCAATCTCGGCGTCGATCGACCGTGAGCGGATCGTGCTCGCCGCGCTCGCCGGATACGGCACGCCCGCCGCCGGCCCGGTCCCGCCAGAAAGTCCGTTCGTGCTTCCGGCGCGGCCGATTCACGATCGGCGGCTTGCCGATTCCTTGCTCGACGCCGCGGGCTGGCGTCGCGGTGCGAACGCCACGAGCGGCGCGCGCACGCGCGGTGGACGGCCGCTCGAGTTCGATCTCCTCACCGTCGGCAGCGGCGACAACGCCCTCGAGCAACTCGTGCAGGCCGATCTCGCGCTACGCGGCGTGCGCGTCAACATCCGCCAGGTGGAGCTGGGCACGTTTCTCACCGAAGCGCGCGCCTCGACCAAACGGTTCGACGTGCTCGTGGCCGGAGTCCCGGGCGACGTGTCGCTCTCGTTCCTGGCATCGATGTTCGAGTCACGGCAGAAGGGCGGGGCGCTCGATTACACCGGCTTCCACTCGTCCAGGCTCGACTCGTTGTTCGTCGCGGCGCGCGAGGCGCGGACCGATTCGGCGCGTACCAAAGCGTGGCGCGACGTGCAGCGCCTGCTTGCGGACTCGACGCCGGTCGCGTGGATCTACCACTCGCGCGGGGTCCAGGGCATATCCCGGCGCCTCCACGGTGTCGAGATGGACCTCCGCGGCGAGATGGTCTCGCTCGTGCGCTGGCGCACGTCGTCGGCGCCGACGCACGCGGTGGCGGCGCGATGATCCCGTTGCTGATCGCCGACGCCGATCTCGACGCGCGAGAGCTGGTCGCCCGCGGCCCGCTTGCCCCGCTCGCCGAATCACTGGCAATCGATCTCGACAACGTGCTCGCGCGACCGCTCTACGTTCCGCCGGACAAGGCGCTTCTCTCACGCGAGGGTGGCCGCTGCGCGCGCGACGGCACGATGCTCGACTTCGATCCGTTCTCGCCGCACGAACACCGGTGCCCGCGCTGCGGCACGGTCTACCGGGGCGAGTTGCACGATCGATTCTGGATCTATTGGTATCAGCTCTGGCTCGCTGAACGCGCCGTGCACGCCGCCGGGTTGTCGCGCGTGGCGGGGTTCTCGCGATTCGAGCCGCTCGCCGAGGCGATCCTTGCCGCCTACGCGGATCTCTACCTGACCTACCCGAACGTGGACAATGTGCTGGGCCCGACCCGGCTCTTCTTCAGCACGTATCTGGAGTCTATCTGGCTGCTGCAGATCTGCGTCGCCACGAGACTGCTCGAGCATCGGCTGCCCGCGCTCGCCGCGCGGGTTCGCGACCGCATCATCGAGCCGAGCCGTGCGATCATCGCCACGTATGATGAAGGCGGGTCGAACCGGCAGGTCTGGAACAGCGCCGCGCTCCTCGCCGCGGCGATCCTGCTCGGGGACGATCGCGCGGTTGCGCGCATCGTGTTCGATGACTCCGGCGTGGCCGGGCAGATCGGCCGCGGATTGCTCGAGGACGGCACGTGGTACGAAGGAGAGAACTATCATCTCTTCGCTCATCGCGGGCTGTGGTATGGCGTGACCATGGCGCGAACGGCAGGGCTGGAGATCCCCCGGGCGCTGCTCGATCGGTTTCAGCTGGGGTTCTCGACTCCGTTTCTGACCTCGCTGCCCGACTTCACGCTGCCGTCGCGTCGCGACTCGCAGTATGCGATCTCGCTTCGACAGTGGCGAATCGCCGAGCACTGCGAGCTGGGACTCGCTCGGCGGAACGACGCCGTGCTGCGCGATGCGCTTCGACGCATGTACGACGATGACGTTCCTAGAGGTCGATCCGGTCGTGATGTCTCCGCCGCCGATGTCGAACGCAACATGCCGCCGACGGCGCTCGACCGGACGGACTTGAGCTGGCGCGCGCTGCTGTTCGCGCTGCCGGAGCTAGGATCGCTCGAGGCCACGCCGATGCGATCGGTGCTCCTGCCGGGGCAGGGCATCGCGGTTTTCCGGCGAGACGAGGCCCGTGCCTACGTCGCCCTCAACTACGGTCATAGCGGTGGCGGCCACGGCCATCCCGATCGCCTCAATCTGCTCCTGGCCGACGGCGCAACGCGCTGGCTCGATGACATGGGAACCGGCTCGTACGTGGAGCGCACACTGCACTGGTACAGAAGCACGCTCGCGCACAATGCGCCGCTCGTGAATGGCAGGTCGCAAGCGTCGGTCGACGGCGAGCTGCGCGCCTACGATGAGCGCGGCGCCGCCGGCTGGATCCGTGCCGTCGCGGAGATTGCCCCGGGCGTCGTCGCCGGGCGGACGGTCGTCGTCATGCCCGAGTACGTGGTTGACACGGTATCGTGGCGGGCGGCCGACGACGTCACGTTCGATCTGCCGTTGCATGTCGATCTCGCGCTCGTCGGCAACACCGCGTCGCCCGTGACCGAGCACCTCGAGGGCGGATCGGGGCTCGAGGATGGCTTCGAGTTCGTCCGCGACGCAACGGCCGAACGCGTGCCTGTGGGTCGAACCGTCGAGAGCCGCGCGTCGGCTGGCAAGGGGCACCAACTCACTCTGTGGGCACGTTCGAGCAGCGAGTGCGAGTGGTGGCGCGCTGTCGCGCCGGCGGCGCCGGGCCGCGGCGACGCGGCGTTCCGCATGCTTCGAGCTCGCGGGCGAAGCGGCGCTCATGTACTCGTGTGGTCCTGGTCCGGCGGCGTCGCATCGGTGAGCCTGGATCATGAGATTCGCATCCAACTGACCGACGGATCGGTGCACCAGCATCGCGAGGCGGATGAGGGATGGCACGTCGAATTGCACGCGGGAAGCGCCCGCAGCGGGATCGATCTTGGCGGCTGGACGCCGACGAGCGCCGCAACGTCCCCGGCTGTCGTGACCGTTCGCGCTGCGAAAGAAATCGAGTTGCCGGCCAGCGGCAGGCTCGTCGAGTTCCGGCTTGGCGAGCCGCACTATCGTCGATCCGAGCCGAGTTGGGCGGAGGCTGGTGGTCCGGGCGCCGCAATCTCGCTGCGCTGGTGCGCGCCGGTCCTCGAGCTCACGATCGACGTTGCGCGGAGCGACCGCACGTTCACTCCGGCCACTGCGGTCAACCGTTACGACAACGAGCCGGCGGACGTGAACGGCGACGGCGTGCAGCTTTACGTTCGTACCGATCGTGGCGAAAGTGGATGGATGCTCGTTCCGGAAACCTCGCCCGCGACCGTTCGCATGCGACAGCTCGACGGCTGGGCGGCGCCGTTGCCGATCCGTGCCGAGTGGCGGCCGAGCGAGACCGGCTACCGAATGCGCGTCAGCGTCGAAACGTCCACGCCTCCGCGCGCGATCGACGCCATCGTCAACGAGATGCCGGCCGGTCGCGAGCGGCGGCGCGGGCAACTGGTCATGAGCGGCGCGAACGGCGAGTTCGTCTATCTTCGCGGCGATCGCCACGGCGCCGAACATCTCATCCCCATTCGAGTCGTCGATGACTGACTCGCTGCTCGACGCGGTGGTCGTCGTCCTCGTCGAACCGCAAAACCCGATCAATATCGCCGCGACGATCCGCGCGATGAAGAACATGGGCGTGCGCCGGCTGCGCCTCGTGAATCCGGTCGAGTACGAGGAGATCAAGCTCGAGGGGATCGCGCACGGCACGATGGACCTCATCGAGCGCATCGAGCGATTCGAGAGCTTCGACGCCGCGCTGGCCGACTGCATTCGCGTGTTCGGCTTCACGGCACGGCGTCGTGCCGCGAAGCGCCGGGCCCTCGAGCCAAAGGCCGCGGCGAGCGAGCTGCTGGCGGCGGCGGTAGAGGGGCCGGTGGCGATCGTGTTCGGTCGCGAAGACAGCGGGCTTCCGAATGAGATTCTCGACCGCGTCCACGCCGTCGTGACGATCCCGACGACGGACCACGCGTCGCTCAATCTGGCGCAGGCAGCGCTGGTCGCGTTGTACGAGCTGCACCTCGGCGCGTCGGATGCCACGCGCACCATCGCCCCGCCGCGCAAGGATGCCCCGCCGGCATCGAACGAGCAGCTCGAGAAGTTCTTCGCTGATGCCGCGAACGCGCTCACCGCGATCGAATTCTTCAAGACGCGCTACCCCGAGCACATCATGCGGACGCTGAGGTCGCTCACGTTCCGCGCGGCGCCCGACGCGCGCGAGATCTCGCTCATGCGCGCGATGGCGATCGAGGTCGTGCGCTACCTCGAGCGCACCGGCCGCCGGGGTTGACGGCGTCTTCCGACGCGCCCTTCTTCCGCACATGCCATTTCGCCGATTCTTCGACCGTGGCGGCAAGGAGACCGCTCGATCCGAGCAGATCACCGAAAATCCGGAGATGGTCGAAGAGGCCGCGCCGGTCGATGAAGCCGTCGTCGAGGAGACCGAGGACGAGAGCGCCGAAGTCATCGAGCATGATGAGGCCGACTGGACCACGCGCGCGCGCGCCGTGCTTCCCACGGGCGCGTCGACCGGCAGCAAACGTTCGGAGGCGCTGTACGGGGCCGCCGATGCGAACGGCCCGACACACTTCGCTCGGGCAGTCGGCTGCCGCCTGACGGACGTCGACGGCAACGAGTATCTCGACTGCACGATGGCCCTCGGCGCCGTCGCGCTCGGGTACGCCGAGCCGAACGTGATCCGGGCCGTCGTCGATGCAATCGCAGCGGGGAACGTTTCAGCGCTGTCGAGCTATCTCGAGGTCGATGTGGCGGAGCGCCTGTGCGGCGTAATTCCGTGCGCCGATCGTGTGCAATTCCTCAAGACGGGCGCCGAGGCCATGGCGGCCGCCGTGCGGCTCGCGCGGACGTACACGGCGCGCGATGTCGTGATTGGTTGTGGCTACTTTGGCTGGCTGGATTGGTGTTCGGACGAAGTGCTTGGTGTTCCGGCGGGCGTGAAGGACGTTTTCCGGCGCGTGCCGTTCGACGACGTCGCAGCGCTCGAGCGCGCCGTGACCGACGCGGGCGACCAGCTCGCCGCGATCGTCATCGAACCGGTGGTCGAGCGCCTGCCATCGACCGAGTGGGTCGCGCGCGCGCGCGAGCTCGCCACGTCGGCGGGCGCGGTGCTGGTTTTCGACGAGATCAAGACCGGTTTTCGCTTGCGAACTGGCGGGTACCAGGCCTACGCTGACGTCGTTCCCGATCTCGCGGCGTTCGGCAAGGCGATGGCGAACGGTTTTCCGCTCTCCGCCGTCGTCGGCGACCGCGACGTCATGGACGCCGCGCGCAGGACGTGGATCTCGTCGACGTTGGCGGGCGAGGCGTCGGCGCTCGCCGCGGCAGCCGCCGTGCTCTCGTGGCACGATCAGGTCGATGTCTGCGACTCGCTTTGGCACATCGGCGCCGAGATGCGCCGCGCCGTGAGCGCCGCGATCGAGGCGAGCGGCGTCGCGGGCATCACGGTCGACGGCGTCGATCCAATGTGGATGCTGCGCTTCGATCGGCCGGAGCGCGAGCGCCGATTCCTCGAGCTCGCCGCGACGAATGGCGTCTTGTTCAAGCGCGGCGCATACAACTACGCGGCGCTGGCGCACGACGAAGACGCGCTCCGCGATCTCGAGCGCGGCGCGAGCGGCGCGCTCGTCGAGCTTCGCGACGAGGAAGCCGGCGGTTGAGCGAACGGCGTGGCGATGGTCCACTCGCGGGTGCCTCATCCGGGCCGTTGATCGACGCCCACGCACATTTCTACCACGCCGACGCCGGTCGCGCCGACTGGGAAGCGGTGAATGCCGCGCGCTTCCGCGCCGGTGAGCGGATGGGCATCACCTACCATGTCGCTTCCGTTCTCGGTAGCTACGGGTTCACATCGCCGACGTACTTCCCGTCGCCGGCCGACGTGACGCGCGGCAACGATGCGATGCTCGCGATCTGCGCGGCCGAGCCCGACCGCGTCCGCATGTACGTGACGGTGAATCCCAACTACACGGACCACGCGCTGCACGAGATCGAACGCTGCGTCGCGCGCGGTGCGATCGGCGTCAAGCTCCTGGCGAGCCGACGCGCCGACGATCCGCTGCTCGACCCAATCGCGTTTCTTGCCGGTGAGCGCGGCCTCCCGATGCTGCATCACATCTGGCAGCATCGGCGGCGCGAATGGCCGTCGCAGGAAATCTCCGACGGCGCCGATCTCGCGAGGCTCGCCGCTCGGCATCCCCGCACGACGTTCATCCTCGCACACATCGGCGGTGGCGGCGATTACATGCACACGTTCCCCGCTGTAGTCGACTGCACGAACATCCTTCCCGACCTCTCCGGCAGTGGCGTCGACCGTGGTATGCTCGACTCGGCGGTCGCCGCGCTCGGCGCGGAGCGCCTGCTGTGGGGTTGCGATCTCACGATGTGCACGGGCTTGGCGAAGCTCCGCGCCCTCGAGCACATCGGGCTGACACGCGACGACCTGTCGGCGATCCGCTGGCGGAATGCGGCGCGCACATTTCCGCGCGGCGCATTTCCGCGAGCCGAGCCGAACGCGGGGCAGGCGCCGGCCGCATGACGACGGACGTCAACACGACCATCGGGCCGTACCCGTTCCGGCATGTGCCGCATCCCGATCCCGACGCTCTCCTGCGCGTGCTCGATCGCGAGGAGATCGCGGAGGCGTGGGTGGGGCACCTGCCGTCGGCGTTCCATCGAGATCCGGGATCTGGCAACGGCGAGCTGCTCGCCGCATTGGCACCGCATGCGAAGCGCCTGCGCCCCGTGCCCACGATCCGGCCCGACTGGCCGCACTGGGAGCGGACGCTGAAGGATGCCGTGTCTGCCGGCGCACCCGCGGTGCGTGCCTATCCGCCGCAATGGGGACTCGGACCGCACGATCCGGCGATGCGAGAGTTAGCCGTTGCCGCGGGCGAGCAGGGACTCGCGCTCCTGCTCACCGTGCGTTTCGAGGATCTCCGGCAGCGGCATCCGATGGATGTCGCCGGCGATCTCAGCGCTGCGGCGATTCGATCGCTCGCGCGTGCCGGCGATGCCGTTCGCCTCGTCGTAGCCGCGGCGGGTCGCGACATGATCGAGGAGGTGCACTGGGGCCTCACGCAGGTCGAGCAGCGTCGCGTCTTCTGGGACATCTCGTGGATTTGGGGCCCGCCGGAGGATCACCTGGCGAAGCTGTTTCGCAACGTAGGTGCGTCGCGCTTCGTGTTCGGATCGCAGTGGCCGCTGCGGCTGGTTCAGACACCGCGCGCCAATCTCGACTTGCTGCCGGACGATCTTCGTGACGCGGAGCTCGCGTCGACGAGTGCGATTTGTCGGGCGGCGTCATGAGGCAACCGATTAGCTCCCTTGCGTGAGCTATCCGGTCCGTTCAGATTTCCCGGCCAGTCGGGCGCCTTGTGAATTTGTTCACAAAGACGCATCGGCCCTTCGATCCGGATAATTCACCCCATCGCGATGACCCAGCGAAGGAAGTGGACCGCTATTCCGGGGCTCCTTGCCCTGGCCATCGGTGCCGTGATGCTCTCCGCCTACAGCGGCGCCTCCTCCTCGCAAAACCGGTCGCCGGTTCAGCCGATCGCCTTTCCGCACCCCGTCCACGTGCAGAAGCTCGGCATGAACTGCCTGTACTGTCACAATGCGGCGAACAAGTCCATGGACCCCGGCCTGCCAGCCGTCTCCACCTGCATGGGCTGTCACAACCTGATCGGGCCGGATCGCCCGGCGTCCGACCTGGGACCGAAGCGCCACAGCGCCGAGCTGGACAAGCTGTACAAGTATGCTGATCAAAAATCGGTAATGGCCGGCTCCGGCCCCAACGCCAAGCCGATCCCCTGGGTCCGCATCCATAAACTGCCCGAATACGTCCACTTCCCGCATACGCGGCACATTAACGCGGGTGTCACCTGCCAGACGTGCCACGGCCAGATCCAGAAGATGGACCGTGTCTATCAGTATTCGAGCCTCAACATGGGTTGGTGCGTGAGCTGTCACGTCAACGGCTACAGCCCCAAGGAGGGTCTCGAAGCCGCCGGTTACGCGCCGCAGCCGACGAGTGCCGCGGCCCCCACGGCCGCCGCGGATACCGTCGCGCGCAAGAAAGCGCGGTACGACTGCGCCAACTGCCACTACTGACATGAGCGAAAAGACTGGCGTCAAGCGTCGCGAATTTCTCAAAGTCCTCGGCGCCTCGGGAGCCGCGCTCGCCGCGGCCGGGTGCTCGCCCGAGGAGACCGGCAAGCTCATTCCTTATCTCGTCTCGCCGGACGAAACGGTACCCGGCGTTTCGACCTACTACGCCACCACGTGCCGCGAGTGCGCCGCCGCGTGCGGCCTGATCGCCGAGACGCGCGATGGCCGCGCGATCAAGCTCGAAGGAAACCCCGATCACCCCTTGAACCACGGCGCGCTCTGCGCGCGCGGTCAGGCGGCACTGCAGGGCCTGTACAATCCCGATCGCTTCCGCACGCCGATGGTGAAAGACGGCAACACGTGGAAGGCGATCACCTGGGACGACGCGATCAATCGATTGAGTCAAGCGATCGCCACGGCGCGCTCGAGCAACGCAGCTGGCGGCGCGGTGTTCGTGAACCAGCACGAGAGCGGCAGCTTTCCGGTGTTTCTCGACGGTTGGCTCGCCGCATTCGGCATGGCGCCCCATCTCAGCGTCGACTTCGAGGCGCCGGCGGCGACGATCGAGGCGAATCGACGCACGTACGGAGTGGCGTGGCCGAGCCTCAGCTTTTCGTCCGCCAAGCTGATCGTCTCGTTCGGCGCCGACTTCCTCGAGGGCTGGGGCGCGAGCGTACCGCAGCAGCTCGACTTCGCCGATGCGCGGGCGAAACTCGACGGCGCGCCGCGGTTCGTCTACATCGGACCGCGCCGATCGCTGACCGGTCTGAATGCCGACGACTGGATCGCGTGCACGCCGGGTAGCGAGCTTGCGATCGCGAATGCGCTGGCCGGCAAGGGAAGCATTCAGGATGCCGCCACGCAGGCCGGTGTCGACGCAGCCGTGCTGCAGCGACTGGCCACGGAATTGTCCGCCGCCAAGCCCGCGCTCGTACTCTCGGGCGTGACGGGCCCCCAGGCGCTCGACGTCGCTCTCGCCGCGGCGGCGATCAATCAAGCCTCGGGGGCGGTCGGCACGACGATTCGTCCCGCCGAACCGATCACCGGCTTCGACGGCATCACGCCGCCGGCGGAACTGCTCGCCGCCGTGGAGCGAATGCGGGCCGGCCAGGTCGGCATCGCGTTCATCCGCGGTGTGAACCCGGCGCATTCGCTGCCGCGGTCGGCCAGGTTTGCCGAGGCGTTCGCGAAGGTCGGCACGCGCATCAGCTTCAGTAGCTATCCCGACGAGACGACGGAGCTGTGCAATCTCGTCATTCCGGATCTGCACGCGCTCGAGTCGTGGGGTGATGCGCAGCCGGTGCGTGGCACACTGTCGTTGCAGCAGCCGGCGATGGATCCCGTTTTCCCAACCATCAAGGGGTCGACGGGCGACGTATTGCTCGCCGTGGCGAAGAAGGACGCGGCTGCCGCCGGCAAATTCGCCGCGGCCGACTACCGTACGTGGTTCATCGCGAACTTCGCCGGCGGCGCGCCGGCGCTCGCCGCCGCGCTGCCCAAGGGCATTGCCGCCGGGAACGTGGCGACACGCACCGTCGCCGCCGCGCCGGCGGCTGCGCCGGCGCCGATCGCGCCGCCCGCCACCACGACCGGCGATTTCTTCCTCGTCACCTATCCCTCGCCGTTGCTCGGCGAAGGACGCGGCGCGAACAAGCCGTGGCTCCAGGAGCTCCCCGACCCGGTCACCAAGATCTGCTGGAGCTCGTGGGTCGAGCTTCACCCCGAGACCGCCGAGCGCCTGGGCGTGGCCCGGGGCGACTTCCTCGAGGTCAAGACCGGGGCCGGTTCGGTCGTGGCACCAGCATTCCCTTATTTGGGAATTCACAAGAACGCGATCGGCATTCCGCTTGGGCAAGGCCACCGAGCCGCGGTGCAGATGGCGAGCTTCCAGCCCAAGGATCACAACCCGTCCGTTCCCCAGTGGGGCTACGGCCGCTACTCGCGAAACCTCGGTGTGCAGGCGCTCGATCTGCTGCCGCTGGCCACGGACGGCGCCGGTGGTATCGCGCTCACGGTGACCAAAGCCTCGATCACCAGGACCGGCGACCATCGGATCCTGCCGAGCAACGAGGGATCGGCGCGGCAGCACGGTCGCGAGATCGCGCAGGCGGTCAACGCGGCTGACCTGGGGCGGCTGGAAAGTCGTGGCGAGTTGCAGTCGTCGACCGGGCCGGAATCGAAGGAGTCGATCCCTGGCGACGCCAATCACAACTTTCTGCCGGGCCTGCGATCTCCGGTCGCGGCCGATGCGCAGGGCGAATTGGGCGCGCCGACCGCCGCCGACAGCGGCACGCACAAGGGCCTGTACGATCCGAACGACCCGCGCGGCATGACCGCGCGCCGCTGGGCGATGACCGTCGACCTGGCGCGCTGCACCGGCTGTTCGGCGTGCGTCACCGCGTGCTACGCGGAGAACAACATTCCGACAGTCGGCGCCTACTGGCAGAACGCGACGTTCTGGGCCGACGAGCGACCAGGGTTCAACATCGAGCGCGGCCGCGAGATGAACTGGATCCGCCTCGAGCGGTACTTCGAGGGCAACATCGACGGAAAGTTCGGCGTCGATTTCGAGACGCGGTTCATCCCGATGCTCTGCCAGCACTGCGGCAATGCGCCCTGCGAGCCCGTCTGCCCGGTGTATGCGACGTATCACTCGCCGGACGGTCTGAACGTGCAGGTCTACAACCGCTGCGTGGGCACGCGCTACTGCTCGAACAACTGCCCCTACAAGGTTCGGTACTTCAACTGGTTCGGGTACGGCGAGTCGGATCGCAAACAGTATGCATTCCCGGAGCCGCTCAACTGGCAGCTCAATCCCGACGTCACGGTGCGCGGCAAGGGCGTGATGGAAAAATGCACGTTCTGCGTCCAGCGCATTCGTGAAGCCGAGAACCGCGCGGCGCTCGAGCATCGCGGCGTCGAGGCCGACGAATTTACGACGGCGTGCGCGCAGGCCTGCCCATCGCGCGCGATCACCTTTGGCGACGCGGCGGACCCCAACTGGTCCGTTGCACAGAACGTCCACGACAAGCGCGCGTACCACGTGTTCGAGGAGCTCAACACCTACTCCGCGGTGGTGTACTTGAAGAAGGTCAACCATCCTGCATCCGGCGCCGCGGCGCCGCCGGCGTAGGAGGCGCGGATCATGGCATCCTCTGCGACTCCGTCCAAGTCGGTGGCGTCATACAACACCGATCTGCCGAACATTCCCAGCGCGGCGGTCCGCTTCCCGGCCGTTCGCAGCTACGAGCAGGTCGATCGCGAGATCGGCGGCACGCTCCGTCCGACACTCGGCTGGTTCGCGGCGCTCGGCACGGCGGTGCTGTGCATGCTCATCGGCGCGACGGCCTGGACGTACCAGATCCACGAAGGGCTGGGCGCCGCTGGGTATCAGCCGCCCGTGATGTGGGGCGTGTACATCGTCACGTTCGTCTTTTGGGTCGGCATCGGCCACGCGGGCACGCTGATCTCGGCCATTCTGTATCTGTTCCGCGCCGGATTCCGAACGAGCATCTATCGCGTGTCCGAGGCCATGACGGTATTCGCCGTCATGACGGCGGGTCTCTTCCCGATTCTGCACCTCGGCCGCCCGTGGAAGTTCTTCTACCTCATTCCGTACCCGAACTGGCGGCTCATCTGGCCGAACCCAAAGAGCCCGCTGGTGTGGGACGTGTTCGCGATCCTCACGTACCTGACCATCTCGAGCACGTTCCTGTACGTCGGGTTGATCCCCGACATCGCGATCCTGCGCGATCGCGAGAAGAATCCGATTCGCAAGGCGATCTTTGCGCAGCTCGCATTGGGCTGGCGCAACTCGGATCGCGAGTGGCGGCATTTCACGCGCGCGTACCTGTTCCTCGCCGCCTTCGCGACTCCGCTGGTGCTGTCGGTGCACTCGGTCGTGTCGTTCGACTTCGCGATGGCGCTCGCGCCGGGCTGGCACGCGACGATCTTCCCGCCGTACTTCGTGGCCGGCGCCATCTTCTCCGGCATCGGCATGGTGTTCACGATCGCCATTCCGCTGCGCAAGGCGTTCAAGCTCGAGCACTACATCACGCTCAACGACCTCGATGCGGCGGCCAAGCTCTGCCTCTTCACGTCGAGCGTCGTGGGCCTCGCCTACCTCACCGAGTTCCAGGTCGCGTGGATGAGCGGCAATCCATTCGAGCAGAACTATTTCTGGAACCGCGTGTTCGGGCAGTGGGCGTGGGCCGCATGGATCATGCTGTTGTGCAACTGCGTCCTGCCGCTCTCGCTCTGGTCGCAGAAGCTGCGGCGCAATCCGCTGTGGCTCTTCATCCTGTCGCTGTTCATCAATCTCGGCATGTGGTTCGAGCGGTTCGTGATCGTGGTGCCGTCGCTGTCGCACGAGTTCGAGCCATGGCAGTGGGGCACCTACCGGCCGACGTTCGTCGATTACAGCATCCTCCTCGGCAGCTTTGGCTGGTTCTTCATGTGGTTCCTGCTCTTCATCAAGCAGCTGCCCGTGATGGCGATGTCGGAGGTCAAGGAAATCATTCCGCCACGGATGCGCCTCGCGCATGCCGGGCTCGAACACGACCTCACCGAAGGCACCGTTTACCCTGACGACACGGGGGCGCCCCACTGATGCAAGGCGTTCTTGGTGCATTCCACGAGCTCGACGCGGCCGTGCACGCGATCGAGGAGCTCAAGAAGGAGCGCGTCGGCGACATCACCGTGTTTACGCCGACGCCACGCCACGAGCTCGAGCACGTCATGGCGCATCCGCCCAGCAAGGTGCGTGTCTACACGCTGGTCTTCGGCTTGTTGGGTGTGACGTTCGGTTACTGGATCCCCGTATGGATCTCCGACTATTGGCCGATCGTCGTTGGTGGCAAGGCGATCGCAAGCTGGGTCCCGTTCACGATTCTCGGATTCGAGGTGATGGTTCTGATCGGCGGCCTGATGACGGTGTACGCGATGTTCGGCCTCGCCCACGTGCCGCGGCTCACGACCACGGTCGGCTACGATCCGCGCTTCAGCGGCGGACACTTCGGCGTCTGGGTCGTGACCGATGCCGACCGCATGGATGACGCGATGTCGATCCTGCGCAAGCACGGGGCGGAGGAGGTGCGTCGTGAGCGCTGAGCGAGGGAAGAGGGAAGGGGGACGGGGGAAGAGGGGGCTGAGGGCGGTCGGCTTGGTCGCGACGATTCTCTTGTCGGGGTGCTCCTGGTTCACCGACTTCAAGCAACAGCCCAAGATCGATCCGTGGGAGACGCCGTCGGACACGATTCCGTTCCGGGGGAACCCGCAGGGCTCGGTGCCGATCACTGGATCGTACGCGCCGGGCTTCGAGTACGATCGTACGCCCATGCCGCAGACCATCACCCTGATGGCAAACATCAAGAACCCGGTGCCGGCGGATTCGGCGTCGGTGGCTCGCGGCCGGATCCAATTCCAGATCAACTGCGCGCCGTGTCACGGCCCGCTCGGCTTGGGCAATGGCCCAGCGACCAAGTACGGCATGGTGGGACCGGCCATCGGCGCCGGCTCGAACGCGGCGAACGCCCTGAGCGACGGCTACATCTTCGGGATGATCCGCAACGGGCGCGGCTTGATGCCCACGTACAATCGCATCGAAGAGATGGACCGCTGGGACATCGTGAACTATCTGCGGAGCATTCAAGGCAAGCTGCCGGGGATTGCGGCGGACACATCGCACGGTCGCCCTGGGGAGACCGGGTCGCTGGTGCCCGGCGCATCGACCATGGGTCCGACGCGCCCGGCGCCGTACTACAATCCGCATCGCGCGCAGACGACACCCGCCGCGCCGGCGGCGACTGACAGCGCCGCGAAAGCCGCGACAGACAGCGCCGCGAAAACCGCGACCGATACGACCAGGAAGCCGGAGCGCCAGCCGTGAGCCTGCATACCCCGCGCGAGTGGACGCCCGAAGAGGCGCTCGCCGCCACGAGCCGAGAGCTCCCGAGCTGGATCAAGACCGCACTCGGCGCGCTGTTCGGCATCGGGCTCGTGATCTTCATCGTCGGAATTCTCGTTGCGCCCGATCGCGCGTGGCGAGCGTTCCATTTCAACTGGCTGTTCTTCTTCGGACTGTCGAGCGCCGGCGCCACGATCGTCGCGGTGCAGCGCATCACCACCGCGCGCTGGTCGCGTCACGTGATCCGGTTCATGGAAGGGTACGTCGCCTTTCTGCCGGTCGGCTTCGTCTTTCTCCTGCTCACGCTGAGCGCGGGCCGGAACTACGTCTTCCCGTGGACGCATGAGGAGTATCCGTCACACGCCAAGATGGTGTACTTCAATCCCGCGTTCCTGACCATTCGCGACATCCTGATCGCGGGATTGATGGTCGTACTCGGCTTCTGGTATGTGTATACGTCGGTGCGCCTCGACGTCGGGCGCATTCCCGATTGGGGCGCCAACTGGGCGGCGGGCATCCGCGAACGGATGCGGAGAAACTTCCGCGACGAGCGCCGGGAGATTCACTCGACGCATTCGTTGCAGGGCAAGCTCGCCGTCTTTTCGGTGCTGCTGTTCGCGATGGGCTGGTCGGTGCTGTCGTGGGACCTGTCGATGGGTCTCTCGTTGCACTTTCAAAGCACGCTGTACAGCTGGTGGTTCTTCATGGGCGCCTGGCTCAGCGCGCTCATGGTGTTTTCGCTGCTCGTCATGGCTTGGGATGCGCGGCTCGACAGCGCCGACGGACTGATCCAGGAAGTGCATTACCACGACATCGGCAAGCTGTGCTTCGCCTTCACCGCCTTCTGGGGCTACCTCACCTTCGGCCAGTACCTTGTGATCTGGTACGGCAACATGGGTGAGGAAACGTTCTTCATGCGGCTGCGGCTCATTCAGCCCTGGAAGTGGGTGACGGTAGCGTCGGTCGTGATGATTTTCTTCGCGCCCTTCTTCGGTCTGCTGTCGCGCGCCGCCAAGGTCTTCAGGCCGACGATGGCGCTGTTCGCGCTGTGCAGCATCGTCGGCATGTGGCTGATGCGCTACATCGAGGTCTATCCGTCCGGCTATGGTGTGTTGAACACGCTGCCGTTCGGCATCTGGGAGATCGGCGTGTTGATGCTGTACCTCGGCGCGTGGGGCTGGTGCTACTGCGCATTCGCCGATGCGTTCCCGCGAATCCGCGTGACGCTGTCCACGTCGCCCTATCGCGACGAGGTGCAGGTTCCGGTGAATCCCGAGACCATGGAGCCGCTGCCGGCCCACGAGTAGTCGGCAGCCCGAGTCGCCAATCGCGCATGCGAGCGCCGGTCAGGCGCGCGCCAGCATGTCCTCGAGCACGCGCTTGGGGACCGCACCCGTCTGTCGCGCGACTTCCTTTCCGCCCTTGAACACGATGCTCGTGGGAATGCTGCGGATGTTGAACTGCATCGACGTCCGCTGCGCACGGTCGGTGTCGAGCTTGGCGACGAGCGCGGCGCCCTGTTTCTCGCGCGCGATCTCGTCGACGTAGGGCGCCATCATTTTGCACGGCCCGCACCAATCGGCGTAGAAGTCGACGAGCACCGGCACGTCGCTCTCGTCGATTGTCTTCGCGAACGTTTCGTCGTTCAGCGGTACCGGGCGGTCGAGCAGCATCGGCTTGCCGCACTTGCCGCACTTGGGCCGATCCGCCGCGCGCGACGCATCCACGCGGTTCCATGTCTCGCAGAACTGGCAACGAATCGTGATATGGCGAGTGGTCGTCTGAGTCGTCTCCACGCTGAGCCTCGCAGGGTTGTGTCGGGGGCAGCGTGCACGAGAGTGCCCGTTCCATGCCACACCGCGCGCCGATAGATTCAAATGTACGAATCGCAGGCAAGGGTTCGCTGTTCGGGGGCGTTAGCTCAGCTGGGAGAGCGCCTGGTTTGCAACCAGGAGGTCACCGGTTCGATCCCGGTACGCTCCATGA
>DATJIZ010000127.1:0-5260 GCA_035492735.1 Gemmatimonadaceae bacterium | reverse complement strand
CTCGCGACGGGAAGGCGTGGGAGAAGATGCTCGTCGCACTCATGATGTCAACTACGCGGCGCGAAGACGGCGAGTGCGCATGAGAGAAAGGTGAAGACGGATTTAAGGTGCAGTCACTGCCGCGAACGTTCTGAGCGAGGTTTCATCGGAGGCGCCAGCGTACGGCGAGACGGGTGCCATTGGATCGGGCGCCACCAGCAACGACGTACGGAGCGGCGTCCGTTACCGCGGCCGCACTCGATACATCAGTGGCGGTGGTATTCTTGGTCCCGAGGCCCGGCAGGGCGGTGGGAGTCCCGACGAGGACCGGAGCTGCGCCCGAGAAATCCAGGAGCCACACCGTCGCTTGTGATTTTCCCGCGCTGTTGCAACTCGACCCGACGATGACGCCGGCGCTGTTCACATCATTGGCGGTGCCGCCGCTGCAAGAGTTGGGTGCGATGGACGGAAGCGGAACACCGGTCGTATGCCAGGTTTGCGAGTTCGGGTCGCGCCACCAGTAAACCGGGTAGCCTGAGCGCTCGCCGACGATGAGCGTGCCTTGCGCATTGATCGCGTTCGGCAGGCCATCAAGACGCGTCGACGTTACGGCATCCTCCCACACGGCCCCGGTGCTGTCGGCGTCGAGGCGGCCGGCGATCTGGGCGAGGCCATTGACGGCGCGCGCGGCGCCGCTTACCGACCCGTCTGGGAGCGTGTACTTCTGGATTGACCAATTCCCGCTGGTTTGGCGCCAGAGCACTACTCGGTTGTGTCTGGCCGCGTTCGGTTTGGTCGAAAGTGCGGAGTCGTCAAGTCCCGCGAGGAGCAGCGTGCCGTCCGCCGTTCGTGCAGCGCCTTGAACTCGTGCACCGATGCTATGTGGCAACTGTGGAAGTTGTTCGGCGACCCAATTGGCGGCCGTTTGCCGCACCCAGATCGTCGGGATGAAGTTGTCGCCCACCTTGCCGGCGGCGAGGGTGCCGGACGGATCGATCGCCATCACCATCGCCCCACCGAGATTGACGAGCCCGGCCTCGTCATCATATACGAACCCGCCACCAGTTGCGTAGCCGGCGACTTGGAGTTGCTCACTAATGCCGTAGACGTTGACGTCGCCACCCGTGGTCCCGAGCACCTCGGCCGACGTGACCTCAAAACAGTCGCTTCCGACGCCGTTCTTGCCGCTCGACAACGACACCTGCACATCCCAAAATGCCAACTGGGCGTCGGTGGCAATCGTGATATTCGCCACGAGCTCGGACGCACTGATGTACGAGGTGCTGTTCGTGTGCACGTGACTATCGGCGACGCCGTTGAGCAGCCACGTGGCCTGCGCGCCGGGCGCGAACCCGCTGCCGAACACGTGCACGTCGACGGTGGCTCCCTGGTCGCCGAATGCCGGGCTGGTGGAGCTGACCGCGAGCGCGGTCGCGGATCGCGCGGCCGCCGGTGTCGCTGCGACTGAACGGACCGTCGGCGCCGCCACCGGATCGTGTCCGCACCCAGCAGCCGCTACCAGCAGCCCGCCTGAGGCGAGCAGCAGGCCAGAAGTGAGCAGACGCACTCGATTTGGGACGAGCATGGGCTCCGGCCTCGGAGAAGGTGGGTCACTGCTGATGATTGAACGGCCCCGGCGGTGCCTTTTGCGGACGCGGTGGGTTGCTGGACCGTCGTTGGCGCGGTCGAGGGACACGGGCCTAGCGAGGAGTCGAACGTGAGCCGCGGCGACGCCGGCGGCATCTTGACGCGACCCACGTCGGCGACATGCTTGATCGCGGGCTAATCCTCCCCCTTTCTCGTCCCCGCGGACCGGAGGCACCACCATGCGGACATCAACGATGGTTGCGGCGCTGCTGTGTGTTGTCGCAGTGTCGGCTGGTGCGCAGACCAAGGTCTCCGGAAAACTGAGCTGCGGGAAGCCTGACGTGAATTCGTCGGCCGACATTCCCGATGTCGCCGGTCACGCCGTCGGGCTCACCAAGGCCAACTGCACCTGGCCAACGCCGCTCGAAATCGCGGGGGTGAAGACCACAACCTCAGTCGACGTCTCCGTCGCTGAAGTGCACGGCTTCTCGGCGAACGGCCACGGCTACAACGTTTTGACCATGTCCAACGGCGACAAGGTGACCGTTACCTACCAGGGCACCGTGCAAATGAGCAAGGATGGCTCAGCGACGTACAAGGGAACCTGGAGGTGGATCAGCGGCACCGGAATGTTCAAAGGCATCACCGGGAGCGGGACGTACAAGGGATCACAAGGCGCCGACGGCGTGGGAGTCACCGATATCGAAGGGGACTATACGCTGGCAGCGGCAGCGAAGGCGACGACCAAGAAGCCGTAGAGTGGCCTGTCGCATGAGCAAACGCCGCGGAGGAATTGAGAATTCCTCTGCGGCGTTCTTCGTTCTTGCCGCCCGCCGCCCGCCGCCCGCTTACCGCTCCTGCGTCGTCGTCACCGCGCCGTTCTTCGTCCCGTACTTGTCGAACCACGCCCGCAGGTACAACTGCGTCCTCAAGAAGTTCGACGGCGTGCTCGACGTCCCGTGATACTCGTTGTTCATCCGAATCATCATCGTCGGCGTGCCGTGCATCTTGAGCGCGCGGTAGAACTCCTCGATCTGCGGGATCGGCGTGCGAAGATCGAGCACGCCCGTCATCAGCAGGGTCGGCGTCTTCACGTGGCCCACGTACATGATCGGCGAACGGCGCAGATACTCGCTCGGGTCCTCCCAGAACGGTTTCTCGAAGTTCTGATACCAGCTCGCGCCGTCGGTCTCGCCCACGAAGCTGATCCAATCGATCACCGGGCAGAGCGCCGCCGCGGCGGCGAACCGGTCGGTGTGGCCGACGGTCCACGACGTCAACACGCCGCCGCCCGAGCAGCCGTACACGAACATGTTCTTGGCATCGATGTACCCGCGACCGAGTACGGTGTCGACGCCCGCCATGAGATCGTCGAAATCCTTGTCCGGGTACGCGTTCTTGATCTCGTTCGTGAACTTCTCGCCGTAGCCGGTGCTGCCGCGCGGATTCGTGTAGAGGATGACGTAGCCGTTCGCCGCGTGATCCTGACGCGCGAAGTTGAACCCGACGTTGTACATCGACTGCGGGCCGCCGTGGATCTCGAGAATCAGCGGGTACTTCTTGCTCGGGTCGAACCCGGCCGGCTTCACGATCCAGCCCTGGATCTTGAGTCCATCCTTGGACGTGTACCAGATCTCCTCGGTCTGCGCGAGCTCCTTGCCCGCGAGCACGTCGTCGTTCACCGCGGTGAGCTGGTTGAAGGCGCTCGCCGTTCCCGTCCTGGGCACCGTGAACGTCACGACGTCGTTCGGCTTGACCGGCGTGGTGCGAATCCCGACGGCGAGCCCGCCCTTGCCGACGCTCGTCACGGTCAGCACGTGCTTGCCCGACGTGACCGGCCGGAACTGGCCGCTCGTGCCGGCGAAATACAGGTTCTTTGAACCTTCGCTCTCGACGTTGAAATACACTCCGCTGTTGTCCGGCGCCCACGTCACGCCCGAGACCGGACGGTCGAGGTTGCCGGAGATCAGATGCGCGTTCGAGCCGTCGGCGTTCATCATCCACAACTTGGTCTCGGCCCACGCCGAGTGGTCGACCGAATCGGCCGCCATGAAGGCGATCAACTTGCCGTCGGGCGAGTACAGCGGCCCGCCGTTCGTGCCGCTGCGGTGCGTGAGCTGCTTGATCTCGCCGGTCTCGACGTTCGCGGCATAGATCTCCGATCGCCGAAACGCGTCTTCGCCGTTCGGCTCGCGATAGGACGAGAACGCGATCCACTTGCCATCGGCCGAGAACGACGGCGCACTGTGATTCCAGTCTCCATTCGTGATCTGCCGCGGCGTGCCGCCGTCGGCCGGGATCAGGAAGACGTGAGTGTACGAGGCGTCAGTGTAGCCGATGCGGTCCCGGCGATAGTTGAGCCGCGTGATCACCTTGGGCGGCTCCGTCCACTTCGCGCCCTTGGGCGCCGCCGGCATGTTGATGCGCAGCGAGTTGTCGCGTGCCGGCACGTTCATCGTGAACGCGATGGTCTTCCCGTCGGGCGACCACTCGAGATTCGATGGCGATTCAGTCAGATGCGAGATCTGCGTCGCCGCGCCTTCGGCGTCCATCCAACGCACGAAGATCTGCTGGCCGCTCGGCTCGCCCTTGCCGACGTAGGCGATGCGCTTGCCGTCGGGTGACCATTGCACGTCCGACCCCTGCACGAGCGAACGCTGATGCGTGCCGTCGGCGTTCATGATCCAGATCGACGATTCCCACTTGTCATTCATTTTGTCGACCCAGCGGCGGCCGAACACGATCTGGGTGCCGTCGGGCGAGAGCTGCGGCGACTGGACTTCTTCCCAGTCGAGGTACTGCTCGAGCGCGATTCTGTTCGACGGCCGTTGCTGCGCGTGCAGCGGCGCGGCGGCAACGAACGCGAGCGGCAGGGTGAGGCGGGCAAGACGAAGCGCGCGCATGAGTCCTCCGGGTGATGTAGGGCGGAATCACCAATTCTGTGGCGCGCGACCTGAGCGGGGAAGAGGCTCCGAATTGCCGCGCCCGTTTGTCGGCGCCGAGGTCAGAGGCCTATCCCTTGCCACATCGGATATGACGACGACGCAATCACAGGCAGATGCAAGGAGTCATGGCAAATGGCTGAGCGGCACAAGACGCACAACGGCCGGGACGTGGACGGGCGATTCCGCGTCCGGCAAGCCGACGTCGACGAGGTACTCGAGGATCCCGGCGGTGTCGAACTCGTTCGCGACGACGTCCGCCTTGGCGGTGCGGTCGCCGACGTGGGGCCGGCCGCCGGTAAGCATGCGCGCGAGATCGGCGAATTGATCGAGCAGAACCGCCAGGACGTGCGGCGCGCAACCGGTCGGGCTGGCAACGGCCGCGGCAAGCGACGCAAGGGGTAGGTCTCCGTGCGCTCCGGAAACGGGGCCGCAGCGCTCGCTCATAGTCGCCACGCGATCGAACTGCTTTTTGGTCCGCCGGCTCAACGTCAGTTCGCCGTCCGCTACTGGGATGGCACGCGCGAGGAGCCGGCGACCGACGCGGCGTTCACGCTGGTCCTCCAGCGGCCAAGTGCCCTACGCGACATGCTCCTGCCGCCGACCGAGCTTTCGATCGTCGAGGCGTACCTGACGGGTGCCGTGGACGTCGAAGGTGATTTTGGCGCGGCCGTCACGATGGGCGACGCCATCAACTCGCGGCTCAGAGCGCCGGCGACGCTGGTCTCGCTCGTGCGCGACGTGGTTGCGTT
>DATJIZ010000126.1:0-9544 GCA_035492735.1 Gemmatimonadaceae bacterium | reverse complement strand
GCGCCGACCGTGGCGGTCTCCGCGCTCCATTGCTCGATCGAGTCGGCCACACCCTCGAGGTGCTTGCGCATGCGCTCGACCGCGAGCTGCTCGTCGCGCTGCTCGAGCGCCTCGAGAATGCCGATGTGCTCCTGGTGATCGCGCTCGCGTGAACCGAAGATGCCGAGGATGAGGCGCTGCTCTTCAGTGAAGAGATCGTGCAGCACGTCGAGCAGCTGCGTGAGCACGGTGTTGCCGCTCGCCCGCGCGATCTGCCGGTGGAACGACATGTTCACCTCGTTGAGCACGTCGTCGTTGCCGAGGTTTTGACCCGCAGTGGTCAACGTACGGCGCAGCGCGACGAGATCCTCGAGCGTGGCATTCTTGATCGCCTCGGACACGCTGTGCATCTCGAGCGGCATGCGCGTGTGGATGAGGTCGAGCAGGAGCTTCTTGGTGACGGTGCCCGAGTACCCCGGGCTCGCCAGCACGAGCACCTCCTCGCTCCGCGTGATGTACACGCCGGAGCCATGGCGGATCTCGACGATGCCCATCGTCTCGAGCTTCTTGAGCGCTTCGCGAATGGTCGGATGGCCGACGCCAAAGCGTCGCGCCATCTCCATGATCGGCGGCAGCCGGTCGCCCAGCGTGTAGTCGCCGCGCTGAATCATCCCGCGGATGCGCTGCGCCAGACTGTCCGACAGGCTCTGCTTGAGCACCGGGCCAAATGCGTCCTTCATTGCGTCGTCTCCGCCAGAATCATCTCACTGTTTTCGAGGCTGCCGCACGACGCGCATCACGGCGTCGAACGCCGGCTTTGGCCGATGCTGTCGATCGAACAGCAGCGGATAGCTCGTCCGGCCGCGCACCGGCCAATTGTTGAGCCAGGAGTCGCCATCGCCGACTCCCCAAAACGTAACCCGGTCGATCACGTCGCGGTGGCGCATGAATTCCTGAAACAGATCGGCGTAGCGCTGCGCGAGCTTGCGCTGCACGGAGTCCGGCAAGCCCGCGAAGTACGGGTTCGAGCCGGCGCGAGACGTTCCTTGCGCCGTCACCTCGGCGGCGGGACCGCGCGTCACCGGCGGAAGCACATCGACGTCGAGCTCCGTGATGTTGACTTTGACACCGAGCGCCGCGAATGCGTCGATCGTCGTATCGAGCTGCGCGACCGACGGCCAATCGAGCTTGTAGTGTCCCTGCAGCCCCACGGCGGCGATGTGAATGCCCTCCGACTGGAGCTTTCTGATCAGTGCGACGGCGCCGTTCCGTTTCGGCGCGTTCTCGAGCGAGTAGTCGTTGTAGTAGAGCTCAGCGCCGGGGTCGGCCTCGCGGGCGTACGAGTACGCCTTCTCGATGAAATCCGGCCCGATGATCGCGTACCACGGCGAGCGACGCAGCGATCCATCTTCGTCCACGGCTTCGTTCACCACGTCCCAGCCAAATATTTTGTCTCTGTAGCGGCCCACTACCATATGTATGTGGTCACGCATGCGGGCGAGCAGAGTGTCGCGGCTCGCCGGCCGTCCATCGCTGTCCTGGAACACCCAGCGCGGCGTCTGGTTGTGCCACACCAGAGTGTGGCCGATGATCCGCATCTCGTTCGCCTGCCCGAACGCCACGTAGCGATCGGGCGCGGCGAAATCGTACACGCCGGGCCGCGGATGCACCGACTCCCACTTGAGAACATTCTCCGGCGTGATCGTGTTGAACTGCGACCGCACGATCGCCGCGCCTGCGGTGTCCCGCCCGGTGAACTGCGCGGGGTTGAGCGCGGCGCCGATCCGGAAGTCGCCAGCGAAGGCTTCCTTGAGCGAGCTCGCGCTCTGCGGCGCGGTGCGCACACACGCCGCGGCGAGCGACAGCAGTACGACGGCGGATGTACGCATCTCAGCGCGTCCTCACGACGTCACCCGGCCGCTGCTGCATCATCGATTCGGCGGCGACCGGGACGTACAGCTTGCGCCGGTCGGCCAGATCGTCGGCGATCTGGAGCTCGAGCTTGCGGTCTATTCGGTAGAAGAAGAGACAGACGACGCAGATCGCGAAGGTGATCGCCGGGAAGATGCTCATCGCCAGGCGAATGCCCTGCAGCGCGCGCGCCGATTGCGCCACGTTGGGCACGTAGCCGTAGAGCGACAGCACGTAGCCGCCCAGCGCGCCGCCGAAGCCCAGGCCCGCATTGAGGCCAAACACGATCGCCGAGAAGACCACGGCCGTAGCGCGGCGATGGGTGCGCCACTCGGAGAAGTCGGCCACGTCCGCCATCATCGCCCAGAGGAGCGGGATGGTGAAGCCGTACGCGAACTGCCGAACCATCTCGAGCGCGATCATCGCCGTGGTGGCGGCGGGCGGCAGGAAGACGAACGCGGCGGTGAACAGTGTGGTGAGCGACAATCCCCAGATGAACAGGTCTCGCTTGCCGAACCTGATGGCGAGCGACTTGGAGAGGATCACGCCGACGATCGTGGCGCCGGTGCCCAGCACGTTGAAGATGCTGAACAGGTCCTCGCGGCCGACATAGTACTTGAAGTAGTACAGCACCACGCCGCCGCGCAGCGCCAGGGTGACGAAGAGCACGATCGTGAGCGCGAACATCGCGAGCCACGGGCCGTTCTTTCCGAGATCGGCGAAGTCCTGCTTGACGGACGACTTCTGCTCCGGTGGCGGCTGGATGCGCTCGTGCGTCGTGAAGAACGTGATGACGAAGAACACCACGGCGAGCGCCGAGAAGATCGCCATCGTCACCTGATAGCCGTGGGTGTCGCTGCCGTGGCCGAAGCGCTTCACCATCGGCAGTGCCAGACCCTGAATGACGAGCTGCGCCGACATCGCGAACACGAACCGGTATTGCGAGAGACTGGTCCGCTCACCCACGTCGCCGGTCATGACTCCACTCAGCGCCGAATACGGCAGATTGTTCGCCGAGTAGACCATCATCAGCAGGATGTAGGTGACGTAGGCGTAGGCGAGCTTGCCCGACGCCGAGAGATCGGGTGTGTAGAAGGTGAGGAACCCCATGATGCCGAACGGCACCGCGGTGAACAGCACCCACGGCCGGAACTTGCCCCACCGCGATCGCGTCCGATCGGCGACGATGCCCATGAGCGGATCGAAGCCGGCGTCGAACACCCGAACGACGAGAAACAGCGTGCCCGCCGCCGCCGCCGTGATGCCGAAGGCGTCGGTGTAGAAGGCGAGCTGGAACATGATCATCGTCTGGAAGATGAAATTGGCCGCGGCATCGCCGATGCCATAGCCGACTTTCTCCCTGATCGAGAGCCTTCCGCCGTTGGTCATTGGACGCGGAGGATAACGGTGTGGAGATCGCTGTCGCGCGAGGAGGTGCCGACCATGATCTCGAACTCGCCCGGCTCGACGACTTCCCGCATGTCGATGTTCCAGAAGGCGAGGGATTCGCGCGTGATGGGCAGCTCGACCGACTTCGTTTCGCCTGGCTGCAGAAATGCTTTTTGAAAGCCCTTGAGCTCCTTGATCGGGCGGGTCACGGAGCTGACGCGATCGCGAATGTACATCTGCACGACCTCCGCCCCGGCGCGCGGCCCGAGGTTGGAGATTTCGGCAGTGACAATCGCAATGGGCTCAGACCCCGTTGTGCCGACGGAATCTGGCCCCATCGGTGCGATTGGGCCGGATGCCTCGGTTGCGCCGCTTGCCGCCGGCACCGAAAGCCGGACATTGCCGATGTGGAACTTTGTGTAACTCAGGCCAAAGCCAAACGGGTAGAGCGGTGTCACGTCGTCGAACAGATAGCCGCGACGCGCCGAAGGCTTGTAGTTGTAGAAGGCCGGGATGTGACCGACCGAGCGCGGGATGGTGATCGGCAGCTTGCCGCTCGGATTGTTATCGCCGAACAACGTCTCCGCGACCGCGCGCCCGCACTCCTGACCCAGGTACCAGCACTCGAGAATCGCCGGCACCCGCTCGCCGAGATGCACGAACGAGAGCGGCCGTCCGTTGAACACGACTGCAACGACGGGCTTGCCCGTCGCGACCATGGCATCCACCAACTCGTTCTGCTGCCCAACGAGCTCCAGGCTCGCGCGATCGCCCATGTGGCTCAGGTTCCACGCCTCGCGCGACGTCTGCTCGTTGCCGCCGATGGCGAGGACGATCACGTCGGCCTCGCCCGCGATCTTCACCGCCGTGGCGATCATCCGACGATCCTCGTCGGGATCGGCCGGGACCACCGCGTCCGCATTCCACGAACCGCCGACGGTGATCCTGCATCCTTCGCCGTACACCACGCGTGCCCGATCTCCGATGTAGTCGCGAATGCCCTGGAGCACCGAGACGTCGTAGTTCGGGACGCCGCTGTACCCGCCGAGCAGGCTGCGGTCGGCGTTCGGGCCGATGACGGCGATGGTCTTGACGCTCGACACGTCCAGCGGAAGCAGGTGCCGTTCGTTCTTGAGCAGCGTGATCGTCTCGCGCGCGGCCTGTAGCGCGAGCGCGCGGTGCTCCGGCGAGCCGACGACTCGCTCGGCGAGATCGGGATCGACGTACGGGTCGTCGAACAAGCCCATGCGGAACTTGGCGGCGAGCATCGGCGCGACGAGCTCGTCCAGCTCGCGCTCGGCGAGCGTACCCTCGCGCACGAGACCCACGAGATACTTGTAGCAGTCGGGTTCGGGCAGCTCGATGTTCACGCCGGCGCGCACGGCGAGCGCGCACGCCTCGCGCTTGTCCTCGGCGACATGATGTCCGTGGGTCTCCGGCCGATCGGCGAGCTCCCAGATCGCGTAGTAGTCGGAGACGACGAAACCGTCGAATCCCCACTCGTCGCGCAGCACGTCGCGCAGTAGCCAACGATTCGCGTGCGCGGGCACGCCGTCGACCTCGTTGTACGACGCCATCACGCTCAACGCGCCCGCCTGCTGGATCGCGGCGCGGAACGTGGACAGAAACGTCTCGCGCAAGACGCGCATCGAGACGTTGGCCGGCGCGCAGTTCATGCCCGACTCGGGCTGCCCGTGCGCCACGAAGTGTTTGAGCGTGGCGATCACGCGAGTCTTGTCGCGGAACGTGGCGTCGCCCTGAAAGCCGCGCACGGCCGCGATGCCCATCCGTGCGACGAGGTACGGATCCTCGCCGAACGTCTCCTCCACTCGCCCCCAACGCGGGTCGCGCGCCACGTCCACCACCGGCGTGAGCGCCTGATGCGTACCGCGCACGCGTGCCTCGAGCGCCGTGATGGTGTAGAGCGCTTCGACGAGCTCTGGGTTGAAGGTCGCGCCCAGACCGATCGGCTGCGGAAAGCTCGTCGCGCCGGGCGCCGCATGGCCGTGCAGGCATTCCTCGTGGAAGATGACGGGAATACCCAGGCGGCTCTCGCCGACGAAGAAGCGCTGGATCGCGTTCGTGAGCTCGGCACCTTCGCGCGGTGACAGTCCCGCACCCGCGTCGCTCGGCCGGCCAACCTGACCGATGCCGTTGCCGTGCGCGAACGCCGCGCGCGCTTTCGCCACGTCGAAGCCGCCGTCGCCGTCGACGAGCGTGTTGGCCTTCTCGCGCCAGACGCACATCATCTGGGCGGCCTTCTCCTCGAGCGTCATTCGCGCGAGCAGCTCCTCCACACGGCGGGCCGTCGGCAGCCGAGCATCCCTGTACGGCGCAATGCTCGGCGGCGCGGCCGCGGGCGGAGCCGGATGGGTGGTCCCGGCGCCGCCATCGTTCGACATCAATACCCCGGGTTCTGCGGGTACTTGGGCCCGACCACCACGCCGTCGATCTGCGACTGCGGGATCGGACGAAGGGCCTGGTAGATCTTGATGTTCGCCGCCGCGTGCGGATTGTACTTCTTGACCCGCGCCAGGAAGTAGTCCGCACCCGGGCGCACCATGTCGTACCAGCGGCCGAACTCACCAGCCAGTTCGCGCTCGCGCTCCTCCATGATGTAGTCGAGCGTCATTTGCGAGGCGGTCACGTTGTAATCGTTCTTGTGGTTCGGGCTCGCGGCGCGCTGGTGCAGCACGTTCACGAACGACGCGGCTTCGGCGGTGTTGCCCAATCCGACGTCGGCTTCCGCCGCGATGAGATAGACTTCGCCCAGGCGCATGATCACCTGCACCTTGCCGCCTTCCTGTGCCGTGAAGTTGGCGCGCAGGTTGTCCTGGAACTTCTTGAGCGACGGATAGCGCTGCCAGTTGAAGTAGCCGTCGTTGGCGTTGTTGCGATCGCCGCAGTACGTCGACGCCGTAGGCTCCTTGACCTGATCCGACGGGCACGGTGTGAGGATCACGTACGGCTTGCTGGAGCGAACCGAGTTTGGAACGTCGTACAGCTGGTACACGGCGGCGGTGTCGCCGGCGTTGATCGTGGCGCCGCTCGTGCAATGCGGGCAGGTGCCGGTCGAATTCTTGACGTTGTTCTGGGTCGCGATCCACACCGTCTGGAAGGAGCCGTCGAAGCGCGTGTCCAGGATGTCGCTCGCGCCCGGCGTGCCGATGTACTTGTTCCAGAGACTCAGCTCGTAGGGCGTCGGCATGAGCCGGCGGAACGGCCGGCCGTTGTTCAGATCGCGCGGCGTGCCGACCCAGACGCCATTGTTGTCGTACTGCCCGAGAAAGACGAGGTGGAGGTAGTTGTACTCGTCGTTCGCGTCGTACTGCGTGAGGTCGTACGAGAACTGCACCGTGAAGATGAATTCCTTCCGGTTCATGTTGTAGCCGGTGTTGTCGCAGTAGCCGCTACGGCCCGGATCGGCGGGACGCGCAACGCACCACAAATCGGCAAACACCGGCTCGAGCGAATAGGTGCCCGAGCTGATCACGGCCTTGGCATCGGCGAGCGCGGCCTGGAAATCCGCCTGCTTGCTCGGCGAGTACGGTCTGTAGGCGCGCGTGAGGTACACCTTGGAGCGCAGCGTCATCGCGGCGCCCTTGGTGGCGCGGCCGACGTCGGTCTGTGTCACCGGCAGCATGGTCACGGCCGAATCGAGGTCGGCGATGATCGCACGGTAGACGGCCGCCGCCGAATCGCGCACCGCGGTCACGACGACGCCCTTGCTCTCGTGCAGGTTGAGCGTGACGTCGCCGAACTGCTGCACGAGCGTGAAGTAGTTGAGCGCGCGGAGGAAGTGCGCTTCGCCGAGCAGCGACTGCTTGACCGCGGGGGCCAGCCCCTCCGTCTCGGGTCCGCGATCGAGCGCGGTGTTCAGCGTATTGATCGCCTGGTACGCCGGGTTCCAGGTGTTGGCGAGCGGCGAGACGCCGCTGTTCAAGCCGCCGTCGTACGAGTCGAAGTTCTTGTTGTTGGATCCGGATTGGTCGGCCGCCATCCACGTATCGGTGCCCACCTGGGTGAGCGAGAGGAGTTGCTCGCGCCCATAAAAGCCGCGGAGCTGGCTGTAGCTGGCGATCACCGCCGAGTTGAGGCCGTCGGGTGTGGCGTAGTAGTCGCTGCTCACGCCGGTGACGAGCTTTTCGTCGAGGCTCGTGCAGGCGACGAATCCGGCGGCGAGCCCGAGCGACATTGTGGAGATGAGTATACGCTTCATCTTATGAGTCTCTCTCAATGGGTGGGCTGGGCTCTACCAGACGATGTTGGCGCCGAGGAGGAGCGTGCGGAGCGTGGGGACGGCGCCGGCAACCTCGGGATCGATGCCGAGATAGTCCGTGTGGATGTACGGATCCTGCGCCGTGCCGTAGATGCGCAGCGTCTGCACACCCACGCGCTGCGCGAGCCGGTGGTCGACCGTGTACCCGGCCGTGATGTTGCGAATGCGCCAGTTCGAGCCGTCGCGATAGAGACGCGTCGACGCATAGAGGCGGTCGACACCGCCCGTCGTGGGCGCCGGATTCTTGTTCGTCGGGTTGGTCGGCGTCCAGTAGTCCATGTCGGCGATGTTGCCGAATCGGCCGAAGTAGCTGCGCGGCGTCCCGTCGATGAACGTGTATTTCCATTTGACGGTGATCAGGCCCGACACATCGAAATTCTTGTACGTGAGCCGGTTCGACAGGCTGCCCGTCCACTTGGGGTACGTGGTGCCGACGATCTCACGATCGCTCGCGTTGATCTTGAAATCGTTGTTGAGGTCCGCGACGCGGGGATCACCGGGTTTGAACGTGCTGCCGTTCGCGTTGAACTTCTTCATGGTCAGCGAGTCGGCATACTGCCACACGCCGATGTACTTGTAGTCGAAGAACACGCGACGCTGACCGTCGCTATTGATGTTGATCGGCTCGCCCACGAACCAGCCGTTGCCGGCGTCCGATGTGGCGCCGCTGGCGAGCGCAACGATCTTGTTCTCGTTGTGCGCCCAGTTGACGTCCATCGTCCACGTCAGCCCGCGCCAGTTCTGCAGGTTCACCGTGGAAAGGCCGACCTCGAGTCCCTTGTTGCGCGTGGCGCCGACGTTCTGCAGCGTCGACGTGAAGCCCGACGTCACCGGCAGGAGACGCGTGAGCAGCAGGTCGTGCGTGTTCGCGAGATAACCGTCGATCGTGCCGCTGACGCGATCATTGAGCACCGAGAAATCGATGCCGACGTCGGACTGGTCCGTCTTCTCCCACGACAGATCGGGGTTCGGGATCGTGCCCGGCATGTAGCCGCGGACACGCGCCGTGCCGAAGGTGTACAGTCGCGAGCGGAGCGTGCCTTCCGTCTGATAGGGGTTGATCGACGTGTTGCCGGTGGTGCCGTAGCTGCCGCGGAGCTTGAGCGAATTGACCCAGCCGAAATTACGCATGAAACGCTCGTCGCCGATCTGCCACGCGGCGCCGAACGACGGGAAGTACGCCCACTTGTGCCCTGGTGCCAACCGACTCGAGCCGTCGGCGCGCTCGGTGAAGTTGAAGCTGTAGCGGTCGAAGATCGTGTAGTTCGCGCGACCCATGTACGATTGGAGCGACCACTGCGAGATGAGACTGCGCTCGTTGCCCGCCGTGCCGGAGCCGAGGTCGTACCACAGCTGCGTGGGGTACGGCAGGTTCGTCGCGTACAGCGAATCCTTCGTGAATCGGTCGTGCTGTATGCTGTACAGACCGGTGAACTCGAGCCGGTGAATCGTCCCGAGATTCCGGTTGAAGTGGACGAGATTGTCCAGCGTGTAGGAGAAGTCCTGCTGGTTGAACTCACCGGCCTGCGGCGGCTGCCCCTGGTTGGAGCTGTTGGCGCCGAGGTTGGTGCAGTTGCCGTGCGCCCAGGGCCCGTTGTAGCAGCCATCGGTGAGCTGCGTGTAGTCCGGCCCGAAGTTCATCCGATAGGTGAGGCCATCGGCGATCTGCAGCTCTGCGTACGCGGATCCAAACACGCGATTGACGAGCTGCTGCCGAACGACCGATTGTGCCTCGAGTACCGGATTGATGTTGAGCGGGTCGTCGTCCGGTCTCGGATCCATCAGCCCCGCTGAGTCGGGATTCGTGTAGTTCGTCGGCTGGCCGAGCGGCGTCATGGCGAACAGGTAGCCGTAGGCGGCACCGCCTTCGCCCTGGTCGGTCGTGATCCGCGACGTGTTGAGGCTTGCGCCGAGTCGCAGGCGCGACGACGAGTGGTCGACCGACGCGAAGCCGGCGCCGCGCTTGTAGCCCTGTCCCGGGATCAG
>DATJIZ010000125.1:0-4934 GCA_035492735.1 Gemmatimonadaceae bacterium | reverse complement strand
CGCACTCGGCCGACTCCCGATGGTCGGCGATCGCATGACGGCGGGTGGGGCGGTGTTCACCGTCCGGTCGATGGACGGGCGCCGCGTCGATTCACTCGCCGTCGACCTCCACTCCGCGGGCGACCGGCGCTCGACCAAGAGAGTGGCGCCAGGCTAGGGACCGGCCGGCGCTACTGGCCTTTCTTTCCCCGCGGCAGTAGCGCTGGCGTGTCTGCGAGCTGCCACGCATTCACCGCCATGATCGTGGCCGCCTGCGCGATGTCGCGCGGCACCACGTGGTCGTAGTCGTCGATCTGCGAGTGGTGCGTGTGGTCGTAGCCGCGCGTGAGCTGATCGTAGTTGAAGCTCGGCACGCCGTCCTGGATGAACGACAGGTGGTCGGTGCCGGTCTTGATCCCGGAGCGCACGGCGAGCGGACCGAGACCGGAGAGGGGCGCCAGCATCGTCGTCCACATGTCTCGGAGCTCGTCGTGGCCCTGCAGTGCCATGCCGGTGATCCGGCCCGTGCCGTTGTCGAGCACGAGCACCGCCTGGCAGCGATCGGCTTCCCTGGCGTGCTCCGCGGCGTAGGCTTGTGAGCCGAGCAGTCCCTGCTCTTCCCCCGTGAACAGCACGAAGCGGATCGATCGCTTTGGTCGAACGCCCGCTGCCTCGAGTATTCGCGCGGCCTCGAGCACGGCGATCGCTCCGGCACCGTTGTCCGTGCCGCCGGTGGCGAGATCCCAGGAGTCGAGATGCGCGCCGAGCAGCACGAACTGCTCGGGATGCTCGGTGCCGCGGATCTCGGCCACGGTGTTGTACTGCTCCAGGGCGTCGCGCGTGAAGCTGTTCTTGATGTCGGCCTCGATGCGCACCGGCTCGCCCCGCTGCACGAGCCGCTCCATCTGCGCGTAGGTGTCGTTGCCGACGACGATCTGCGGGACCGGCGAGATCACGCTCGGCGATCCACTCATCGTGAACAGGCCGAACTGCTTGCCGCCGTCGCGCACGATGCCCGCCACGCCGCCGCCGTCGCGTGCGACGTACCAGAAGCGCTGCGCGAAAAACTGCTGCTCCGTCGCGTTATGCGGCGCGAGCGCGTGCACGATGCTATCCTGGCGCGCGCTGTCCGCGTGCGTCACCGGCGGATCCGCGGCATTCACCACCGGCTGCGCGTCGCCGAGCAACACCCACTTGCCGCGCAGCTTGCCGGCGAAGCGCTTGTCGAACTCCTGCGGCGTGCGCGCGTCCATCAGCACCACGTCGCCGGCCAGGGGCCCGTTCGTGCCGGGCGACCACGCCCACGACACGCCGAGCAGTTCGCGCTGCTGCGGCACCAGCATGCGCAGCGTCATCGGACCGCGCGTCCAGCCCACGCCGAACTTCCACGGATCGAGCGCGACGCTGTCGGCACCGTACTCGCGGAACTTGTCGCGCGTCCACTCGTTCGCCCGCCGCACCGCCGCGCTTCCCGTGAGCCGCGGGCCGATCACGTCGAGCAGATACTCGAGATCGGCGGCCACGTGCGAGCGATGCGTGCCCTCGTCGACTATGCGAGCAACGAGCTCGTCGTTCGACGGAACCGATACCGTGGCTTGCGCGACGGTCGTCGTCGCACGTGCCGCGGGCGCGGCTTGCTGCGCATTGGCCGAGGCCGTAGCGACGGCAAGACCGAGCGCGAGCAACATCCTTCGATTCATCGACTCTCCAGCGCGCGGACCGACGTGCGCCGCGCGATTCGTGCGCACATGAGAATTGCCTCGATCATGCTCGAGGCGTCGGCGATGCCGCGCCCGGCGATGTCGAGGGCCGTGCCGTGATCGGGTGACGTTCGCGGAAACGGAAGCCCGAGGGTGACGTTGACCGCGCTGCCGAACGACGCAACCTTGATCGCCGTCATGCCCACGTCGTGATACGGCGCGATCACGGCGTCGAACTCGCCACGCATCGCGCGCACGAACACGGTATCGGCGGGAAATGGCCCGGCGACTTTCGCCGCCTCGGCGGCCGGCCGAAGGATCTCGTCGTCTTCGCTGCCAAAGCGCCCACCGTCGCCGGCGTGCGGATTGATCGCGCAGAGCGCGATACGCGGCACCGAGATCCCGAACCACTCGCGAAGGCCACGCCGCGTGATCGACGCCGCGTCGACGATCGCCGCCCGCGTGACGGCTTGAATCGCCTCCCGTAGCGGGAGGTGCGTCGTGGCGAGCACCACGCGTAGTGGATTCTTCGTTCCGGGCGTCGGCCTGGTCGCCGCGAGCATCATCGCCACCCGTTGGCCGGTGAGCGTGGCAAGCATCTCCGTGTGACCCGGGTACGCATACCCCCCGGCGAACAGCGCGGATTTGTCGAGCGGCGCCGTGACCATTCCGTCGACGTCGCCGGCCAGCGCCAGCACGGCCGCGCGCTCCACGGCGCGCCCGGCGAAGCGTCCGGCGTCCGCCGCACTGCCGTCGCGGGACCACGCCCCGGTTCGCTCGTCGACCTCGACGCCCGCCCCCGACGGTCCGACGAAAACGAGCGCGGCGGCGTCGCTCACCTCCGGCGACGCCGCCGCTTTCGCGACGATCTCGGGTCCGATACCGCGCACGTCACCCAGCGTCACGGCGAGCCGCGGCCGTTCGGTCCCTGCGCTGGTCATGATTCCAGTCGGCGCTTACGGTTTGCGTATCGGCGCTTCCGCCACATCCTTGTCGTCGAGCTGAATCGCCACGTACGTCTGCTTCTTGAGCTGATCGACGTATCGACGAACGCCGCCGCGCTGCGCGAGCTCGTCGCGCACGGCCGACTTGAGCTCCTCGAGCGTCTGCGGTCCACCTTCGTCGACGGTGAGCAGCTGCGCCACGACGAACTTTGGCACGTCCGGCCGCTGCGACGCGCCCGGAATCTGGAACACCGAGATGTCACCCTGCTTCTTGCCCGCGAACCCCTGCTGATACGACGCCGGAAGGCTGTCGCGCCAGAAGGGCGTGAGAATGCTCGTCTCTTCCTTGCCGGCGTAGTCGTGATACTTCTTGGCCAGCGTGTCGAACGACACGCCCGACTGCCACAGCTTCGCCACGCTGTCCGCAAGCTGCCGCGTGCGGGCGATGTCGGCGGAGTCGATCGCCGGGTACACCATGATCTCGTGCGCCTTCACCTCGCCCGTCTGCACGCGATCCACTCGAAGGATCCGGAAGCCCGGGTACGATTCGAACACGGGGCTCAGTTGCCCCGGCTCGAGCGCCGCCTGGAACGGATTGCCGAACAACCAGCGATCGACTTCAGGCGAGTAGACGCCGCGTCGCGACCAGCCCATGTCGCCGCCCGTTTCCTTGGTGAGCGGATCCATCGATTCGCGCTTGGCGAGCGTCTCGAAATCCTCCCCCTTCTTGAGTCGCGCGAGGAGCGATTCCGCCTTCACGCGCGCTGCTTCCTTTGCGGCGGCGGTCGCCTGCGGCGCGATCACGATCTGCTTGAACGTGACTGAAGCGGGCTTGGGCGGAAGGTATTCCTTGCTTCGCTCGAACTCGGCAGCCACCTCGGCGTCAGTCACGTTCACTGGAACGATCTTGCCGTCCTGCTTGAGCTTCGAGATGGTCTTCTCGAGCGTGTAGCGCCGTCGAAGCTGATCGAGCAGATACTTGCGGTACTCCTGCGGCGTGCCGAGGCCCGACTGCGTGAGCGCGTTCCGATACTCCGTCTCGGTGGAGAATCCGGCGCGCACCTGGCTGATCTGGCGATCGACCATCGGAGTGATGTCCGCGTCGGCCACGGTGATCTTGAGCTCGTTGGCCTTCTGCAGCAGCAGCTCCTCTTCGATCATGTCGTCGAGCGACGACCGCTCGAGCGCCATCGTCGCCGAGTCGGTCGTCGGCTCGGGGACTTCCTTGCGTTGAATCCTGCCGAGCACGCGCTCGCGCAGATCGATCCGCGTGATCGGCTGATCGCCCACGACCGCAACGATGCGATCGAGACCGACCGGCCCCGTCTGCGCGCCGGGAATTGGCGCCGTCGGCTGTTGTGCGGTGAGCACGGCCGGCGCGAAGAGCGCCGACGCGAACGCCGCGATCGCTGACAGCACGGTGATCAATCTCATATCACGGAGTACCCAGGAAAGAGGCGCAGGGGTCCGAGCGATCAGAAACGATCAGGGGTCAGACACCAGCTAGCCGCGGCTAACTGGAGTCTGACCCCAATCCCCTGGCCCTTCAACAATACAGTGGTTCGATACGGTGGTTCAGGGCTTCTTCGTACCCGTTGCCGGCGGTTTTGGCTGAGTCGGCTGCGGCTGGGTCGACTGCGGCTGCACGGGCTGTTCGGGTTGCGCGCCCGTGGGCGGGCCGCTGGCGCCCGGAACCGGCACCTGCGATTTCGGCTGGTTGGCCGTCCGCGCGGAGTCAGCGCTCGCCCGCACCTTCTGCGCGCGCTCGAACGCGCGATCGATACCAGCCGAGTTGACCGACGACCCGTATTTCGCATCCAGCATCTTCTTGAGCGGCGTCGGCACCGTGAGCGGCTGGGCCTGGCCCGCCATCATCCGGTCGAGGTAGGCATCGACACGCGAGGCAGCGAGCCGTTCTTTTTCGGCGGGGCTCTTGGCGCTGTCGGCGAGCATTTTCGGGTCGACGCCGAGCGCGTTCCACACGTTCTGCACGAGCTGACTGACCGACGTGTACATGTTTGCGCGCTCTTCCGGCGCCAGCTCCACCTTGGCGCTGTCGGCCCGCTTGAGCAGGAGCTGCTGCACCGTGACCTGCTTTACGAACGGCTTGAGCACCGAGTCCGGAGCCTGCGGGATGCGCTGCATGATCTGCTGCTGCGGCGGAACCGACTCCATCCAGCCGAGGAAGTCGGCCACCGTGAGCTCGCCGCCCTTGAACGTGGCGAGCGTACCCTTGTCGTCGCGGTGCTTGGTCGGATCCTTGGCGGCTTCCTTGATGGCCGCGGGCGCGTTGTCCTTCACCTGGACGTTG
>DATJIZ010000124.1:0-3400 GCA_035492735.1 Gemmatimonadaceae bacterium | reverse complement strand
ACACGATCAATTGCGATTGCGGAGCATGACCGACACGGCCAATGAGTCTCTGTACTGCTGGTTCACGCCGCCCTGAATACCGGCCGCCTTGATGATTCCGCTCGTGCGGGCGCGAGCGATGAGATCGACGCGCGCGATCCTCGAGCGATTGGCCGAGTCGGCACCCGACGCGATCTCATTGCCGTCAACGTCGTAGTAGCGGAACCCGACCCCCGTCGATCCAGCAGTTGACGAATAGGCATCGTACGGGCCGCTCACTGGAGAGAGCACATCGAAGTCGTTTGTGCTTGCGTTGAAGTCGGAATATCCCAGATACCATTTCGCGTCACTCGCCTGGAACAGCTTGTACCGCGCCTTTTTGACGATCCGCACCGGCGCACCGATGCCGATGTATTGGCTCAGCGGTCCCCCGGTCACTGGGTCGTTAGGCACACCTGTCGGATTCTTCAGCGTCAGCACCGGACGCTCCTTCCCCACGTCACCGATCGTCGTGTACTGCGCCACGCACTTGGTCTTGTCGCCGGTCACATCGGCCAGGATGAACGGCGACCACACGTCATCCTGGTTCCCGAGGGAGCTGCTGTCGTTGTAGATGTAGACGGTATAGGCGGACTTCGGCTTGTTCTTCGGGTCCGGTTTACCGTAGCCATACCAGCTCGTGATGTTCTGTCCGCTGGCCAGCACTTCCGGCGGTATCGCCACGGCTGCGTTGCCCGACAGCTCGCACACCGCGCCGGTTCCGACCGTAATGTTGAACACGATCGACGAGTCCGACGCCACGAGAATGTCGTTGCCGACCGACGACAACGCGCGAAGATCGAGCGGGAGCACCGACGTCGCCTGGCGCAGCTGGCTGCGCTGCACCACGATCTGGTTCACGCCCTGGTAGAACCGTTGCTGCCGCTGGATCACTCGCATGATCACGCCGCCGACGATGCCGACCAGGACCATCGCGACCATGATTTCGACGAGTGACAAGCCTCGCCGAACGCGTATCAATCGGGGCATTGGATCACCGTCAGATAGTTGACCGTCTTGGCACCACTCTTCGTCCTGTACTGCACCGACTCGGTCACCCATTTCGTTTTCGTGCTATCGGCGACCGTCCACGTGATGGTGACGCCCCGTTTCGTCTGCGTCCCGCCGACGATCGACGAGCATCGGCGAGCGGAGAGCGAATCGGCGACCTTGGTCGCGAACGTTGCGGCAATGGTCTGCGTTCGGCCGTTACCCATCTGCATCGCGACATAGCGCGCCGTGCCCGCGAGTCCCATGACGCCAATCGCCATCACGATGATCGCGATGATCATCTCGATGACCGTGAACCCGCGGCGCGGGCGCGTCAGGCGCCGGCGTCGTCGCAATCTCGAGCTCATTGCTGCACCATTCCGGTTCTCGTGAGCACGACGGAGTCCGTGGGAACGCCGGATCGTGTGAGCGTGATAACCGTGGAATTGTCGAAGCCCAACGCAAACCCTCGTGCGCTGAAGTTCACGACGAGTGAGTCCGTGAAGCCGGTCGCCTTGACGTCGTAGAGCGTGTCGAGCGGTACCGGGGAGATGAGCTTCACCGTGTCCTTTGGCGGCGTAATAGCCACCACGGTCACGCGATTGCTCTTGATCATGAACCGCACCTGCTGCCCTTTCTGAATCGCCGCCGCACGAGCCGTCGCGGCCGCGGCTGCCACGCGCATCTTCGCAGACTGCATGTGGCGCTTTCCGTTCGCGATGGCGAATCGCGGGATCGCTGCCAGCGAGAGCAACGAGATCAACACGATCACGATGAGGATCTCGGGCAGCGTGAAGCCGCGACGAGATCGCCGGAGCGTTAGGCGTGGTGAAGCAATTCGCGGCTGAAACGGTGAGCGCATGGCGTACCGGTGTCGGGCATGGGGATCCAACCACACAGGAGAAGGCACGGGCGATGTCGACCTCGAGTCCGACCGCGCACACGCCTCCTCCGCACTACGGAAAAGACGACCCACGATCGATCCATGGAACACCAATTGATCGATCATTGGCAGTGCAACTCGATACCATCGCGGAGGATCGCACCGCCGTGCGCTCGGCGCTCGCCGGGATGTGCGCGATCGCACAGCGGTGGTGCGCAGCGCGTCACGGGCCACCGTTTTCGCACTCGAGAGCAGACGAAGGGTCCGAAAAGCGATCGGCCCGGCGGACATTTTGTCCGCCGGGGCCGATCCACCCGTGCCGCCTAACGACTTACCGGTTGGCTAATTCGCGGCGCCGCCCACAGCCGCGGCAGCCCGCACACCGCGCGAGGCATGCCCCGTCGCGATGCCCGGACGCATCGCCAGTCGGTCACGAATGAGCGCGAGCGCGTCGTCGTATTCCGCCCCCGTGAGCTCCAGGCGCGGAGGACGTACGCGAGCAGTTCCCCGCCCCACCGCGACCTGCACCAGCTTGATCAGCTGCACGAACTTGGGCAGCGTGTCGAGCCGGAGCAGCGGAAGAAACCAGTCGTAGAGCGCCCGCGCCTCCGTCAAGTCACCCGCGCGCGCCAGGTCGAACAGCCGGACCGACTCCGCCGGCAGCGCATTCACGAGACCCGCGATCCACCCCGACGCTCCCATCGCCGCGCTCTCGACGATCATGTCGTCGAGACCCGCGAACACGTTGAGCCGACGCCCGAGCCGCTCGAGCACCGCGGTCACGCGTCGCACGTCGCCGCTCGACTCCTTCACCGCATGCAGATTGTCATAACTGGCGAGATCCGCGAGCTGCTCCGCCGAGACGTCCGTGCCGTACGCGATCGGGTTGTTGTACAGCATGCACGAGAGCGACGTCGCCTCGATCACCGCACCGAAATGCGCCCGCGTCTCACGCCAGTCACCGCGATACACGTAGGGCGGAAGGACCATCAAGCCATCGCAGCCGACCGCGGCAGCCCGTCGCGCAAGCGCGACGCACTCCGCCGTGCTGAGCCCCGCGATGCCGGCGACCACCGGCACGCGATCGCCAACGGCGCTCCGGCAGCTCTCGAGGATCGCCACCTTCTCGTCGAACGACAGCGTCGCGGACTCACCGAGCGACCCGAGCGCGACGATGCCGGTACAGCCTTCGTCGACGAGCCAGCTCGCGTGCTCGCGGAGGAACGCGTGATCGACGGAGAGATCCGGAGTGAATGGCGTCGTGATGGCCGAGTAGACACCGGCCCAATCTCGCTGTTGCATGGTCACGGTCCTGCGGTATGCACCGCGTCGGATGTTGCGGCGCCGGCGAGCGCCGCGGTGGACAGAGTAGACAGCCGCGCCGGCTCGAGCGGTAATCGCACCGTGCCGGGTTGCCAACCAAAGAGCAGCTCGAGCGCCGGCCCGCAGACGCGGCCCTGGCAAGCGCCCATGCCGGCGCGCGCGTACAGCTTCGCCTGACGAGAGTCG
>DATJIZ010000123.1:0-15967 GCA_035492735.1 Gemmatimonadaceae bacterium | reverse complement strand
TTCGAGCAGGTCTTCAACAAGATGTACGACCTGTCGAAGACGGCGCCGTTCGACATCAAGGCCACGGCCGCGCCGCAGTACTCGCGCGTCATCATGCAGCGACAGGTCGCCGAGCGACGCGCCGGCGAGCGCGACGAAGCGCCCGATCCGCTCACCGGTGGCGTGATGTTCTCGCTCAGCGACGGCATCGGGCGCGCACGCAGCGTGAATGACGGCGATGGCTTCATGTTCATCAGCCACACGGGCGAGATCATGCCGTCCGGGTTCCTGCCGATTCCCGCGGGCAACGTGCGAGCCGACGACCTCGTGCAGGTCTATCGCGAGTCTCCACTCTTCAACTCGCTTCGCGACCGGAGCCAGCTCGCTGGTAAGTGCGGCGTCTGCGAGTACGTGAAGGTGTGCGGCGGCAGCCGCGCGCGCGCCTACGCGGTCACCGGCGATTATCACGCCGCCGAGCCGTTCTGCGCGCACGTGCCGCGCCGCTATCAGGAGCAATCGTCATGACCGCCGTCCTCGTCGAGGAGCTGCGGGAGCAGCAGAGCGCGGCGAGCATGTCGGCCGCGGTACTCTGCCTCGGCGTGTCGTACCGAACGGCGCCGCTCGCCCTCCGCGACCGCCTCGCGTTGTCGCCGCCGGTCATTGCGGCGACGCTCTCGCGCTTCAGCTGCGGCCGCGGTGACCGGCCCGCCGGCGTCAGCGAGCTGGTGATCCTTTCCACCTGCAACCGTCTCGAGCTCTACGCCGCCGCGGGCGACGGTGGCGCCGAGAGCCTGCTCGGCGTCATGGCCGAAAGCACCGGCGTGGACGCCAGCGAGCTTCGACCGGCGGTGTACGCGCTCACTGGCGCGGATGCCGCGCGGCATCTCTGCCGCACGGCCGCCGGCCTCGAGTCGATGATCCTCGGCGAGCCGCAGATCCTCGGGCAGCTCGCCGAAGCGTTCTCGATGGCGCTGGCGCAGGGCGCGGCGGGCCACACCCTCTCGACGCTATTCCGCGGCGCCCTGCGCGCCGGCCGCCGCGCCCGCGCCGAGACGGCGATCAATCGGAACCCGGCCACGGTCAGCTCCGTGGCGGTCAAGCTGGTCAACGAAACCATCGCCGACTTGCGCACCGCGAGCGTGCTCGTGGTCGGCGCGGGCGAGATGGCCGAGCTCACGCTCGCCGCGCTGCATCACCGGGGCGCGCGTGAAGTGTGCGTCGTGAATCGCACGCGCGAGCACGCCGAGCAGCTGAGCGCGCGCTTCGTGGTGCGATCGCTGGGATTCGAGCGCCTGCACGTCGCGCTGGAGTCGGCCGACGTCGTGATCGCGTCGACCGCTGCCCCGCATCACGTGATCACACACGCGATGCTCGCCAACGCGATGAGCGCCCGCCCCAGCCGCCCGATGATCCTCGTCGACATCGCCGTCCCGCGCAACGTCGATCCGGCCGTGTCGAGCATTCCCGGCGTGCGGTGCGTGGATCTCGACGATCTCCACGCGCACGTCAGCAAGACGCTGGTCGCGCGCACGCTCGAGCTCCCGCGGGCCAACGCGATCCTCGAGGAAGAGATCGACGCCTGCGTCACGTCACTGCGCCACCTCGACGTTCAGCCGCTGATCGCGGATCTCCGCGCTCACACCGACGCCGTACGGCGCGAGACGCTCCTCCGAGCCCGCCGTCATTTCGCGCATCTCTCCGCCGAAGATCAGGCGCGAGTCGAGGCGTTCTCCGAATCCCTGATCAACCGGCTCTTTCACGAGCCCATGGTGCGTCTGCGCGCCGAAGCGCGGAACGGTCAGGGTGCCGGCTACGCGGTCGCGCTCCGCGAGCTGTTCGGTCTGGCGAAATGAACGGCCACGTCGTGATCATCGGCGGCGGCATCAGCGGACTCGCCGCCGCCGAGCATCTCTCGCGCGAGGCACCGCAGCTGCGGCTCACGCTGCTCGAGGCGAGCCCGCGGCTCGGCGGTCACATTCGGACCGAGCGGCGCGACGGGTTCGTGATGGAGACCGGCCCCGACGTCCTGCTCGCCGCGAAACCGGCAGCCATCGAGCTCGCGAAGCGCGTGGGACTCGACTCGCGGGTCATCGGCACGAGTGCCAGCGCGCGCGGGTCGTACATCCTGACCACGCGCGGGTTGCTGCGGATGCCCGAAGGCATGACGGGACTCGTGCCTTCGCGCGCCCGGCCGTTCATCACGACTCCCCTGCTCTCGCCGATCGACAAGCTGCGCGTCGGTCTCGAGTACTTCATTCCGTCGCGCCGCGGCGAGGCCGACGAATCGGTGGAGTCATTCGTCGTGCGGCGGCTCGGCCGAGGCATGTACGAACGATTCGCCGAGCCGTTGCTGAGCGGAATCTCGGCCGGTGACGGCGCGCGTCTGAGCATGGCGACGATGTTCCCGCAGCTTCGCTCGCTCGAGCGCGAGCATGGCGGCCTGATACGGGGCATGATCGCTTCGCGGCGAGCGTCCGCGGACCGGGCTCCCTCTGGCGGCCCATCGTCGCCGTTCGTGTCCTTCCCCGGCGGCCTCGGCGAGCTTGTCGACGCCATCGTGCGAACGATCGCCAAGCGCGATCCTGCCGGCGAGCGCGTGCGACTCCGGACGCGGTCACCCGTTCGCGTGATTCGGCGCGACGACGAAGGATTCGCGATCGAGCTCGTCACCGGCGCGATGATCCTCGCAGACGCGGTGATCGTCGCGACGCCGGCCCACGTGGCCACCGATGTGCTGCAGCCGCTGCATCCGGACCTTGCGTCGCTGCTCGGCGCGATCGAGTACGAGTCGACGGCCACGGTCACGCTGGCATTCGGCGGCGCGGCCGTCCCGCGCCCGCTCGATGCGACCGGCTACGTCGTGCCGCGGAAGCTCGGCCGCGCGGCGCTCGCCTGTACGTGGGCGTCGGCCAAGTTCGATGGCCGCGCACCGCTGGGCTACGCGCTGTTCCGCGTGTTCCTGGGCGGTGCCAAGCGATCCCTCGCTGCCCACGCATCCGACGACGATCTCCGCGGCATCGCGCTGCAGGAGATGCGGGAGATCATGGGGATCACCGCGCTGCCGGTGCTTTCCCGCGTCGACCGCTTCGATCGCGCGATGCCGCAGTATCACGTTGGACATTTCGACCGCGCCGCCGACATCGCATCCCTCGCGGCCCGAGTGCCGGGCCTTTATCTGGCCGGCGCAGCGTACGGCGGCGTAGGAATTCCCGATTGCGTCACTTCCGGTGAGCGCGCCGCCGCCGCGGCGGCGCGGTACGCCACCGAGAGCGCGCCGCAACTGATCCGGAGCCCGTCATGAGCATCGCGAATACGCGCTTCATGCGCGCCCTGCGGCGACAGCCCGTCGACCGCACGCCCGTGTGGTTCATGCGGCAGGCCGGCCGCGTGCTCCCCGAGTACCGGGCCATTCGCCAGGATCGCACCCTGCTCGAGATCTGCCGCTGGCCGGATCTGTGCGCCGAGGTCACGCTCCAGCCGCTCCGCCGCTTCGACATGGATGCCGCGATCCTGTTCGCCGACATCATGCATCCGTTGATCGGCGCCGGTGTGGATCTGGACATCGTCGATGGTGCGGGCCCGATCATCCGAACGCCGGTGCGCTCGCACAGGGATCTCGCGCTTCTGCGCCCGCTCGAGCCCGAAGCGAGCCTCGGCTTCGTGTTCGAGACAATTCGCATTCTCAAAGCGGACCTGGGCGATCGCGTACCGTTGATCGGTTTCTCCGGCGCGCCGTTCACCCTCGCCTCATACTTGATCGAGGGCAAGGCGTCGCGGGACTTCGTGCGCACGAAGACGATGATGTACTCGGAGCCCGAGCTCTGGCATGCACTGATGCAGCGCCTCACCGAAACGGTCATCGTGTATCTGCGCGCCCAGTGCGATGCCGGTGTCGATGCACTGCAACTGTTCGACAGCTGGGTCGGTTGCCTCTCGCCGCGCGACTACCAGCGCTACGTGCGCCCGTATTCGCGCCGCATCTTCGCGGCGCTCGGCCCGCTGCACGTGCCGATGATCCATTTCGGCGTCAACACGGCAACGCTGTTGCATCTGATGAAGGACGAGGGCGCCGACGCCATCGGCGTCGACTGGCGCACGCCGCTCGACGATGCCTGGGCGATCATCGGCGACGACCTCGCGATCCAGGGCAACCTCGATCCGACGGTGCTGTTCGGCAGCCCCGACCTCATCGCCCGCGAAGTCAACGACGTGCTGACCCGCGCCGGCGGGCGCCCCGGTCACGTGTTCAACCTCGGCCACGGCCTTCTGCCGTCGACTCCACTGGACGGCGTGGAACGCGCCATCGAGTGCGTGCGTGGACCTGCCGTCGCGCCGCGCGCACCCCTCTCGTTCGCCGCGGTGAGGATCTGATCATGTCATCCAAGGCCGTGTTGCTCATGGCGTACGGAACGCCCGACCGGCTCGAGGACGTCGAGGCGTATTTCACTCACATCCGCGGCGGCCGCACGCCGTCGCCCGACGCCATCGCCAATCTCGTCGCGCGCTACGAGCGTGTGGGCGGCGGCACGCCGCTGCGTCGCATCAGCGAAGAAGTCCGCGATGCACTGGAGGCGTCGCTCCGCGCGGCCGCGGAACCGTATCGCGTGTACCTCGGCATGAAGCACTGGCACCCGTACATCGCCGATACCATGGTGCGCATGCGCGATGACGGCATCACCGACGTGACGTGCATCGCGCTCGCTCCGCACTGCTCGCGCATGAGCGTGGGCGCGTACTGTGAAGCCGCGGATCAGGCGAACCGCGCGCTCGGCTCGCCGTTCGCGCTCCATCTCGTGACGAGCTGGTACGACGAACCGCGCTTCATCGAGATGATGGCCAACTCGGTGCGCTCCGCCCTGCTCCGCTTTCCCCAGGCCGAGCGTGACGACGTGGCGGTGGTCTTCACCGCGCACAGCCTTCCCGAGCGCATTCGCACGTGGGGTGACGCATACGAGGCCGAGCTCGCGGAGAGCAGCGCCCAGGTGGCGCGAGAGGCGCGCATCGGCCCATGGCGCTTCGCCTGGCAGAGCGCCGGCGGCACGCACGAGCCGTGGATCGGGCCCGACGTGCTCGAGGAGCTGGAAGTCATCCGGCAGGAGCGTGTGCGGAACGTGCTGCTCGTGCCGATCGGCTTCGTCTGCGATCACCTCGAGGTGCTGTACGACATCGACATCGAGGCAAAGGAGAAAGCCCGCTCGCTCGGCATGCGCCTCGAGCGCACCGCGCTCCCCAACGCGAGTCCCGCGTTCATCCGGGTGCTCACCGATGTCGTTCGGGGCCGGAGCATAACTGGACGGGGTGAACGGCTGAATCACGGAACGCCCGACCGTCGCCCGGCGTAGTCGGGGCTCTTCGCCGTCCCCCTTCCCCCGTCCCTCTTCCCCCTTCCCCCCTACTGGATACCGTACTTCTCCAGCCGATACCGCATCGTATCGCGCGAGAGGCCGAGCAGCCGCGCGGCGCTGGTCTTGTTGCCGGCGGTCCGCTCCAGCGCTTGACAGAGGAACTCGCGCTCGAGCGTCTCGAGATCGACGCCGGATGCGGGGAGCACGAACGTCGGTGCATGATTCGCCGGCGCGGTGGCGCCGTGGCCGCCGATCTCCGCGGGTAGCTGGGCCAACGTGATTATGTCGCCGTCCTCGAGCAGCAACACGCGCTCGAGGACGTTGCGCAGCTCGCGCACGTTACCCGGCCACGCATAGCGCTCGAGCGCGGCGAGCCCGTCGGGCGCGATCTCGCGCTGCGGAAGCCCGAGGTCGCGACACAGCTCATCGACGAAGTGCGCGGCGAGCGGCGCGATGTCCTCCGGACGCTCGCGCAGCGGTGGAATGCGAATGTTGATCACGTTGAGCCGATAAAAGAGGTCCTCGCGGAACTCGCCCTTCGCCACCGACTCCTCGAGCGTGCGATTGGTCGCGGTGATCACGTGCACGTCCACCTCGAGACTGCGCACGCCCCCGACGCGCCGGAACTCATGCGTCTCCAGGACGTGCAGCAGCTTGGACTGCATCGCCTTGGGCATGTCGCCGATCTCGTCGAGGAACACGGTCCCTTTGTCCGCGATCTCGAACAGCCCGCGCTTCACGTCCTTGGCATCCGTATACGCTCCGGCCTCGTGGCCGAACAGTTCGCTCTCGACCAGATGCTCCGGCACCGACGTGCAGTTCACGCTCACGAAGGGGTGCGACCGCCGCGGCCCCCGCGCGTGAATCGCCCGCGCGATCACGCCTTTGCCCGTGCCGCTCTCGCCGCTCACGAGCACGTTGACCGGCGTGCCCTTGGCCGCCACGCGCGTGATCAGGTCGGCAATGCGTCGGAGCCCCGCCGAGCGGCCGACGAGCGTCACGTCGGCGAACTGCCAGCGACAGCCGTCGCGAAAGCGACTGACTTCGCTCCGCAGATGCCGCGCCTCGAGGGCTTTCTCGATCAGCAGCACGAGCTCGGGCAGGACGATCGGCTTCTCGAGAAAGTGGTACGCACCGGCCCGGACGGCCGCGATCGCCGTCTCCACTTCGCCGTACGCCGTCATCATGATCACGGGAACGGTCGGATCGATCGCCTTCACCCGCTCCAGTACGTCCATCCCGTCGCCGTCGGGCAGTCGCAGATCGAGCAGGATGAGGTCAGCCGGCTCGCGCTCGAGCGCCGCGATCAGCTCGCCCGCGTTCTCGAGTCCTTCGGTTCGAAGCCCAGCGTCCGCGAGATGCTCGACCAGCCAGAGTCGAATCAGCATCTCGTCGTCGCACACGAGCACGCGGGGTTTCTTCATGCCATGGTCTCCGCGAGCGCAGCGTCGGCCGTCGCCGGCCGCAGCGGCAGGCGCAGCGTGATCGTCGTTCCCGCCCCCGGCGTGCTGTCGATCGCGATCGTGCCGCCATGGCGCGCCACGATCTCACGCGTGATCGGCAATCCCAAACCGGTCCCGGTGTGTCGCGTGGTGTAAAACGGCTTGAACACCTGCTCCAGCTCATCGCGCTCGATGCCGCGGCCGGTGTCGGTGACGGCGATCTCGATCGTGTCCTCGTCGCTCGCGGCGTTCACGCTGACGGTCACCCGGCCGCCGGCCGGCGTCGCCTGCAGCGCGTTCATCAGCACGTTCACGAGGGCCTGGTGGATCATCTCTTCGTCGGCCGTCATGTGCGGCGCCCTCGGATCGAGTCGCGTCCGCAGAAGAACACCGCCGCGCTCCGCGGCCGGTTGGACCAGTCGGACCGCGCGCTCCACGGCCCCGTTCGCGCTCACCGGCGCCAGCATGGGCGTCGTTGGCCGCGCGAACGTCAACAGGTCCTGCAGCGCTTGCTGCACGCGCGCGAGCTGCCGGTCCATTTCATCGATGATCGGTGCGAGTCGGGTATCGTCGCCCAGCCGCCGTCGCACGAGATCGAGTCCGCCCGCCACGCCCACCACCGGATTCTTGATCTCGTGCGCAACGCCCGCCGCCAGCTCGCCGACCGTCGCCAGCTGCGAAGCGCGCTCGATCTCGCGCTGATGCAGCTCCTGCATGCGCGCCGTGGCGTCGGCCAGCGCACCGCTCATGTCGTTGAACGCCCGGCCCAGCTCACCGACTTCGTCGGTTTGATTCACCGCGACGCGCACCCGCGCTTCGCCGCCCGCCAGCCGGTGCGTCGCGCTGACCAGTTGCCGCAGCGGCACTACGACCTCGCGCGACACGATCCATGCGGCCAGGACCAGGGTCAGCACGAAGACGAATTCGAGGACCAGCGACAGGCCGCCGAGCCGACGCAGCTCGCCATAGGCGTCGGTCGTCGGCAACTCTGACACGAAGCGCCACGGGTACCCGGGCACAGCCACGATGGTGCCGATCACCGACTGACCGTCGGCGCGCACGTACTGCGCGACCGACCCCACCCGCATCTCGATCAACGGTGTCTGCAGCCGCGCCGCGTAGTTTACGCGCTCGTCGGCGCGCGAGAGAAAGAGCGGCCGGCCTTCCTCGTCCACGATGTAGGTCTCGAGATGCCCCGCGAGGGCGGGCGGCAGCTCCAGGAAATCTCGAAATCCGTCCAGGCTCATCGCCCCGCCCAGATACCCGACGACGCTCGGATGATGGCCGCGATAGCTCACCACCGGCACGGCAAGCCGGAACTGCGGCTCCCAGCTTCGACCGATCTGTCGAATGCGCGTCGTCAGCGATCGCGTGCTGTCGTCGGCCGGGACCGTGGTGACGATCGCGCCCGAGTCCCCGACCGCGGCAATGACCTGGCGCGAGGGACCGATCAGGTACAGGGCGTCGAACGCGCCGCTCTCGACCAGCTTGCTGTTGAGGAGCTGCTCGATGGCATCCCGGTCGGCGACTTCGCCCATCTCGCCCGCGGGGAGACCCTCCGCTTTGAGCGTGCCGGCCACCAGGAACTGATTGCCCGCCGTGATTGCCTGCAGCACGAACAGCGCCCGGTCCGCGCGATCGCGGACGTGCAGCGCCTGCACGTCGGCCAGCGCCGCCATGTCGCGCTCGATGCGGCGCTGGAGGATGGCTTTGCTGCGCCAATAGCCCACGGCGTTCGTGACGACGAGCGGCACGAGCGAAAACGCCAGAAACCAGGCGAGCAGCCGTCGACTCAGCCTGGCGCGCGCCCACCGCTTCGTTCGTCCCGCAATGTCATGCCAAGGCCGCATGGCAACACCCACTGGGTGAATTGCCCCACTCTGCACCGCTCGTTCGGCGCACGCGAGGGGGAAATCCCCCATCCCGTGTAGGGAGTCCGCGAGGGGGAAAACCGCAGCAACTCCACTCGCCGGAACGAGTTGCGTGGCCGATGCGCACGTGGACCCTCGATTGCCTTGGGGCATACCCGAAGGTGCGTCCAATGCGGTCGGCGCGAGCGGGGGCCCGCGCCAGCTCACATTCACAATTCCAGAAAGCGAGACGAGGCCGTGTCCACAGTGAACGAGCCCGAACCTCTGGTCGAAGATCTGGTCCAGGATCTGGTCGAAGATGCCACTCCCGCCGTCGACAACGCGACGACGATAACGGTCGGCCGACGCGGCTTTCTCCAGATGTCTAGCGCGATCGCCGCGGCCGTCACCGCCGGCATCGTCGGCATCCCTGTCGTGCGCGCGGTGGCGTCGCCGGCGCTGGCTAAGCCGATCGCCGACAACTGGGTCAAAGTCGCCGACGACATCGCGGTGCTCGACATCGGCGTGCCGATCCGCGTCGACTTCGTGCAGACGCAGGACGATGCGTGGATCACCAACCGCGCGCTCAACGGCGTGTGGCTCTATACCGAAGACGGCGAGAAGTTCAAGGCCTACAACGGCCACTGCACGCACCTGGGCTGCGGCTACATGCTCGCCAAGGACGGCAAGAGCTTCGTCTGCCCGTGCCATCGCGGCCAATTCGACATCAAGACCGGCGCGGTGCTCGGCGGACCGCCGCCTCGGCCGCTCGACGAGCTCGAGACGGAAGTCCGCGACGGCTCCGTCTTCGTGAAGTACCGCGACTTCCGCCTCGGCGTCGCCGAGCGCGTGCCGGTATAGCGCCATGACCGCGCTTACTCGATGGATCGACGAGCGAGTCGACCTCGCAGCCATCAGACGGAACCTGATCGACCGCGAGGTGCCCGGCGATCTCACCTGGTGGCACACGCTCGGCAGCGCGACGCTCACCATCTTCGTCGTGCAGATCATCACCGGCGTCGCGCTCGCGATGTACTACGCGCCGTCGCCCGATCACGCCTACGACAGCATCCGCTATCTCGAGCGCAGCGTGGCGAGCGGTTCGCTCGTCCGCGGCATCCATCACTGGGGCGCTTCGGCGATGATCATCCTCGTGATGGCGCACATGATCCGCGTCTTCACGATGGGGGCATACAAGTATCCGCGCGAGATCAATTGGCTGCTCGGCGTGGTGCTGCTCGCCGTGGTGTTCGGCTTCGGGTTCACCGGCTACCTGCTGCCCTGGGATCAGAAGGCCTACTGGGCGACGCAGGTCGGCACCAACATCGCCGGGACGACGCCGATGCTCGGCGCGGTGATCGTCAAGGTGTTGCGCGGCGGCAATCAGCTCGGCGCGGCGACCCTCGCGCGATTCTTCGCGCTCCACGTCCTCGTGCTCCCGCTGCTGCTCGGCGGGGTCATGCTGCTGCATCTCACGCTCGTCATTCGGCAGGGCATCGCGCCGCGCACCGACGTGCTCGAGAAGGATGCGCCGTCGCGCACCGATGACCCCGCGTACGCCGACTACTACCGCAAGCGGTACTCGTCGTCCAAGCACGCCGGCGTGCGCTTCTGGCCCGACATCGTGGCGAAGGACCTCGTGGTCGGCGCGGTCGTCGTCATCATGCTGATCCTGCTGGCGAAGTTCGCCGGCAGCGGGTTGGAAGCGCCCGCCGACCCGACGGACACGTCGTACACGCCGCGGCCCGAGTGGTACTTCCTCCCCTTCTTCCAGTTGTTGAAGCTCGTACCGGGTTCGATGGAGAGCGCGGTCGCCGTCGGCGTTCCGGCGGCGTTGTTCATCGTGCTCCTGCTGCTTCCCTTCTTCGACCGGCGCAGCACGCGCGCGCTGCTCCATCGGCCGGTCGCCGCCTTCGCCCTCGTCGGCATCCTCAGTGGCTCGGGACTCCTCCTCGGCCAGTCGATGCGCGATCTCACCCCGAACGCGCCCGAGGTCGGGCGGCCACTCAGCTCGGCGGAGCGGTCGGGGCGCGCGCTGTTCAAGCGGCAGCAGTGTGGGAGCTGCCACGCCGTCGGCGATCAGAAAGTCGAAAAGAAGGATGACACGCCCGACGCGCCGGAGCTCACCGAAGTCGGCCTGAAGCACTCGCCGGCGTGGATGCACAGCTTCATCGAAGAACCGCTCCGGTTCCACCCCGACTCCAAGATGCCGGCGTTCGGTCCGCCGACGCTCTCGCACCAGGAGATCGAGGAGTTGGCGCAGTACCTGTCGTCGTTGCGCGGGCCGCATGGCCTGTCTCGTCAGCCGGAATATCGGGACACGTTCCCCGAACCGGCCAAGCCCAAGGAGAAACCATGAAAGCGCATCTCATCATCGCCGGCGTACTCCTGGCCGGCGGTGGCGTCCTATCGCGCGCGTCCGCGCAGGCGCCGGCTCCGGCCGGTGCCGCGGCGGCCGACGCGAAGACGCTCTACCAGGAGAATTGCAAGAAGTGTCATGGCGTGCTCGGCACACCACCCAAGACCATGAAAGCCAAGTTCGCCAAGATCGCCACCTTCGACGCCGAGTTCATCACCAAGCATTCGACCGATTCGATCGTGAAGATCCTCACGAAGGGAAAGAACGAGGACATGAAATCGTTCAAGGACAAGCTGTCGCCGGACGAGATGAAGGCAGTCGCCGAATACGTCACCGAGTTGGCTTCGAAACCCCACCCGTAGTTCCGTTTTTCCACCGCGAACTCGCCGCGAGCAGAGCTCCAGCGGCGAAGGATGCGTCAATGCGACACGTACGATGGGTGCTTTCACTCGCCGTGCTCGCGCTCGTACCAGCGGTCGGGCGCGCACAGCCACGAGTGAATCACGACACGACGGTGGTCCGCAGCGGCTACGCCGGCAGCGCCGCGTGTGTCGACTGCCACAAGAAGGAATCCGCACAGTTCACCAGCAGCACCATGGGCCAGGCGATGCTCGGCAAGCCGCGTGACAAGCACGCGGCGCTTGGCTGCGAAGGATGCCACGGACCGGCCAAGCAGCACGCGGAATCGGGCGGCGAGGAGCGCGGCGCGCTCATCGCGTTCAGCCGCAAGTCAGCGACGCCGGTAGCCGAGCGAAACGCGCAATGCCTGTCCTGCCATGAAAAGACGGCACGCACGCTGTGGAAGGGCAGCACCCACGAATCGCGCAATGTCGCGTGCACCGACTGTCACACGGTGATGCACACGAATACCGATCGCGGCAACCTCAAGGGCGCGACCGTCGTCGCCACGTGCGGCAACTGCCACAAGGACAAACAGGCGCAGATCGTCCGCTTCTCCCACATGCCGCTAGGCGAGGGCAAGCTCGAGTGCTCGAGCTGCCACAATCCGCACGGCTCCGCGAACGAGAAGATGCTCGTCGCCAGCTCGACGAACGAGACGTGCTACAGCTGCCACGCCGAAAAGCGCGGTCCGTTCCTGTGGGAGCACACGCCGGTCACGGAGAGCTGCTCCAATTGCCACGATCCACACGGCAGCAACAAAGAGAAGATGCTCAAGGTTGCGCGGCCGCGGCTCTGCCAGCAGTGCCATCCCACCGCCCACGGCGGTACGACGGCCAAGCCCTTTGACGCGCCGACCGTGCGCTTCGTGTACAACCGATCCTGCCAGAACTGCCACTACAACATCCACGGCTCGAATCACCCGGCCGGCCAGTTCTTCACCAGATAGCGCGATGAGCGCCAGGAGATTTCACATGCGCATCAAGGCACTCGGTACCGCGTGCGTTGGCGCCGGCGTGATGCTCGCTATTTGCGGCTCATCCGCTGCGCTGGCACAAGGCGCCACCGGCCAGAACATCGTCGTCGCGGGTCAGGTCGGCCCGCGCGGCTTTGCCGATCCACTCGACCCTCGCCAACTCGGGATGTTCGAGCAGTACAAGGACTACAAGGCCGGCCAGTCGGCGTCGGCCGCGGTCGAGCAGCTGCTCCTCAAGTACGTCCCGGCCGACAGCTTCGGCACCTTCCAGTTCAGTGGACGCCAGCTGTTCGAGCGCGATCAGAGCGTACGCCTGGTCGCGAAGCGACCGGGCTTCTACGATTTCCAGGTCCGCTGGGACCGCATTCTTCACACGTACTCCTCCACGGCGCGGTCGCCGGGCGTCGAAGACACCCCCGGATTCAACACGCTGCCGCTCGTGCGGCCGGACTCGAACGCCTGGCGCACCGCCCCGTACATCGATCCGGTCCGGCAGCAGTGGGACCCGGTCAAAGTGTCGCTCGGCCTGTCGCCCAACAACAAGCTCGACTCCAAGGCCGAGTACACATACATCGCCAAGCGCGGCGGCATCCCGATGTCCATGAGCTACAACGGCTCGAGTGGTCCGCAGCGCGAGTTCGTCGCGCCGGTCGACCAGAACATGCACGATGTCCTGCTTTCGCAAGGCTACGTGTCGGGCGACCGCACGCCGGAGAGCGCCCTGCCGTTCATCAAGAGCTACCAGCTCACCGGGTCGTACGACTATTCGCGATTTCAGAACGCGTACACGTCCACGATGGTCGACAACCCGCAGCTCGGCATAAGCTCGCCGACGCTCGGCGCAGCGAGTGCGCGTGCCTCGCTCTTTCCCAACAATTGGGCGCAGGCGGGAACGTTTACTGGCGCCATGCTCATGCCGCTGCGCACACGCGTCACCGGATCGTTCCGCGGTTCGTGGCAGCACCAGAACGTGCACTTCATGCCACAGACGTCCAACGATTCGCTGCGAACGAATCCGAACTACGGCTTGCTGGCGCTGCCACGGCCGAGCCTCGACGGCAAGGCGCGCACGCTGACGATGAACCTGTCGGCGAACTCGCACCCGATCACTAACCTCACGGTTGCCGCACGATACCGCGTGTACGACTACAGCAACCAGACGGCGCCATTCCACATCAACGCGATGGCGGTCAGCGACCGCAGCATCGTCACCGGTGACTCCGCGACGTCCGAGGTCGATCCGTTCACCAAGACGAACGGCGACCTGAGCGCCAGCTACCAGCTCGCGCGCGGCCTCTCACTCACTGGCGGATGGGCGATCGAAAACTGGCAGCGCAGCGCCGACGTGCGTAACCTGTCGCACACGAGCGAGAAGACGCCGCGCGTCAATCTCGAGTACAATGGACTCGACTGGCTCACGTTCCGCGCGAGCTACAGCCAAGGCCGCCGGCGGGGCGACGATTACACGACGGCGGGCACCGAGATCCTCGGCTTCCGTCGCTTCGATGTGGCCAATCGCGACCGCAAGCTCAGTACCGTCATGGCCGCGCTCACTCCGATCGATCAGGTCACGGTCAGCTTCGAGTATCGCCTGGCCGACGACAAGTTCCCGGACTCGCAGTACGGAACGCAAAGCGACATGTACAGCATGAAGGGCCTGGACGTCAGTTGGAGTCCCGCCGAGCGCTTCAGCCTGTCCGGCGGCTACTCGTGGGACCGGACGGACAATGTGCTGAACAGCCGCTATCGCACCGGTGCGGCTGGAACGCCCACCTACGACAATCCGACCTACAAGTGGACCAACACCAACATCGACAAGGACTACACGGGCTACGGTGCCCTGAACGCGGTCCTGATCCCTGAGAAGCTCGACCTCCTGGGCACCTTCTCGATCATCGACGGCTACTTCTGGGTCAACAACGTCAACCCGACGACCCCCACTGGTGGCACGGCGGCCCAGAATCTGGCCGCGACCGTGGAGAACTGGCCGCGGGTGAATCAGCGACTCACGCCGATCGGTGTCGGACTTCGCTACCGGCACTCGGAGGAGTGGGCGTTCACGCTGCGATTCCAGTCGGAGAAGTACTCGCAGACCGACTTCCGCACGGTGGCGCCCGTGTTCACCGACAATGGCCTGTCCACGGGAAAGGTGATCAGCACGTACACGGGTGATCTGCCGGCGGCAATTGGGCAAGTCACCGGATCGAACACCGGGCAGTATCACTTCCTCACCAACAATTACCGCCCCTACAACGTGCAGTGGCTCACGCTGCTCGTGACGTACCACCCAGGGCTGTTGCCGTTCCTCGTAGGGCGTTCGACGTTCTGATTCAACCAACACGGTACCGCGTCGTATGGCTGGAGCATGCGGCGCACCTCGAAGCTTCAACCATTGATAGCGCGATCGTCGATCCGGCAGTGATTCTCGCGGCGGAACCGGCATGATGTCGTGCCGGTCCCCCGCCGCACCGCGGCGACGGACAGGCCCCTTCGAGCGCTGACGTTCACGACGCGGTACCGCACGTACGCATGGAACGCTTGTGTACAATCGACGAGGGTCAACCGCCGGTCGTATGGGCAGTTGGCCCCGTTGCGCAATGGTTCGTTCGATTGCCTATTACCTCGCATGAACGACCTGCTGGACGTTCTCCCTCGGGTGTTCTTTCTCCACGATCAGGACGAGTCCACCCGCCGCTCGTTCGCCGAGCTGGGCGCGTGCCGCACGTATCCGAAGGGGAATATCCTCTTTCATCACGGCGACCCGTGCTTTGCCGCGTATGTCGTCGTGAGCGGCCGGGTCAAGCTCACCGTGGCCGCGGAGGACGGACGAGAGTTCGCGCTCGAAGTCTTCGGCCCGGGCGACGTGGCCGGCCTGATCGCGGCGCTCGATGCCGGTCCGCACAACGGCACGGCGATCACGTTGTCGCCCTGCCGCGTGGCGGTCATACCGCGCGATCGGTTCCTCGCCTGGATCGCGCAGCATCCCAAGCTCCAGCAAACGATCACCGCCGCGCTCGTGAGAATGCTGCGCAGCGTCTACGAGCGGGTGGGGATGCAGGCGCTGCTCCCGGTCAAGCGCCGGGTCCGTGCCGCGTTGATCGAGCTCGCGCAATCCGAAGGAACCCGGGCCGACTCGCTGGACTACGTCGTCGCGCGACCGACGCACCAGGAGCTCGCCGAACGTGTCGGCACGACCCGCGTCGTCGTGTCGCGCGCAATCAAGGAGCTGCTCGACGAAGAACCCTGGATTCGAATCGAGGGCGACCTGCTACGCGTGCGGCAGGACCTCGGCGTCCCGGGACTGCTGGCCGAGTTGCAGCGCTAGCCGGCCGCCGCGCACGCCTGGACGGCCTGCTCGGCCTGTTACTTAAGTAGCTGGCCGCTCCATACCTGGAGCATTGTTGCCGGGGTCCGGTGCCGGTACGTTAGCAGCCGATTTCCTTCCCCTTACCGGCGCCTGGAGGCAACATGGACAAGCAGGAGCGTATCCGCATCGATCTGACGAACGAGCAGACGAACAAGATCAAGGAAGTCGTCGGACAAGAGGTGAAGGCGCTCGACCTGTCGGTGAAGGAGCTCGAGGAGCGGATCGCGCCGGTCGTGATTGGCTAGTTTCC
>DATJIZ010000122.1:0-6138 GCA_035492735.1 Gemmatimonadaceae bacterium | reverse complement strand
CCGAGCGCGATCGTCAGAACGGCGACGATGGCGAACCCGGGCGCACGACGCAGCGTGCGCAGCGCGAATCGTACGTCCTGCACGAGCCGCTCGGCCCACGTGCCGAACCATCCCCACTCGTCGCGCGAGATCTCGTGAACGAGTCCGACGTTGCCGAATTCGCGCTTCGCGCCAGCGGCAGCATCGATCGGCGATTCGCCACGCGCGATGCGGTCTGCTTCGGCCATCTCGAGATGTGCGCGAAGCTCCTCCGCCAACTCCTGCGTGCGGCGTCGACGCGTCCACGGGAGCCAGTCGACAACGCTCATCGTTCCTCTGCTGCCGGCGGGAGCATGAGCCCCGCGATCGCCTTGGACAACTGCTCCCATCGCGACCGTTCGGCGGTCAAGCGCGCGCGACCCTTCGTGGTCAGACGATAGGTGCGCACTCGTCGTCCGCTGCTCGAGACGCCCCATTCCGCGGCAATGGCGCCTTGTCGCTGGAGCCGCTGCAGTGCTGGGTAGAGCGACCCGGTCTCGACGTGGAGCACGTTCGCCGACTGCGAGCGAATGAGCTGCACCAGGCCGTAGCCGTGGCACGGTCCCCACCGGAGCGCCTGAAGGATGATGAAATCGAGCGTGCCTTGGAGCAGCTCGATACGGGAGGTCGGTGGATCCTTGGCTGGCATGACCGGGCCTCTTATGTAGACCGCCTACGTGTTGTAGGTAGGTTGTCTACTTAACCGTCGGCTGTCAAGGGCCGATCCGGATCCTCCGTTGCCCTACTACGGCTGCGCCACGACCACGGACGTGAGGCCCCGCGCTCGAAGCCGCGCATTCAGCCGCGCAAGGTCGCCCTGAACGAGCGCGCCATATTCACGCTGCACGAGTCGAAGCTCCGCCTTCAGCACGGCATGCGCCTGGCGCGCCTGGTCGGTTGGTGGCCGGTCGGACGACTGTACCTCACTCGCGAGGTAATTCAGCTGCGCGATGAGCTTGACCGGCCACTCATAAAACGCGCCCGGCTTTTGTTGCGTGAGGCTGTCGGCGAGCGACGCGAACTCACGTTCGACCGAATCGGCAGCGGCGCCGAGGGCCGGATCCAATCTGGCGGCGCGATCGATCGTCGCTGCGAGCTGCCCGCGGATGTTGTCGATGTTGGCATACAAGTTTCCTGACGATCCGATGTTTTGTGCGAGCTCGATGAGCATCGCCGTCTGAAGCGCGATCTCGTTCGGTGCGCCGCCCGAGTCGGGATCTCGCAGCACGACGAGCGGCTGCCGCGATTCCTCGCCGCCAATGCGGAGCCGAACAGTGTACCTGCCGGGCGGGGCAAGAATCCTCAACGGCGTCGCCCCACCGCGGCCGCCGCGCCCGCGCTGGGGTGCGGCCGTGGGCGGTCCGACGATCACGCCCTCCTCGGCGCCCCTCGGCGGCGTGGGTTGCGCGGCGGGCACGCTCGCGCTCCGGCCGGGCGACAGCGGGTCGAACCGGAGGTCCCACATGACGCGATTGATCCCGGGCACGCGCGGACCATCGAGCGCCGCGATCACGCGACCCGTCGAGTCGAGGATGGCAACTTCGGGAGCCGATGCGGCGTTCGGACCAACCCAGTAGTCGATCGACGCGCCATACGGCGGATTGCGGCCCCCGTTCGGATCATCGGACGCCGAGCGGATTCCGACATCGTACAGGCGGAAGCGATAGGCGGGACGCGGCGCGAAGAGGTGCGCGGAAGAGCCGCGGACGGCCGCCGTCAGTTGCTGGAGCGGCGTGATGTCATCGAGGATGTAGAAGCCACGGCCGTATGTCGCGATCACGAGGTCGTCGAAGCGCGGCTGCACGGTGAGCCACGACACGGGCGCGTGCGGAAGGTCGAGCTGCAGCGGCTCCCAGCGTGCTCCATCATCGAACGAGACATAGAGCGCGTTCTCGGTCCCCAGGTAGAGAAGCCCGGGACGCTTGGGATCCTCGCGCACGCAGCGCGCATAGCCCACCGGCGATTTCGGCAACCCGTTGACAATCAGCGTCCACGACGCGCCGTAGTCGCTGGTCCTGTACACCCATGGCTCGAAGTTCCCCTCCTGATGCCCGTTCACCGTGATGTAGGCCGTGCCCGGTTTGAAGCGCGACGGCTCCACGTTGCTCACCGTGCCCCAGGGGATCATGCCCGGGATGTTCCTGGTGACGTTGGTCCACGACTTTCCGCCGTTGCGCGTGAGCTGAACCTGTCCGTCGTTGGTGCCAGCCCAGATGAGCCCCGGCACGATCGGGGATTCGGCAATCGCGTACACCACATCGCCGTACTCGACGCCGATGTTGTCGCCGGTGAGGCCGCCCGACGCCTGTTGACGCGTCGTGTCGTTGAGCGTGAGGTCGGGACTGATCACGCTCCACGACTGCCCGCCGTTCGTCGTCATGTGTACGAACTGGCTGCCGACGTAGACCTTGGTGTGATCGTGCGGCGAGATCGCGATCGGAAAATCCCAGACGAAGCGATACTTCACATCCTTGGCCGCGTGTCCATTGGGGCTGACCGGCCACACTTCGACGTCGCGCAGCCGCCGTTGCGCCAACTCGGCTCGCACGACGATGCCGCCCATGCTTCCACGTCCCGAGGCCGTCGACCAGATGACGTTCGGATCGACCGGATCGGGCGTGGCCCAACCGCTTTCGCCGCCACCGACCGAGTACCATGCACCACGCGGAATCTCGGACGCGCCGGTCTCCGACGGCTCGGCGAATTTCGTGTTGCTCGGGCCGCAGGTGCTCGGCCCGTCCTGCATGTTGCCGCAGACGGTGTATGGAATGCGGTTGTCCGTCGTCACGTGATAGATCTGCGCGATCGGCAGACGAATGCGATTCCACGATTCCCCGCGGTCGGTCGAGATGCTCACGCCTTCGTCATTACCAACGACCATCCGCCGTGGATTCGTCGGGTCGATCCACATGTCGTGGTTGTCGAAGCCGGGACTCTGTGCGGTCGTGCGCGCCGCCAGCGTTCGGCCGCCGTCGCGCGAGCCGCTGAACCCGATGCTGAGGAAGTACGCCTCATCCGGTTTGTCCGGCGCAACCGCCATGCGCGTGTAGTACGCGGGACGCGCGAGGAGGCCGCTGTTCGAGTTGACGAGCCGCCACGATTCGCCGGCATCGTCCGACCGCCAGAGCACGCCGGTATCGGTCGGTGCGCCCCTCCACGGAATGCCCTTGCCTGTTTCGATCAATGCGTACACGCGCTTTGAATCGGCTTTCGTGACGGCCAGGCCGACTTTGCCGAATGGACGCTCGGGCAGACCGTGGCCGGTGAGCCGGCGCCACGTCACGCCGTTGTCAACCGATTTCCAGATCCCGCTTCCAGCGCCGCCGCTCGTCCGTCCATACGTGTGGATCTCGATCTGCCACGTCGCGGCATAGACCACGTTCGGATCGTTCGGGTCCAGGAGCACGTCGATGCCTCCTGCGCTGTCGCCGGCGAACAGCACGCGTGTCCACGACTGCCCGCCATCGGTCGTCCGGTAGATCCCGCGGTCGTCCTGCGGTCGGTACGCGTTGCCGAGTGCCGCGACGAGAGCGACGTCGGCGTTGCGCGGGTCCACCGCGATTCGCGCGATGCGTCCCGTCTTCTCGAGGCCGACTTTGCGCCAGGTCGCGCCAGCGTCGACGGACCGGAACATCCCCCAGCCCATGGAGATGTGGCTGCGAATGAACGACTCACCGGTTCCCGCCCACACCACGCTGGGATTCGACGGCGCCACGGCGAGCGCGCCGATCGACGAGACCGGCTCCTTGTCGAAGATCGGCCGCCAGTGAACGCCGCCGTCGGTCGTTTTCCAAATGCCACCCGACGCGGCACCGACGAAGTAGGTGTACGGATCGCCGGGAATTCCGGCGACGGCGTCGACACGATTGCCCGGCGGCCCGATGAACCGATATGACAGAGCACCGTAGACGCTGCTGTCGCCGCGCGGCGGAACGGCGCTACCACGGCCACGTTGTCCTGCCGCTGGAAGTGCTACGGAAAAGCTCGCGATGACACCGGTCAGAAAAGCAAAACGAATCATCGTTGTCGTCCCGATGGAGGAGCAAACGCGCGCAACAGAATCGCGCCCAGCGGTCGCGCCGGCTAGAGTGGGTTTGCAGCTTGCGAAGACCATCGCGACACCTGCAAGATCGTAGCGTCGACATCCAGAGTATTCCAATGCTTCGCCTCACCACGCGGCTCTCCGTCCTCCTCCTCGCCCTTGCAACCGCCGCGGCAATGCCGGCCGCCGCACAACGCGGCCGAGGCCGGGGCGGTGGGGCTGCCAACAACGGCGGCCCGAATGGACTCGGCGCGCTCCACTTCCGCTTCGTCGGACCCGAGGGCAATCGCGTCGCTTCGATCACCGGCGTGCCCGGCGATCGCATGACCGTCTACATCGGCGCCGCCGACGGCGGGATCTGGAAGACATCCGATGCCGGAATCAACTGGACGCCGATCTTCGACGACAAGGATGTCTCGGCGATCGGCGCACTCGCCGTCGCGCCCTCGGCGCACGAGACCGTGTGGGCAGGCACTGGCGAACCGTGGCTCATCCGCCCGTACTACACGCTCGGCGACGGCGTCTACAAATCGACCGACGCCGGCCGCACGTGGCAGCACATGGGACTCGACGCGACCGGGCACATCGCGCGTATCGTGATCGATCCGCACGACGCGAGCTCCGTGTACGTCTGCGCGATCGGCCAGGCCTTTCGCCCGCAGAAGGAGCGCGGCGTGTTCCACACGACCGACGGCGGGGCGACGTGGGCGCAGGTACTCGCGGTAAACGACAGCACCGGCTGCTCCGATCTGGCGATGGACCCGAACGACTCGAAGACGCTTTTCGCCGGCGCCTGGCAGCTCGACGTCCATCGCTGGGATCTGCACAGCGGCGGTCTGGGGAGCGGCGTGTACGTGACGCACGACGGCGGCGCGACCTGGTCACGACTCTCGGGCCACGGGCTTCCCGCGGCCGACCACGCGCTCGGCAAAATCGCGGTCGCCATCGCACCCGGCAATCCGAATCGCGTGTACGCGCTCGTGCAGGACGCGCCGGCCCCGGGGCTGTATCGATCGAACGACCGCGGCGAGACGTGGCAGCTCGTGAATCAGTCGCATCTGCCCGACGAGCGCTCGCCGTACTACACGCGCATGGCCGTCTCGCCCGACGATGAGAATTTGCTCTACTTCCCGTCGGTCGCGTTTACGATGTCACGCGACGGCGGGACGACGGTGTTTCAGGCGGGTGGCCGCGGGGGAGCAGGCGCTGGCGCGGGCGGCGGCCGTGCGGGCGGGGGGCGGGGGCGCGGCGCCGGCGGCGAAGGTGCCGTCACCCAGACTGCGCCCGCCGGACCGCCGATCTCGGCGCCGGGCGGAGACAACCACGACGTGTGGATCGATCCGACAAACGCGAACCGCGTGCTCGTCGCCAACGACGCCGGCGTGGCGATCAGCGACAACCGCGCGGCGAGCTACAAGCATTTCCTGCTGCCCATCTCGCAGGTCTATCACGTGATGGCCGACAACGCGATTCCGTACAACGTGATGGGGAACATCCAGGACAAGTCGTCGTTCCGCGGGCCGTCGCGCACCGGCGGCGGGCGCGGCGGGATTCCGCTCAGCAACTGGCAGGGCACGGGCGGCTGCGAGGACGCGTTTGCGGTGCCCGATCCGGTGAACACCGAGGTCGTGTGGTCGGGGTGCGACAACGGCCGCATCGTGCGCATGGATTACAAGACTGGCATGGCGCGCGACGTGAGTCCGTGGCCCATCACCAGCTACGGCTGGGCACCGGCCGACATGAAGTATCGCTGGGACTGGGTGACGCCGCTCGCCATCTCGCCGCACGATCACAATCGGGTCTACGCCGGCGCGCAGGTCGTGTTCATGACGATCGACGGCGGCCAGAGCTGGAAGGCGATCAGCCCCGACCTCACGACGAACACCAAGTCGCACCAGCAGAACTCGGGCGGCATCTCGGCCGACAACCTCACCACGTACGACGGCGGCACGCTGTACGCCATCGCCGAGTCGCCGGTGAAGGCCGGCGTGATCTGGACGGGGAGTGACGACGGCCAGGTGAACGTGACGCAGGACGGCGGGCTGCACTGGACGAACGTCACGAAGAACATTCCCGAT
>DATJIZ010000121.1:0-2463 GCA_035492735.1 Gemmatimonadaceae bacterium | reverse complement strand
GTGCAGCAGTACGAACTTGGTGTCGCGGAGCGATGCGTCGTCGAGAATCGGCTCGAGCAGCAGCGGGTTGGCGCCGGCGAGCTCGAAGTAGCCGCCGCAGCCGTAGCCGGTGTGGATGTGTACCGGGAGACCGAGCCTGCCCGCCTCGACGGCGACGTAGTGGAAGATGACATCCTGGAGGGCCGTGTACGCCGCTCGCGGCGGGGCTCCGCCGGCAGCGTACCTGGCATACACCGAGTCAGCGATCGCGCGATCGCCGCGCGTGAAGTCGAGCGGCCGGAGATACGCCGCCTCGTACTTGATCGCCACCGCATGCTCGCGCTCGAGCCGCTCGAGCGTCGGCCTCACCACCTGCGTGAGATACGCATCGAGTGTCGGCGGTCGGCGGCTCACGTTCACGGCCGCCATGTAGCGCGCGAGGAGCGCGTCCTCGCGCGCAAAGAAGATCTTGCGATCCGGCGTGTACGCGGCGAGCGCCGAGTTGTCGAGCGGAAAGAGCAGCGCGTCCACGAACGGGACCCAGCGGAACCGAGGCTCACCGAGTCCGCGGCCCGGAGTTATTCGATTCGCGAGCTCGGTTTCGATGCCGAGCTTGTCGAGTACCCACGCTGGATAATGGTCCCCCTGCGCCGTCTTCACGCGCTGCTTGGCGGCCAGCAGCATGCGAAGGTGCGCCGAGTCCGCCTCGTCGTACCTGTAGCCGTAGAGTGCCTTCCACGCGGCGAGAAAGCGCGGGTTGTCGGCGCGCGAGCTGAGCGCGGGTTGCGTGGGCTCGAGCGGGTCGCAGGGCAGGGCATCGAACTCGTCGTCGCGCTGCCCGGCTGCAACGAGCGCTGGCGGGTGCGAGTGGTTGTCGATCGCGCGGATGGATCGGATTGCGGCCAGCAGTCCGGGATCGGGCGCCTGAGCGTGCGCGGCTCCCGTCGCAAGGACGAGGGCGACCACTGCCCACCGCGTGTTGTCCTGTTGAAACTTCATTCGCCAACTCCACGAAGGTGTGCCCGACGCCAAGCTGCGCCGGTTGGCGGGCGTCTGCAACTTCGCGCATTCGAGGGACGGAACGTGCCGCTCATCGTCGTCGGGACACTGTGGTTCGTCTGGTTCGTTTCCTGGTGGGCGAGCGCGAAATGGAGCAGCACGCCCGTCAAGCGTGCCGGCTTGCGGCGTGAAGTCCCGAACCGGATCGTTACGATCCTCGGAGCGTACGGGCTGTTCGCGCGGCTCCCCGCCCGCATCGACCCGCTGTTGCTCGACCTTCGCGGACATGCCGTGCTGTCATGGGCGTGCGTTGCGCTCGTCGCGCTCGGCTTCGCGTTCACGTGGTGGGCGCGAGTTCACCTCGGACGCCTGTGGTCGGCGACGGTGACGCGAAAACCCGATCACCACGTGGTCGATACGGGACCATACGCGGTCGTCCGGCACCCGATCTACACGGGCATCATCGCCGCGGCGATCGGCACGGCATTGGTGCGCGGATACGTCTTGAGCTTCGTGGGCGTAGCGTTGATAGCTCTGGGCTTCTATCTCAAGGCGCGTCTCGAGGAGCAGTTCCTTCGCGCCGAGCTGGGGCGTGAGGCGTACGATGCGTACGCGCGACGCGTCCCGATGCTCATGCCGCTCGTCGGCTAGCGTGGGCGCACCACGCCGCCCGCTGCCTCCCGGCGAGCGGCGCAGGCGCCGTCGCCGGTCAGATCACCGGCCGACGCCGTCCGTGGCCCGTCGCCTGCTCGAACGCATGCGCCATCTGCAGCACGCGCCAGTCGCCACGATGCGGCCCCACGATCTGAAGACCCACCGGTAGTCCGCTCGACGTGAATCCCGCCGGTACCGAGATCGCCGGACAGGCCATGAATGACACGTACCAGCACGACCGCATCCAGTCGATGTACGTCCCCATCGCCGCGCCGTCGACCGCGGTCGGATACTCGGTCGTGATGTCGAACGGCTCGACCTGCGTCACCGGCAACACGAAGTAATCGAACTTCTCGAAGAACTGGTGCGTGTCCGCGTACATCTTCGCCTGACGTGCCATCGCGCGTGCGACGTCGGCCGCCGTTTGCCGCTCCGCCTCGGCGATCTCCCATTTGATCGTCGCCTTCACCAGATCGGGATGGTCGCGGGCGAGCGCACCGTTCTCCGAGTAATACGAGAGATGGCGTAGCGTCTCGAACGCGTCGTCCACGCCGCTGAAATCAGGCTCGGCGTCCTCGACGACGCAGCCGAGGTCCTCGAAGGTCGTACGACACGCGTTCACGACGCGCCGGATCTCGGGCTCGAACGGAACCCCGCCGAGATTCCTGAACCATGCGACGCGTGCGCTCTTGAACGAGCGGGCGAGCGGGGCGCGGAATTGTGCCGGATCGGCGTCGATCGACAACGCGTCGCCCGCGGACGGTCCGGCGATCGCGCTCAGAAAGAGCGCGACGTCCGCCACATTGCGCGCGATCGGACCGCTCACCGACA
>DATJIZ010000120.1:0-29124 GCA_035492735.1 Gemmatimonadaceae bacterium | reverse complement strand
TCGCTCAATGCGCTCGACGAGAACACGAGAGAGCTCCTGCACGCGCTCGCCGAGCGCACGCTCCACGCGCTCGGAGTCAAAGACCCGGAGCGCTTCGTCGAAGCAGAGATGCTGAAGCAGTTCGGTGCGATGGGCAAGACCGTCGGAACCGCGCCCGGACGCGAGGAGCGGTTGCGCGCCGCGATTCGATCCGCGCTCGAGCAGCAGGAATAACCGGCTGGCTGATCGACATTATATCTTGATCCAACCTCTCTGACCCATTCACGGGAAACCACGTGCGCGCACTGACGACCATCGCACTCTGCACATTCACCGCGAGTGCGGTCCGATCTCAACAACCGCTGGTCGGATACACGGCCGCCAGCAGCGGGCGTGAACGGCAGCTCGAAGCGGATGCGATCGCCCGTCCCTCGCCCGCGCGCGCGTCGAGCCACTCGAAGCAATTGACTCGCGAGACGCATGTTGCCGGGACGACTGCGCAGGCGCGCACGCGCGACTACGTAATCGACCAGATGAAGCAGTGGGGCCTCGAGACCGAAGTCCGCTCCTATGACGTCTGGATGCCGCATGCCACCGCGGTGCGCCTGGTACGGGTATCGCCACGGCCGCAGGAGTTGTCGCTGGCGGAGCCGCCGGTCGCGACCGATCCGACGTCGAGCCTTCCGCAATACCCGACCGTCAACGGCTACAGCGGACAAGGCGACGTCACCGGCGACGTCGTGTACGTGAACTATGGCTTGATCGAGGACTACGCCCAGCTCGACTCGATGGGCGTGTCGGTGAGAGGGAAGATCGCCATCGCGCGTTACGGCCGATCATTCCGCGGAATCAAGGCCCGCGAGGCGGAAAAGCACGGAGCCGTCGGGTTGCTGATCTACAGCGATCCGCAGGACGATGGGTACGTGGTGGGTGACGTGTACCCGGATGGACCGATGCGCAACGCGGCTGGCGTGCAGCGGGGCAGTGTCCTGAACGAAGATGGTGATCCGTCCACACCGGGTTACGGCAGCACGGCGGGCGCGCCACGGCTGACGGTCGACAAGATGGATATTCCGCACATTCCGGTCGTACCGATCAGCTACGGCAACGCATCCGAACTGTTGAAATTCGTTCGCGGCGCGGACATTCCCCGAGGATGGCAAGGCGGGTTGGCGTTCCACTATCACGCCGGGCCGGGTCCCGTTCGTGCTCGTGTGATCGTGCGAGACGATCGAGCGACCAAGCCACTCAAGCCGATTTATGACACGTTCGGACTGATTCGTGGGAGCGAGTTTCCCGACGAGTTGGTGATCGTGGGCGGTCATCGCGATGCGTGGGGTCCCGGCGCTGCGGACAACGTGAGCGGCACCGTCAGTGTGCTCGAAGCCGCGCGCGCGGTCGCCGAAGCGGTCAGGAACGGGGCGAGACCAAAACGCACGATCATCTTCGCGACCTGGGACGCCGAAGAATGGGGACTGTTCGGTTCGACTGAATTCGTCGAGGACGACTCGCTGCGCCTGTGGCGGAGTGCGGTCGCGTACCTCAATCAGGACGTGGCGGCGCAAGGCGCTCGCTTCGGCGGTGGCGGTTCGCCGTCGCTCCGTGCCGCTCTGCGGGACATCGCGCGGCTCGTGCCCGATCCGAATGGCAAGGGCAGCGTGTACGCGGAGTGGCGACGCGCCAGCGCGGTTGCCGACAGCGCCGAGCCGCCGATGGGTGATCCAGGCGGCGGCTCCGACTTTGCCGGCTTCTACAACCATCTCGGCATACCAATCCTCGACTGGGGATTCGGTGGACCGGGGGGCGTCTATCACTCGCAGTACGACAGCTACGCATGGATGTCCCGGTTCGGCGACCCAGGGTTCGTGTATCACGCGGCCGCGGCCCGCATCGCCGCGGCAATGGTGCTCCGCGTTGCCAACGCCGACGTGCTTCCGTACGACTACGTGGAGTACGCACGGACGATGCGGCGGTACATACCGCCGATTGAGCGCGCGATCGGTGATCGACACTGGGGCATTCCGACGACGGCACTGCAGGGCGCGATCGATCGGTTCGAGCATGAAGCAGCGGCATTTGCCCAGTCGCGTGATTCGGTCCTGGCCGGTGGAATAAGTGGTGCGGCGTCGAGGCGCACGAACCAATCACTCATGCAAGTGGAGCGCGCGCTCACCCGGCCGCATGGGCTCCATTCACGCCCTTGGTTCCGGAACCTCATCTATGTCGCGGACGAGAACAACGGCTACGCGAACATGGCATTGCCTTCGGTCAACGAAGCAATTCGCTCCGGGAACGAGGCGCTGACGAGGACCGAGGTCGAAGATCTGGCCGCGCATTTCGACGAAGCAGCAAAGGCGCTCGCTGCCGCGCGGTCAGCGTTGCACGGCGCCTGAAGCTGGTCGCGGTCACGGCTGACGGTTCGTTGTCGGGGCGGAGCCGCTCGCGGCGGGCGGTGTCTTCAGGGAGCGATTCACGAACAGCGCGACTCCCGCACTGATGCCGAGCGCGATGGCCACGAGCACCACCAGCACATACATGACGTAACGGAGCTGCGCGCTGCCCGATGCAGGGGCGTCAGTCGTTCTCGCCACTGATACGGGCGTCGACTTTCCGGAATCGGGGACGTGCACGGGGGACGCGCCGGCACGACCTGCCGGAGACGTTGCCACGGGAGCGGCCGGCTGGATTTCGGCCGGCTGGTGCGTCACGGCCTGCGGCGTTTCAACCGGGTGAGCAGGGGCTATCGGGCTGGGCCCCGGGATTAGAACGGTTCGCGGAGATGGTGTGCGTCTCCGCGCGACGTACGCGCGCGGCAGTGTTCGACCTTCGATGTCGCGAGTGACAGGGATGGTACCGGCCACAGGCCGTGCCGCGCCGGGAGTCGGCGGTCGCGGAGATTTGGCCTCGGGTGGTGTCGATGGTGCCTCGCGCGGTGGGCTGATTCGAGGTCCCGCTGCGGGCGGCGAGCTCGGAAGGGCGGCCGTCGATCCGCTTGGCGTGGTCGCTCCTGGAACCGCCGCGACGTCGATTGGCGTGCGGGGCGCCGCCGGCAACGGTGAATCGAGATCGATCGCGGCTTGCTCGTCCACAATCGGGGCGTTGGCCCGGGGTGGCTCCAAAGCGACGACCAGACCGCGGGCCTCGTGCGGGGCGACGCCGGGAATGGCGCCGCTGCACAAGCACCCCAGCCGCGCCGACGCATCGACGAGCACGTTCGCTCCGGCAAGCAGCTGCTGGGCGATCTCGGACACGATGTCGTCTCCCTCGACCTCGACCAGCGCTCGCGCACCGGCATCTGTCCAGAGTCGCTCGGCAGTCGGCACGCCTCCCGGTTGCGACCGGAAACGTCGGCGATCCGGCGGAATGATCGATTCGAAGACGCGGGGCTGCTCCTGGAGGGAGATTTCGCGCTCGAGGAGCATCGCGATCAACGCTTCGGGAGTCATGCGGATGTCGATCGATTCGTCGCTCGCGCCAGGGCAACCGCCGACGTAGGTGATTCGTGTGCGGGTCGGATGCGAGAGCGCGCGCACGTACCTGGCCAGTGCCACGGGCGGTGGGACCAGTGCGAGCATCACGGGCCGCAAGTCGCCGCCCGTCGTCAGCAAGCGATGTGCGACGATGGGACAGCTGCACTGAATCGCCGGACCGCTGCCGAATCGCGGCACCTGGCGCAGCACCGCCGCCGCGATGAGCTCGTCGCCCCAGCTCGCCGGAACGACGTTTCCGAAGCCGGCACGCAGGCAGGCATGCGCGAGCTGCACGGGCGTCGCCGGCGCGGCCGCGAGCAACGCGTCCGTGCCAAGAATCACGATTGGCACGGTTTGCGATGCGGTCGATTCCGTTCGCGCGGGGGCTGCCACTGCGTGAGTCATCGAGAGGTTCGGCGTCGTATTCCGTCAACGCATCGTGGCGGACACAAGAACTGGCTACCGTCCAAACTCACCAACGAATGCGGAAACGGAGTGCGTGTCAAGAGCGGCCCAGACATTGCACGTCCCATGCGATGTTGCGGGATGTGAGGACGGTTGTGGGGGAGATGATTGGAGGGCCGGCCCGGCTCAACGAGGCCGAGCGAGAGGCGCTGGCGCAGTATGCGGCGCGCGCGACGTGGCCGGCGAGTTTCGCAATCTATCAACGCGGCGCGCCGGCCGACGGTGTCTTCGTCGTGACGCGAGGACGGATTGTGCTGCGCAGTCGCGTACGCGCGGCGCGTGGATTCGTGCCGTGGATCGCGGCGCCCGGTGAAACATTCGGGTCCGAGGGTCTGACGCAGACGGGCAAATACGCGACCGATGCGCGAGCCGACGACGAGAGCGAGACGCTCTTCTTGAGCTCCGCGCGGTTCCGCGCCTTCGTGCGCGAACAGCCTCAGCACGCGCTCATCCTCGTCAACCAGCTGATGGCCGAACGCACCGCGCTGCTGGACAAGCTGCGCGAGCTGACCACGCTGAGCGTCGAACAGCGATTGCTCGCGACGCTGGTTCGATTGGCGGGCAGCGATACATTCACGCGAGAGGACGGGCGGATCGTCCTGTGCACGGCACGATACCGCCTGCTGTGCGAGTTGGTTGGCGCAACTCGTGAGTCGGTTTCGCTGGTGCTCGGACGGTTGACCGGCGAAGGTCTCGTGGAGCGCCGTGGCACGACGCTCATCGTGGCGCCGCCGGCGCAGCTCGCCGAGCGGATCGATGGCGCCGCGATCGACAACGAGCTCCCCTTCCCGACAATGAGCGAAGAAACCGAGCGGGCGGTCCACTAGAACACAGCACCGTCGCGGCGGATTGGCGGTTGAAGCGAATCCCAGCGTTATATTGCTGGCCTCGATCGCCATTCGATAATCCTCCTTAACGAGCGCGAATCTCGAAACAGACGATTCGCGCCTTGGCCACGATACTGTATGGGGCTCGCTGTACTCGTCGTGTTTGCCGCGGCGGGCTGGTTTCTTCGCGCGCGTTACATGCGCGCGATGGAGGAGCTCTCGATGCGACATCGTCGGCTCGGTTCGGACGGCACCGTCATCGGTGGTGAAGGATTCGTGATGGAGCGAGCGGATGCGCCGGCCGTGCTGCTGCTCCATGGCGCCGGCGATACGCCGCAGACGCTGCGCTACCTGGCTGCGGGCCTGCACGCCGCCGGATTTCACGTCGTAGCGCCCTTGTTGCCAGGCCATGGTCGTCGGCTCGTCGATTTCGCTCGCGTGACCGCCGACGATCTCGTTACCGCGTCGCAATCACACTACGCTGACTTGCGCGCGGAACGCGAGTGGGTCGGCTTGATCGGGGTGTCCATGGGCGGCGCGCTCGCGGTGCTCGTCGCGGCGGAGTTTCCCGACCTACCCGCGCTCGGTCTCGTCGCGCCGTATCTGGCCATGCCGAAGCGCGTCGAGCGCGCTGCTCGATGGTCGGTTCTGTGGGGTTTGCTCGTGCCGGCCGTGCAATCGGCGGAGGGGCTATCGGTGCTCGACCCCGTGGAACGCGAGAATAGTCTCGCATACGGCGTCTTCACCCCAGGCAGTCTGCGCGCGCTTGCCGCAGTCGTGCGGCGGGCACGCGCTGTGTTGCCCAGTGTTCAAAGCCCGACCCTCATGTTACAGTCACGGCAGGACAACCGGATCAGCGTTGCGAGCGGCGAACAGGCCTTCGCCCTTATCGGAGCCCGTGAGAAGCGCCTCGAGTGGACGTCGGGCGCCGCTCACGTGATCACCATCGACTTCGGACGCGAGCGCGTGATCGACGCGCTCGTGTCGTGGATGCAGTCTCACTGCCTCAAGGCGTCACGCGATCGACGAGCGAGCCACCAGCCTCCTTGATCGTTTCGACGCCTTCGGCCATGGCGCTCGTCGCCTGGTGGGCGAGCTCCTTGGCGACACGGGTGACGCGTGCGATCGGCGAATCTCCTCGCGGCGTCCGTTTGCTGCCCTTCTTCTTGGGGGCGGTTGCATTCGAGCCGCTGCGGGCGGTCCCAGTCGCGCCGCCGCCGCGGGCGGCCGATGCAGACTTGCTCCCAGACCGCTTCGACCGCGACGGACCGTTGGCGGTCGAGCGGGCGCTGGCCGACTTGGCGCCACGCGTGGCTGTCCGAGCGGGTCTTTTGGTCCCGGCGGGTTTGCTCTTCGTCTTGCTGCGAGACTTGGACTTCTTGGCTCGTGCCGCCATGACCTTATCCTCGCGTGGATGATCGATGCGAGGTTGACACCGCAAGAACTGGACACATCGGTCCGCGCGGATGCATCATATTCGCCGCCATGCCTCCGCTTCTCATCCCCCAACTGGTGCCCGGCGAGCGTATCACCGGGGAGCTCCTCGTCTTCGACCGGGCGGAGAAGAAGACGAACGCGGGCGACCCATACGTCGTCCTCACGCTGGGCAACGCCAGTGGCCGGATCGAAACGTCTCCGATCTGGTCGGACAAGCTCGAATGGGCCGACGGAGCGCGGTCCGGGAAGGTCGTTCAGGCGATCGGCGACATCACGATTTACTCAAAAACCGGCGTGGGACGGAAGCAGCTCTCGCTCACCGGTCCTGTGCGCATCCTGCCCGATGAGGTCTTCCGCCCGGATCAGTTCCTGCCGTCGATCGACGGCGACCCGGCACGGCTCTGGGCCTGGATCGATCGTATTCGCGGCGACGTCGAGTCGACGACGCTGCGTCGCGTGATCGACCTGTTTTATGGCGACGACGCCTTCCGCGTTCGGTTCGAGCAGACACCTGCTTCGACCGCGGGACATCACGCGAAGCTCGGCGGCCTGTTGCTGCACGTATACGAGGTGACCAACATCGCGAAGCAGATCGCTCGAACGATGCGCGCGAACGCCGATCTGGTCGTGGCCGGCGCGCTCCTGCACGATGTCGGCAAAGTGGAAGCCTACGAAATCGGTCCCGGGGGCTTCACCTACACGTCGAACGGGCTGTTGCTGGGTCATGTCGTCCTCGGCGGGTTGATGCTCGAGCGCAGAATCGCGTTACGCGATGATGTGGTGTGCAGCGACGGGCAGCTCGCCGAGCTGCATCACATGATCTTGTCGCACCACGGGTCACTGGAGTTCGGGAGCCCCGTTCAGCCGATGACCACGGAAGCGGAAATCGTGCATTGGGCGGACGAGGCGTCGGCAAAAGCCACGGACATGCTCGAGCTCTTGTCGGACTCGGATCTGTTTGCCGGCGGACACGAATACTCCGACCGACCGCATTGGCGGCTGGGACGCCGTATCTGGCGACGACCGCATTCCTGGGATTAGTGCCGCGGACCTAGGGCCAAGCGCGTTTTCTCGAATAGGGCCGACCGAACACGGCCACGAGCGTGCTCGTGGCATCGTCTGCACGCACGACGGCTGTGATCCGGTCCGCGAGCGGCACGAGTCTGGTGAACTCGCGATACCTGCCATAGCCGTGGCAGAAGCACCACGGACCGCGGCGCGTCAAGTCGCCGAGCCAGATATCCGGTAAGCCGATCCAGGTGAGGGCGTAAAACAGATTGAGCTTTCTCGTCGCCGGCAGATCACTCTCGATCGTACGATGCGGCAGCGAGCCATGCTTTCCCCACTGCACGTCGATCGCGACCTGGCCACGACCGCGCCAGTCAGCGTGGAGCACCTTGCCATGCCAAAACGTCCAAATATCCGTAGGGGCATGAGTGCTGTCGTAGCCCACCCAGACGACTTCCTCGTCCGTCGGTACGGTGAATGGCACCCACGAACCGTGGACGTCGTCGAGCCATAGCAAGTGGTAAGCGATGATGGGGCGGGTCGGGTTGACCACGGCGACCACCCTCTCCAGCGGGAACCATTCATCGCGCTGGACGTATAACAGCGGCGCAAGGGCTCGAGCCAGAATGCTGGCGCTGTCGTCCGGCGGCAACGCGCCGGGTACTGCGCTGGGGACGGGTGGAATATGGGCGTGCGGGCCGCAACCAACCGCGGTGGCCAAAGCGAGCCCGGCAGCGGCGATGCCGCCGCGTGACAAACCAAAGGCTTTGATAGTCTTAGAATGTTAGAGGGTTAGCTGATATGGCGTACCGGCGCCGCTGTCATCCGGGGCTGTCTTGCTGTTGAGGAGGGGCATATGCGCAAGCCGCGTCCGGCTACGTATAACCCAGCACAAGCACTGAATCTGATCTCGAACGACCGCACCGGTTCACCGCTCAGCTGTCCGTCGTGCTCCGGCCCGATCGAGCGGACTCCCAACCAGGTCCCACCACCACCGCGCTCGCACGTCACGCTCCGTTGTCGGGTGTGCGGACGAATTGCGCGATACATCGCCGGCGCCGCCTGACCGCGCCGAGCCTTCCCGCCGACCCGTCGCATTAATCGTGACGGAGCTTGACCGGCGCGACTAGCGAATTGCACAAAACTTGCCCCGCTGGCCTCGCAAGCGGCCTCGCCGATTTTGGCGACGGTTTGCGAAGCGAGGTGGATCACGCCCACCGGATGTGCGGATCGCCGCCTCGGGTGCGAGATCACGGCTCACCGTTTCTGCAAGAGGTAAGTGCAATGGCTCGTCTAACCGGCACCGTGAAGTGGTTCAACGATGCAAAAGGGTACGGCTTCATTTCACGTGAAGGCGGCCCGGATGTCTTCGTCCACTTCAGCGCCATCCAGGGAAGCGGCTTCAAGTCCCTGGCCGAAGGCGATCGCGTTGAGTTCGAGATCGTCCAAGGTCAAAAGGGACCGCAAGCAGCAGACGTCACCAAGGCGTCGTGATCGCGCGCGAACGGTCGAAGAAAAACGCCTCGGCGCATGCCGAGGCGTTTTCGTACCCGCCGGTGTAACGGCCCCGACGTGCGCGACGATCGGCACGCGGATGCCGGTCGGCGGGATTGGCTCCACGAGCCGAAGGCGGTGGCTACACGCGGAGTTCGCCGAGCGCCCCGCGGACGAAAAGTTGCGTCAACCGGTCTTGCCGTGGTGAGCGGCGACAACAACGCTCGCGATGTCGCGCGTGCGTGCAGGCTCCCCAGTCGTGTCGCAGGAGGTTGGTGAGATGGTAGTTCGAGCGAAAGGCTCGCCTAGGTCGGCGAGCAAGCGCCGCCGCGGCGCCGCGGGCCGACGCACACCGCTCGCCAGCTCGGCGAATCCAATCGTACGCCAGCTCGATGCGATCCGATCCGGCGGCGGAGACGGCGCGCTCGACTTTGGCCGCGGCAGAACGCTTCGCGTCTCCAGCCTGGACAAGGTGTATTTTCGCGAGGCAGGAATTACAAAAGGCGAGTTGATGCGGTATTACGCCGCCATCGCCCCGGCGATTCTTCCGGTCATCAGGGATCGCCCGCTCATTCTCAAGCGATACCCGAGTGGAGTCGATGGTCCGTCGTTCTTCCAGCAGAACGCTGGGGACGTGCCTGAGCACGTTCGAACCGCGCGCGTATCGACGGGGTCGGGCGGATCCGCCGTGCGAATCATCGGAGGCGATCTGCTCACGCTGCTGTACACGGTACAGATCGGCACGATCGCCGTTCACACCTGGCAGGCGCGGCTCGGACACCTCGAGTTCGCCGACACCTCGACGATCGATCTCGATCCTGGAGAGGGCGTCGCATTCCGCGAAGTTGTCGCGCTCGCCGCGCGAATCGGCAAGGTGCTCAGGGAGCATAAGCTCGAGGCGGGCATCAAGACGTCCGGATCGTCGGGTCTGCACATTGTGCTACCGCTGCCGCCCCGAACATCGTTCGCCGAATCGAGCGGTATTGCATCTCTGATTGCGCGACGCATAGTAGAGTCGAATCCAACGCGGGCGACTCTCGAGCGCACCGTCAAGGATCGACCGTCGGGCACGATCTACGTTGATGCCCAGCAGAACGCGGAAGGCAAGAGCGTTGTGGCGGCCTATTCCGTGCGTGCACGCCCGAAGGCAACCGTCTCGGCGCCGATCGCATGGACGGAGCTCCGAGCCGGATTGCGGCTTGAACAGTTCACGCTGGAGACGACGCCAGTTCGCCTCAGGCGAACGGGCGAGATGTGGAGCGTCGCGATGAAGCGGCGCAATTCGCGGCGCGCGTTGGATGCGTTACTCGGCGGGTCGTGACCGTTGGAGGGCCGGATCATGGAGCAGTCAAGCGACACGATCGGGGCGGTGTATTGGCGCGAGCTTCCCGGTGGGGGCTATGTCGCGATCGATGTCGAACGCGATGCCGAACTCGCGCGGACTCGCGTGTGCGTCGAGCGCCGGGCGAAACACGAGCGCCGTGACGGCCACCGGCCCGTGGTCATCGCGGAAGCGGACGGCGACGAGCGGTCCGCCGCGTTCGCCGAGTTGTACCACATGGCCGCGGACAACGCGGCAATCGCGCGTGCTCTTCTGCGGATCGAAGGACCGCAGCGGGCGGACTGAGCTTCAGCCGAGCAGGTCGAAGCGTACGCCGCGCCGATGACGCCGGCGGCGCGGCGGAGCGTAGCGGAAGAGTTGGGCCGGGCGACCCCGTCTTTCGGTGCGCCACTCGTCGGTAGCCTCGACGATCGCTGCCGCGTGAAGGGACCGCCGAAAGCTCGCCTTGTGAAGCGGGCGGCCGAGCAAGATCTCGTACACTGCCTGCAGCTCGCTCAACGTGAAGACGTCAGGAAGCAGCCGGAAGGCGATCGGCTGGTGATCGATCCGAGCCCGGATCGCGGCGATCGAGCGGTCGATCTCGTCGCGATCACGAATCGCCAAGGCACCGGCTTCGGATAGGGGCAGCCAGGCTGCGCCCGCTCGCGCGGGTGTGCCGACTGGCGCCAGGCCCGAGTACGCCACCGTGACCACCGGCTGAGCGGTTCGCCGCGCGCCGCCACGCATGCCCGCCTGGTCGAGATGCGTTGGCGCGGTGCCGAGCGCGTCGCGCGCAATTCGCAACGCCGTATCGTCGATCGACTCGCCGCGGCGGATCGCTCCCGACGGAAGGGTCCACCGGTCACGTGGAGTCGGCGAGCCCGTCGCGACCAGCAACACGTGGAGTGCACCGTCCCGCGCCGTGAACAGAACGACGTCCACGCGCAGCAACGGGCTGCGACCTGACGCGCGAGCCGCGGAAGATCGAATGGGCACGCACGCGAATTAGTATTAGAGAGATAATAATGTCAAGGCATGCCGACGTCGCCGCCGGTTGAGGCACGCTACCACTGAATGGTGCCTTTCTTGGACGTGTCGACCTCTTCCTCGGCGCCCGACTTGAACAGAAACGCTTGCATGTTCTGCTTGAGGAATCCGCGGGCCTGCGGGTCCATGACGTTCAGGCCGTAGTGATTGATGAGCATGGTCTGCTGACGAAGCCATTGGCTCCAGCAATCCTGGCAGATCTGCTCGACAATTCGCTGTCCGATCGCGCCGGGAAATGGCGGACGATCAAAACCGAGCTGCGTCTTACCGCAGCGAGTGCACGTGATGTCAGGCATAAGGCTCCCCAGTCTTTCGAAATGTAGCAACGCACCTCGGCGCCGCTCAGACCGGCGGCGACAGAAAAACGGCGGCGCATCAGCGCCGCCGCAGCGTTCGTCCGCACGACCCTCGCGGGGCCGGTCGCGCGCGTCAATGACCGCGCGCGTAATCCACTTTGGCCAGACGAAGGAACTGGAGTAGCCGGATATACAGCCATCCAATGTCGAACTCGAACCAGCGCGCGGCGAAGCGAGCCGACTTCGGGTCGGCGTGGTGGTTGTTGTGAAGTTCTTCACCGGCGAGCCAGATCGCTACCGGGGTGATGTTCCGACTTTCGTCTTTGACCTGGAAGTTGCGGTAGCCGAGTGCGTGGCCGACGCCATTCACGATCCCGGCCGCCCAGAACGGAATCCAGAGCATCTGGACTCCCCAGACGATGGGCCCGACGAAGAAACCGAACAGATAACTGTCCAGCACGAGCATGATGAGAATGCCAAGCCAGTTCAGGCGACTGAGCAGGTGGCGCTCGATCCAATCGTTCGGCGTCCCTTTACCGTACTTCTCGAGCATGCCCGGCTGGCGAACCGCTCGACGGTAATAGAACGCACCCTTGAACACGATGTTTCGCAGGCCCTCGAGCAGTGGGCTGTGTGGATCGCCTTCGCGGTCGGCAAATGCGTGGTGCTTGCGGTGGCAAGCGACCCACTCCTTGGTCACGATGGCGGTCGTCAGCCACAGCCAAAGCCGCATCGGCAACGCGGCGAGATAGTGGAGACGTACCCCGCGATGCGTCTGCGCACGATGCAGGAACAGCGTGACACAGACGTTCGTGAGGTGACCTGCGACGACGATGAAAAGCACCGGCATCCACCATCGCGCGGCCCACACGCCAAAACCTGGCATTGCGTTACCCCGATTCGTTGGATTGGGACTGAACCTCGAAATCTAAGCGTTTCGGTGTCCCACTGCCATCAGGACGACCGCCGGAGGAGGAAGCCACCGACCACGACGACGCAGAAGGTTGAGCCGGGCCTCAGCGGCGCTGCGAACCCAAGGGAATCGGCGGCGCGAGACCGCCGCCGGTCGAGCCGGCTTGCCCGTCACCGAGCGGTGCGTCGCCCCAAGCATCATTGGCCGCATTCCAGTCGGGCACGTTCGGGTCGGGCCATAAGCGCGCTCCAATCACGGGACGCTGAACCGGAATGGTGGCAGTGTACCGATCGGTGCGGGCCCAGATCTGCACCGGGAGGTGCACATCCAGGGTCGATCGGTCGTCGAAGCGCAACCGGATCGTCACCGGAAACGGCACACTCGTGACTCGGCGCAACTCGATCGCCGCGATGTTCTGGCCGTTCAACTGGCGCATCGAGACACCATCGAGGGCGATGTCGAGCACATCGGATCCGTAGAAGAACGCGCGCCAGAACCAGGAGAGGTCTTCGCCCGAAACATTTTCGATCGTGCGAAAGAAATCGCCGGGTGTCGGATGCTTGAACGCCCACCGCCGCACGTACTCTCGCATGGCGCGATCCATCGCGTCGCGGCCGAGCACATTGTCACGCAGCGTGAGAAGGACCGCGGCCGGCTTCCGATACCCGATGGCGCCGAGGGCATCGGGATCGATTCGGTCGGGCGGCGTCATGAGCGGAGACTGCGTGCCGTTGTCGACGACTTCCCGCCAATTGGCAACGTAGCCCGGGAACGCATTGATGCCGGGTGTGCGGCGCTCGTTGGAGAATGCGTTCTGATAGGTGTTGATTCCCTCGTCCATCCATGCGTATCGCCGTTCGTTCGACCCGACGAGCATCGGGAACCACTCGTGGCCCTGCTCATGGTCGATCGTGCTGAAGATCGACGACGGGTCGGCGGTGCCGTAGTGGACCATCACGAACATCGGGTATTCCATCCCGCCCACCGGACCGGCGACCGATGTCGCTTGCGGATAGGGGAAGTGTGTCCAGAGCTCGGAGTACGTGCGGATCGACCACTGTGTCTGCTCGGCAGCGGACTCCCAGGCGCGACCAGCTTTCGGAAACTCGTACAATGCCTGGATGAGCACACCGTCCCAGCTGGTGGCGTCCCAGCGAAAGTCCGGCGCCGCCGCCCAGGCGACGTCCCGAACATGCTCGGCGTGGAAGCGCCACGTCCTGGTGCCGGCCACGAGACGCTGTTTCGCCGATGCGGCTTCATCGGCTGATATGATGGGCACGACGGACTGCGACGATGCAGCGCGCTCGAGCCGCTCACGCTGCGCCGCGGTGAGGACCTCGGCGCGGTTCTGGAGCGTACCGCTGCCAGCAACGACGAAACCCGCGGGCACCGTCACCGAATAGTCGACATCACCGTATTCCAGATAAAACTCGCCCTGTCCGAGATACGGGTCGGTGTTCCATCCCCGGACGTCGTCGTAGACGGCTGCGCGCGGATACCACTGCGCAATCTCGTACAGCATGCTATCGCGCCCCATGCGATCGGAGCCGTGGTCGGGAACGGCAAAGGAATACTGCATCCCGATGGTCGCCACCCCGCCCCGAGGCAAGAGCGGCGCCTCCAGGTCGATCCGCATCATCGTATCGTCGACCTTTCCAGTGGCGCCCCGACCGTTCACCTGCAAGCCGGTGATCAGATAGCCGCCGTGAAAGCCGCGAACTCCCCAACGCGACTCGGCGGGAAACATCGCCGCGCCTTTGCTGCCAGGCCGGTAGAGATTCTGATCCAACTGCAACCAAAGGAATCGAAGGGTGTCCGGCGAGTTGTTCGTGTAACGGATGCTCACTGTCCCGCGAATCGACTTCGCCGCCGTGTCGAGCGTGGCGGCGATGGTGTAGTCGGCTTGTTGTTGCCAGTAGTCGGGACCGGGGGCGCCACTCGCGTCGCGATAACGGTTGGGGCCAGACCAATCCATGCGATCGATGCGGTGGAACGGATCGTCATTGGTGGTCGAAACCGGCCGCGCCACGGTCACGACAGGCGGTGGCGAATCAGCCCGGACCGTGTCGATCCGAGTCGGCGTGATGACCTGAGGGCCGCGTCCAACGCACCCGGCCACGATCAGCATCGGAACTACGGCGACCATGCGCTTCACGTGTGCCATCCGTGTCGTGAATACGGTGAACCGCAGCAATCGCGGTGCCGCGCTCAACTTGCCTTGCCAGAGGTGGCGGACTAGCTCTGTCTCGTATGGTACAACGACCACGCTCCGCTCGACCGGAGAGACCCGCGACGGATCCGGGACCACTACATGCGACCGGGGCCGGAACGACGCGCTACCGCACACGGTTCGGGAGTGTGTTCCGGCACGATCACTTTCGCGAGGCGCTCGGCTTACAACTCTCCTCGATCGGAATCGGGACTTATCTGGGTGACAGCACCGATGACGTGGATCAGGAGTACCGCGTCGCGATCGGGCATGCGATGGCGTCGGGCATCAATGTTCTCGACACGGCGATCAATTACCGCGGTCAGCGTTCCGAGCGCACGTGCGGCGCGGCGATTCATCAGGCCATCGCCGACGGGTCGATTCAGCGCGACGAGCTGGTCGTTTGCTCGAAAGGCGGATACGTGCCGCTCGACACGTTCCCGCCGCAGTCGCGTGAGGAGTATCAGGAGTACCTCAAGCGTGAATTCCTGGATCCGGAGATCATCCGGCCCGACGAGCTCGTGGCCGGCGGTCACTGCCTCGCGCCGCGCTTCCTGCGCTTCTGCCTCGCGAAAAGCAGACAAAACCTCGGCTTGCGTACGGTCGATGTCTATTACCTCCACAACCCGGGCCAGCAGGCGGGGGTCGTCAACCATAAGACATTTCTCAAGCGGATCGCCGAAGCCTTCGGGGTCTTGGAAGAAGCAGCCTCGCGCGGCGAAATCGGCGTCTATGGTTGCGCGACATGGGACAGCCTGCGTACCCCGCCGGGAACGAAAGGGCACATCGAGCTGGAGCAGCTGGTCGAGGTGGCAGAACAGGTCGGCGGGACGGGCCATCGGTTCCGCGTGGTCCAACTACCGATCAATCTCGCGATGCCGGAAGGCGTACGCGTACCGACCCAGTCGGTCCGCGGCAAGTCGCTGACGGCCGTGGAAGCGGCAGTGGCGCTCGGGCTCACGGTGGTGGCAAGCGCTTCGTTGATGCAGTCGCGTCTCACGTCGCATCTGCCTCCGGCGCTCGCCGAGCACTTCCCTGCTCTGCGGACCGACGCGCAGCGCGCGATTGGCTTCACCCGCTCGCTGCCCGGCGTCGCCAGTGCGCTCGTCGGGATGAAACACGTCGAGCACGTCGACGAAAACCTGGTCGCGGCACGCTGAGCGTGCGTTACGGTCGCCAGTCGGCGATGAACAGATTGAGCTCGCCTTGCCCGGAGGACCGACCGGATGCCCAGACAAGCGATTTGCCGTCGGGGCTGAACATCGGAAATCCGTCGAACTCCGGATGATTGGTCACCTGCTCGAGTCCCGAGCCGTCGGGATTCACGAGATAGAGCTCGAAATTTCGGCTTCGCGGATTCTTGTAGTTCGATGAAAAAATGATCTTGCGACCATCCGGCGTGAAGAAAGGCGCAAAGTTGGCTCCGCCGAGGTCGGTGATCTGGTGCTGATCGGAGCCGTCAGCGTTCATGACCCAGATCTCCATCCGATTGGGCCGGACGAGGCGCTGCGCGAGCAGGTCTCGGTAGTTCACGAGGGCGGTGTCGGTGGGGTGCCAGGCGCGATACACGATCTTCCTGCCGTCCGGCGAGAAGAACGGACCACCGTCGTAGCCGGGCTGGAACGTGAGTCGCCTCAGGTGGCTGCCGTCGACGCGCATCGTGTAGATGTCGAGATCACCATCCTTGAGCGATGTGAATACGATCGTCTGCCCATCGGGTGAGAGCGTTCCCTCGGCCGTGTATACGCCGTAGTTGGTGAGCCGGCGGAGATTCGAGCCGTCGTCGCTCGCCGTATAAATGTCGTAGGGGTCGAGGCCCCAGACGTACCCCTTGGAAGGGTCGGGTCTTGGCGGGCAGGCCGTGTCGGCGGCGTGTGTCGACGCGAAGAAGATCTTGTGATCCGCGTCGAAGAAGTAGCCGCACGTGGTCTTGCCGAATCCCGTCGACACGCGTCGAACGCCGGAGCCGTCGACATTCATCACGTACTGCTGGTCGCAGGTACGCCCGTCGCGCGTGGATTGGAAGATCAACCGCTTCCCGTCCCTGCTGAAGTACGCCTCGGCGTTCTCACCGCCGAACGTGAGTTGGCGAATCCTGGCAAAGTGGCGTTCGCCGGCTTCGGGTTGCGGACCCTGGCCGGAGTGCCGTGTCGCGACACGTGCGCAACACACAACCGCCGCCACGATCACGATCGTGGCGGCGGTGTGGGAAGTTCTCGACATGCCGGAAATCTATGGCTTTCGCGGCGCGGGAGCACGCGACGCGAGGGGCTCCCCGGCGGCCAGGAACAGCTCACGCTGGCTGCCTCCATGGCTCAGCAGATCGAGCGCCTTTCGGAGTGGCGCGTCGTACCGCAAGTCGCGACGCTTGGCCGTCGAATCGCCGAACGCGAAATGCGCCACGCGCTGCTCGAGGAAGCGGCCGACGTAGCGGCTGGCGGCGTCGTACGCTTTGCGATCGCTCGTGACGCCCTTGGCCTGGAGACGGTTGAAGAACTCGTCGAGCCACGCCGGCTGGACGGTGAAATCGGACTGGACGTTCTTCGCGAGGTCCCTGGCGTATTCGTCGCGAACAGTAAGGAACTCCTGGCTCTTTGGCGCGATCGCTCTGGCAAACGCCTGCTCCGCCGTAGTGAGCGTGTCGTCGGGCACAATGACGTCCGGCGTGATGCCGCCGCCACCGTACACGACCCGACCAGCGTCCGACTTGTATGCCGGCCGGTTCTTCTTGGTCGCGTCAGTCTCCGCCGAGTCTGGCGTGTCTTCGACGAACTGTCCATTCACGAACTTCCGTGGCCGCTGAATGGACCGGCCACTGGGCGTGAACCATTTTCCCGTCGTGAGCTTGAGCGCGTAGCCGCCATCCAGGTTGTACACGCCCTGTACGAGGCCTTTGCCAAAGCTCGTCTGCCCAACGACGAGCGCACGGTCGTGGTCCTGCAGCGCACCCGTGACGATCTCCGAAGCCGACGCCGTCCGCTCGTCGGTGAGCACGATGAGCGGAATGGTGGGCGCGAGTGCGACGGATTTCGCCGACTCGACCTGCATCGGACCCTCGCGGCCCTTCACCGACGCGATGAGCTGACCCTGCGGCAGGAACATGTTGGCGACTTGCAGGCTCTGCTCGAGAATGCCACCCGGATCACCGCGCATGTCGATGATCAGTCCCTTGGCGCCATGGGCCTGAAGCTGCTGCACCGCTGCCTGCACATTCTCGGCTGCATTCTCGTTGAACACCTGGAGCGGGATGTAGCCAATGTTGTTGTTGAAGGTGAGCGAATACGGAACCGCCGGGATCTTGATGATCGCGCGCGTGAAGGTGCCCTGGATCGGCTCCGGCACTCCCAGCCGCGCGAAGGTCACGTGCACCTTCGTCCCCGGAGTGCCCGTCAGCGAGTCGGAGACTTGGTTGATCGTCCAGCCGCGCGTGGATGCGGAATCCACTTTGGCGATCAGATCGCCCTCGCGAACGCCACCATTCTCCGCCGGTGTGTTGGGATACACCGTGACGACACGGATCACGTGGAGCTGCGGATCCTCTTCGATGAGCATCCCGAGCCCACCATAGCGACCGCCGGTGCGGCTGTTGAACTGCTTGAGATCGCGAGGCGTCAGCAGCTCGCTGTACGGGTCGTTGAGTTCCTTGACGAGACCTGATGCGGCCTTCTCGTACACGTCGGACAATGGAATAGTGTCGACGTAACGGTCGTTCACCAACGACATGACCTGGTCGAGCAGCGCCGCCCCCTCGCGCTGGGGGCGCGCCTGCAAGAAGAACCCCCCGGCTACGATGGGAACCAGCAGTGCGCCGATCAGTGCGACCTTGCGTGTACGTGGCATGCGAGTGTCCAGCGTGTGATGTTCTTGAACCATAATGTGGGGCGGAACGGACAGAGCAGTCCGGACTAATTCACTCCGAAGCTGCGTCCATACCTTCCGATACTTCAGCGCCGTGCCGCTGCCACAGTGACTTCCAGGATAATGCCACGCCAGATCGAAATCGCTTTTTCGTGAGCCTGAATCCCGAAGGCGAGATTGCAACGGTAAACGGCTCTCCGTCGATCTCGATCTCACGCCGAATCGTTTTGTCGAGCTTGGTGGCCATGGCAGTCGAGGTGTTATGTACCCTGCAACCAATGAACAGTTCGGCGAATTGGCCCGTCTGGTCCAATCACGGTGCACCGGTCAGCCCGGAGACTGCCGGCCCCCGAGCACGTAGTCGACGAGCCAGTTCCGCTGATGTTGACGAACGAGCGCTTCACGGATCACCCCGGCCTCCTTGAGCATCTCATGGGCCGGTTGTAACACGCGCTGCAGATGAGACGGATAGCGCTGGGACAGCGGGAGCTGGTCGCGAAGGCGGTCCAGCGAGACGCGCCATGTGAGCACGCCGTTCGCACGCGCCAGCTCGAGGAGGCGGTAGAGTCGTCGCGCAACCGGCGATGGGAGCGAGAGATACCGCGCGATCTCCAGCGGCACTACGTAGCGCGCCGACAGGTTTTGCCGGACCGTGGGTGCGATCGCGACGCGCGCCTCGCCAGGCTCGGCCGCCACGACCGTTGGGAAAAGCGCGAGCTGATCGCGATCCAACGTCCGCCGGCGTTCGATCATGACCGAGGTCAGCAGCGTAAAGCTGATGTCGGCGACGGCGGATCGGCCCGCGTCGAAGTAACTCTGCTCGGACTGCAGCACCGTTCGCTCCAGCCGTGTGAGCGCCCCGCGAAGTTGCTCGTATGTCCGGCCGTCGACTTGCCGGCCCATCGAACGAAGAAAGGCGTGGAGCGTGAACGTCAGCACGCCGTCCGATGGCTCCCCGGCTTCTCGATACCGGTGCATGAGCTCGATGTAGACATCCTGATCGAACGTGCCGGGAAGCCGGTCGCCGGGGCTTGCAAGCACACGCCAGCGTCCGCCCTCTTCAGTCCGGTAGGAGATCGCGGCATCGTCCGCCGTATCGCTCAGCCGAAAGAGCGGGAATTCCTCGAGTGATCGATCGAGGAGGACCGCGCGCGCGTGCGAACGGCGGCGCGCCGGAAGCTTCATCTCCCGGGTCACTCGAGCGGGACCACAGTGCCCGAGATTGCGCTGGCCTGCGGAGAGCACAAGTACACGACCGCATCGGCAACCTGTTCCCGCTCGACGTAGCGTGTATCGACGCCCATGGCCCGAACGTTACTCGCCGTGCGGATGGCGTTCGGCGCGAGTGCGTTGGCCCGCACGCCGTGTTCGCGCTCTTCAGCGGCGATGGCTTTCATGAGGGCGACCACGCCGGACTTTGCGGCAGCGTATGCAGACATGCGCGCCACGGAGACGCCCGGCAGCGCCGCTGGAGATGCGAAGAACACGATCGAGCCGCCGCCACGCCGAAGCATGGGAAGAAACGCCCGCGCCGTGATGTATGCCGTCTTCAGATTGATCGCGAGCTGCCGATCCCACACCTCTATGGCACTTTCCGCGACCGGGCCGCTCATGGCGAAGCCACCGGCCATGTGAACGAGCGCGTGCAGCGCGTCTCCGTGCTCGCGTCGCACGGCGGCGGCCAGCTCGGCGACAGCCTGCGCGCTGGTCAGGTCGCAACCGTATCCTCGAGCACGACCACCATCGCGGACCAGGTCAGCGGCGCGTGCCTCCGCCTTCTCCCCCCGCCGATCGACCAGGATCAGAGACGCACCGAGCTTCGCGAATGCGCTCGCCACGACCTCGCCAACCTGGCCTTCGGCGCCGACGCCGGTCAGCAAAATTGTCGATGTACTGAACATTGCGCATTAAGGATGGCTCAATTCGCGGTCGGTGACTAGAACCGAGCTCGGCGTGGCATGAACCGTGTTAGAGATCAGAAGCATGCTGACGCTCAAACGCGCTGGTCTGATCGTCCTCATCGTCTTGGTGCTCGCAATGGCGCTGATCGGCGTTCTGACGATCACGAGGGGGACGCCCGTCGGATCGGTCGTGACGCTCTCGGACTCGAGTCCTCCGGCAGTGACCGACTCGTTGTTCGAGCGAACGATGGAACTGTTCACGGGCACGCACGTGTACGCTGGGAACGCCGTTCAGCAGGCGAACAACGGCAACGGTGTGTACCCACCGCTATGGGCGGATCTGCGTTCGGCGCAGCACACGATCACCGTGCAGATGTACTACTCGCTTCCGGGTCGCGTGGCGGATACGCTGGCCGCGATCCTTCGCGAGCGGGCCCGCGCGAAAGTGCGCGTTCTCCTGCTGCTGGACGCATTTGGATCGCAGCATCTCTCGCGAGGCTGGATTGGCTCGTTGCGCGCCGCGGGTGTCGAGGTGGCCAAGCTTCGACGGTTGCGGTGGTTCACGATCTCGAACGCCACCGACCGATCCCACGTCCGGGTGGTGGTCGTCGACGGACGGGTCGGATACACGGGCGGGTTCGGTCTAGCGGACTACTGGCTGGGCGACGGCCACCACGAGGATCAGTGGCGCGAATCGAACGTGCGCTTCGAGGGTCCGGCGGTCATGGCGCTACAGGCGGCGTTCGCCGCGGCGTGGGCCGAAGCCACAGGCGAATTGCTGACGGGTCCACTGTTCTTTCCGGCGAACGGCTTTCAGCCGGTGGGGCCAACGCACGCCGGCCTGCTTTACGCCGCACCGACCACGGGCAGCACGCCTGCGGAACGATTTCTCGCCCTGACGATCAGCAGCGCGCGAAAGACGCTCTACATCGAGAACTCGTACTTCGTGCCCGACGACGATTTCCGTCGAGCGCTGGAGCGCGCCGTCGCGCGAGGCGTCGATGTGCGTGTGCTGACCGTCAGCGACAAGACAGACGTGAAGACCACCTGGTACGCGGGCCGCTACCGGTACGAGGAGCTACTGTCGCACGGAGTCCGCATATACGAGTACCAGCCGACGATGTTGCACTCGAAGACCATCGTGGTGGACGGTGTCTGGAGCTCGGTCGGATCGATGAACTTCGACAACCGTTCGCTCGCCTTCAACGACGAGTCGAATCTGGTCGTGCTCGACTCGGCGTTCGGGGCGCAGATGGACTCGATCTTCTTCGACGATCTGCGTTACGCCAAGGAGATCAAGCTCGACGAATTCCGAAAACGGTCGGTTTGGTCGAGGGGACTCGAGGTCGGGGCTGCCCTGCTCGCGAGGCTGCTCTAGGATCGAGCCGCGGAGCCTCTACCTGATATCCTCGCGACCGAGCGCGGCACGCACTGCTTCGCGCATCGCGACGAGCGCGTCGTCGCGCGATGCCGGCGAGTCATCGCGCACGTGGAGCTCGACGCCGTCGGCGACGGGCACGCGACGCCAGCTGGCCGTCACGTCTTCGTCCGCAGCGGCCTGCTTCCGCATCTCGACGGTGGCGCCGAGGGCGGCGGCGAGCGACGATGCGACACGTCGTTCGAGCGCGTCTCCGGTAAGCTCCTTCATCTCGCGCTTGATTACGTCGAGTGTCACGCCTTCGCGCTGCCGGATCTTGATCGCGAGCAACTGCAGGAAGTGCCGGTAGTTGTAGGTGGCCGCGGTGCCGGCGCCCTCCGGGCGCTCGAGCAGGCCGTTTGCGACGTAGAACCGGATCGAGCGCGCGCTCGGCGCGGCACGGGCCGAGGCGTTCGTGGGCCGAACTCCCGCTGCATCGACGAGCGCCGTCACGTGACCCGCCAACCCGCGGGCATTCCAGGGTGCGTGCCGCGCATGCGCGCGGAGCAGCGCGATGGGAGAGTCAGCCACGAGCCGCGGGTAGCACAATCGTCAGAGTCGTGCCGGCGTCCTGGTTACTTTCCAGCGCAACGGTACCGCCATGTTCGCCGACGATGCGTTGGGCCACGGCGAGCCCGATGCCGACGTGTCCGGGCTTACTCGTGACGAGCGGCTCGAACGCGTGCGGCAAGAGCTCGGCGGAAACAGCCGGACCGTCATTGTGAACGCGACACTGCCACACGCCGGCGACGCCGATCGTCGAGTCGATCGAGAGATCGCTTCCCTCCGGCGCTGCTTCGATCGCGTTCTCGAGCACGTTCGTACAGGCGTGCGCGAGCTGCTCGATGTCGAGCTCGCACCGGGCTCGCGGCGCAGCAGGCGTGTGCCGAACGAGGAGCGCCTTGCTTTCAAGAGGCCCGCGCTGCGCCGCGATGACGTCTGTCCAGATGTCGTCGGGATCGGCGGGCGCCAGGAGCACCGGTGCTGGCCGGCCGTACTCGAGCAGAGCGGAAACCAGAACGTTGAGTCGCTCGGCCTCGCGCAGGATCCGGCCGACGTTGCGGTCGACGAGCGGGTCGTCCGAGACGCGGTAACGCAATAGCTGGGCGGCCGAGGCGATCGCGAATACCGGATTGCGAAGCTCGTGCGCGATCGCGGTTGCGACGCGCTGCGACACTTTCGCGCGATCGCGTCCGGAGGCGCGGGTGCCGGCAAACGGGTCCGCGTGCAGCGCAGTGTCAGCGGCGGTCATGCAGAAACGTAACGAAAAACAGCAGCGGAGCGTGGAGGCGGTCGCTCCGCTGCTGTTGGTGACGGATCGTTGCGCTCAGCGGCGGCGCGAGCGTTTGGCGCTCTTCCGAACAGCCTTCTTGGCACGCCGAGGGGCGCTCTTCTTGGCGCCTCCTTTCTTCGCGCCCTTCTTTCCCCCGCCCTTCATCGCGGTCTTCTTCTTGGCGGCCTTCTTGGCCGGGCGCTTCTTCGCGGCGGCTTTGCTGGCCGATTTCTTCGGGCTCGATTTCTTCGCGGCTGCTTTCTTGACGGCGGGCGCCTTGGCAGCGGGCGCCTTGGGAGCGGGCGCCTTGGTGGCAGGCGCCTTGGCAGCCGGTTTCGCGGCGGTTTTCACAGCGGGTGACTTTGCCGCAGGCGTCTTGGCAGCACTTGTCTTCGCAGCAGCGGTTTTTGCCGCTGGCGTGCTCGCGGGCGCGGCGGGGGTCGCGGCGGACGGCGCGCCGCCGCCGGCTGCACCGGGGTTACGAGGAGGCCGGCCGGCGCGCGCGGGACGCGGTGCTTCGAAGACATCGGCTTCGTCCTCTTCCTCGACAACCTCGAAGGTTCCGGCTGTGCCTTCCTCTTCGTCGTCGTCGACGTCTTCCGCGCTATCCCACAAATCGTCGCTTTCGTCCTTGTGGGTCATCCACCCGCCATCGTCCTCCTCGTCGTCATCGTACGAAGCACCACCGCCACCGCCACCGTAGCCGAGATCTTCGACATCATCGTCTCTATCGGAGAGTCGAAATTCGTCACGCAACTCGTCGCCCCGCGGCATGCCCGCCTCCTGACAGGTAGTGTGATCACGAATTAAGGCGTCGGCACACGGTGCCCGAGCTGCTGCAGATCGCGTACCGATCACCGGTGCCGACGAGCCGCATCGTGCATCGGTGCTTTTCAATCGCCTTAGTATACTTGGCCAGGCGCTTCGTCAAGAAGCCGCGCGTCACAGCGCAATTACGGAGATCAGAAACATGCCGAAGCTGGTGGTGCTGTATTTCGGCGCGGAGAGTCCGGCGGCCGCGCTAGCCGACGCGGCGGCGGTTGGCGCGCGAGGCATCAGGTTCACTGAAGTCGACGTGCGGGTCGGCGACGAGCACTCGCAGCCGACGACCCAGCGGCATCGCCGGCTGGAGTCGGCCGGCGCGCTCCAGGCATACGCGGGAATCGTGATCGCCTGCGAGGCGGCGGCGGAAATGCCGACCGCCCTCGACGCAGTCATCCGCGAACTCGAAGGCACGCCGCCTGACACCTTCTTGAACACGGTTTTTGGCGTGGCGGGCGGCGAGAATACGGTTCTCGCGGGGCGGGTGGCTGCCCTCGGTGGAATCATCGTGGGCGAGCCGCGCGGCGCGACCGATCCGGAAGTGCGCGCGCGGCAACTCGGAGCGCGCGTGGCAAAAGTCATGGGGTGGGTCGGCCACGCGCTCGGACACGAGCAGGGCACGGCGGATCATCATCACGATCACCCGTAGCCACGATCACTCGAGCCGCGACCACCGGTAGCCGAAACGGCGCCGCTGTGCCGCGGCGCCATCGATTGAATCAGTCGACGAACTCGACCGTCACGGGTCGATCGATGATCCCTGCCTCGATTCCGCGCTCGAGCAGCTGCCGAACGGCGCGCCGGCCGCGCTCGCCGTAGTCGAGGGTCCAATCGTTCACGTACATCCCGACGAAGGCGTCAGCGCGGTCCCTAGCCAAGCCGCGGGCGTATTGCATGGAATGATCGAGCGCTGCGCCGCGGTGTTGCAATCCATAAGCGATACTGTCACGAAGATGGCGCGATATCTTGCGGGTCAAGTCATCACCCAAGTCCTTCCTCACCACGTTTCCACCGAGCGGGAGTGGAAGACCGGTCTCGCCAAACCACCATTCACCCAAGTCCTGAATGAGATGCAGGCCCCTGTCCGCGAATGTGAGCTGTCCCTCGTGGATCAGGAGACCGAGGTCGACCGAACCTTCGACGACGGCATCCTCGATCTCATCGAATGGGACCACGACCGCCTCGAACTCCGGCTCGAACAGCCGAAGCGCCAAGTAGGCGCTCGTGAGCGTGCCGGGAATCGCGATGCGTTTGCCGCGGATCTCCGAGACCGCCATCGGCACGCGCGCGACGAGTCGCGGACCGTACTGGTCTCCCATCGAGGCGCCATGCGGAAGGAGAGCGTAGTGATCGGCCAGGTACGCATAAGCGTGAATCGACACCGCCGTGACCTCGAGCTCACCGCGGAGCGCGCGGCGGTTCAACGTCTCGATGTCCTGGAGCTCGTGCACGTACCGGAGTCCCTCGGTGTCGATCTTCCCCTCGGCGAGCGCATAAAACATGAAGGCGTCGTCGGAGTCCGGACTATGGGCGACGTGTATGGTGGTGGTCATGGACGCTTGGCTTCGAGGGCAATCGTAATGTCATTCTCGTGGGCGGTGTACTCCGGCAACTGCTTCTTGCGTTCCGCCGGTGCGGCGGCGACCAGCTTGTCATGGTAGCTTTGCTCGGCTGCCGCGTCTTTGCGCATTCGTGCCGCGTTGCCGGCCAGGATAAGCCCGAGCAGATGGTTCGGGTCCTTGGCCAGGATGGTGTCGGCTTCGGCACGGGCCAGCGTCTCGTCGCCCGACACCGCGGCGATCCGGCCGACGTCGTAGTGCTGGTCCAGATCCAGTTGGCCGAGTGCCTGGTAGGCCATGATGGCCATGGGCGCGAAGATCTGCACGCTATCGGCGCGGCCGCGCTCGTGCTGGCTCATGACGCGGTCGTACAGCCGCATCGCGGCTTCGGCCGGTGTGAGGTTGCTGATGTCCGGCGCCCGCGAGGCCCCCGACGCGAAGGGCGCGGGCCCGCCGTCAGCACCGGACGGAGCCGCGTCGGGTGCCGCCCGCGAAAAGCGCTGACCGGCCACCAGCGCGATCAGCGCGAGAAGCGCGATACCGGCAACGGCCCAGGGCAGGGAAGACGAGAAGCTTCGGGGCTCCGCCGCGGGAGGACCTGATCCTCCAACGGCCGTGCCGCAGCGGTGACAGAACCGAGCGCCCGGCGACAGGACGGCACCGCAGGACGCACACGGACCGGCCGACATATTGGCGCCGCACGACGAGCAGAATTTCCCGCTCGCGTCGGCGCCACAATTCGGACACTTGATGACGGACTCGTTGGGTGAGGCGGGGACAGCCATGCGTGAAAGCTACACGGCCGTCCGCCGCACGTCAGTTCGAGGAACGCGGACAGAGCCCGCCCCACGCCAGCTACCGCGCGTGTCGGCCGCCAGGTTCCGAGATCTGTTCGACGGTTTCCCCAGCCGCGTTCGTGTCGCGCGTCTTGAGCATCACGTCGGCCTGCGAAACGATGCCGACGAGGGAGCCGCGCTCGTCGACGATCGGAATGCGTCGAACCTTTTCGCTTCGCATCGCGTCCATGACGTTGTCGACGTCGTCATCTGCCTTGCACGTGGCGAGGTCATCGGTGCTCATCACGTCGCGAACGCGGCAAGTGCCGTCCTTTCCTTCAGCGACGCAGCGAATCGCGATGTCGCGATCGGTGACGAGGCCAACCAAGTGGCGTTCGCCCTGTCCAGCGACGACCGGAACAATGCCGACGTTCTCGCTTTTCATCACCTGTGCGGCCTCGCGTACGGTCGCGTCGGCAGTGACGCAACTCGGGTCGCGGGTCATGATCTCCTGAATTTTCATGCTGGTGCTCCCAGATCGTTGAAGTCGTGACGAGGAGGGCGGGCAAGGCGTATGCCCGGCCCGACGAGCTTTACAACGGTCACGGCGGTGTACTAGCGTTGGGCGACCCGGACCCAGAGGCCGATCTGCCCGCACGCGCTCGCTCGCTCACGCCCGACACGTCCGGCGCATCGAAAGCGGACATCCTACAGCTCACGGAGAAGCTGAACGTCCGATTCATGCGCCTGCAGTTCACCGACATCGTCGGGATCAACAAGAACGTCGAGATTCCGTCGTCGCAATTCGAAAAGGCGCTCGCCGGCGACATCATGTTCGACGGCTCCTCGATCGAAGGCTTCGTGCGCATCGAGGAGTCCGACATGTTGCTCGTGCCGGACCTCGACACGTTCCTGGTGTTTCCGTGGGGTGATCCGGACAACCGCATTTGCCGGCTCATCTGCGACATCCGGAGTCCTGACGGCGAGCCGTTCGGCGGCGACCCGCGCGGCACCCTCAAGTCGGTGCTGGCGAAAGCGCGCTCGATGGGCTTCACGATGAACGCCGGAATGGAGGCGGAGTTCTTTCTGTTCAGGCCGGACCCGTCCGGTGAAGCCACGACGACGACGCACGATGTAGGCGGCTACTTCGATCTTGCGCCGGCGGATCTCGGCGAGGACGCGCGCCGAGCGATGGTCGACACGCTCGAGCGCATGGGGTTCGAGGTGGAAGCCGCGCACCACGAGGTCGCGCACGGTCAGCACGAGATTGACTTCCGGTACGCCGATGCGCTCAAGACGGCCGATAACATCGCAACGTTCCGCTTCGTCGTGAAACACGTTGCGACGCAGTTCGGGCTGCTCGCGTCGTTCATGCCCAAGCCCGTTTATGGCCAGAACGGGAGCGGGATGCACACCCATCAGTCGCTCTTTCGCGGCAAGGACAACGCATTCTGGGATCGGAATGCGCAGTGGGAGCTTTCGCCGACGGCGCTTCACTACATCGGAGGCCTGCTGCGACACGCGCGCGGAATGTGCGCCATCACGAATCCGCTGGTGAACTCGTACAAACGACTCGTGCCGGGCTACGAGGCACCAGTGAACGTCGCGTGGTCGATGCGCAATCGCTCGCCGCTGATCCGGGTGCCGGATCGTCGCGGCACGGGTACTCGGCTCGAGCTCCGATCGCCGGATCCGTCGGCGAATCCGTACCTGGCACTCGCAGTGATGCTGGCGGCGGGGCTCGACGGCATCGAAACGAACGCGGACTACCGGGAGCCGGTGAACGAGAACATCTGGGAGATGAGCTTTCGCGAGAAGCGCCGGCTGCGGATCGACGATCTCCCGCATGATCTCAACGAAGCGCTGGACGAGCTGGAAAAGGACGACCTCATCACGGCGACGCTCGGCAAGCACATCGCCGCGCATTTCGTCGCCGCCAAGCGAGAGGAATGGCGCGAATACATCACGCAGGTGAGCGCGTGGGAGCTCGAGAGCTATCTCGCGAAGTATTGAGTGACATGGACACCACGGAATCGGTCTCGATCAAGGTTCGCGACGCCGAAGCGGGGGACGCCGAGGCGCTGGCAAGCCTCTGCACGCAGTTGGGGTATCCCTCGGCGGCGGCGGCGATGCCGTCGCGACTGACGCGTCTGACGGCGGACGGAAACGCTCGAGCGCTGGTGGCAGCCCGCGGGGGCGACGTGGTCGGCCTGGCGACGGTGCATCTTCGGCACGCCTTGAATCACGCCGCGCCACTTGCCCAACTGTCGCTGCTCGTCGTAGACGAACGGACGCGAGCACAAGGCATCGGGCGATCGCTCGTCGCCGCGGTGGAAGCGTGGGCGAGAGAGCGGGGGTGTCACCGCATCATCGTGACCACGGCGCTCCACCGATCCAACGCTCACGCATTCTACGAGCGCGTGGGCTACATGCACACGGGGCGCCGCTACGGAAAGGATTTCTCCTGATCCGACCGCCGGCTGGAGGCGACATCATGCGCGTATCGTCCTGGGGAGGGAAGAGCCGTCGAACCGCGGCCGGAATCCTGTTCGCGATCGTTGGCACGCTGGGGTCCCGAAGCGCGTCGCCCACGTACGAGGTGTATGCGATTCGCTACGCCACGATTCCACACTTTCCCGTCGCGAGCCTGATCAAAGGCGCGGACACGGGTCGCAGGCTGGACATCGCGATGATGGTCTGGCTGCTCAAAGGATCCGACGGACGCAATGTGCTGGTGGACGCCGGCTTCCATCGCGACGACTTCGTGCGACGCTGGCGCCCCACCGACTTCATCGTGCCGAGCGAGGCCGTCGAACGACTCGGAGTCAAGCCGAGCGACGTCACGGACCTGGTCATCTCGCACGTACATTGGGATCACCTTGACGGCATCGATCTGTTTCCCAAGGCGCGTGTATGGATGCAGCGTGAGGAGTTCGAGCACCATCTCGACAGCGCGGGAACGGTAAAGGATCGAGCGATCGACGCCGGTGACGCGAAGCTCCTCGCGGACGTTGCGCGGCAAGGCCGGCTGATGCTCGTCGACGGCGACGGC
>DATJIZ010000119.1:0-3954 GCA_035492735.1 Gemmatimonadaceae bacterium | reverse complement strand
CATGGGCGTCGCCGCCGGGATGCCGCTGGGCGCGTCGGTCAAAGCGTTTCAGGACGGCGTCGGCAGCGCGCTCGGATTCATCGCCGTCGTCGTGGGTCTCGGCACCATGCTCGGCAAGATGATGGTCGAATCGGGCGCGGCAACGCGCATCGCCACCACGCTGATCGAGCGATTCGGCGAAGCGCGCGTGCATTGGGCGATCATGCTCGTCGCGTTCATCATCGGCATTCCGGTGTTCTTTCAGGTCGGGTTCGTGCTCCTCGTGCCGCTCGTGTTCACGGTCGCGCGACGCACGGGGATGTCGCTGATCAAGATCGGCATCCCGTTGGTCGCCGGGCTCTCGGTGGTTCACGGCATGCTGCCACCGCATCCGGCGGCGATGCTTGCGGTGAGCGTGTATCAGGCGGACGTCGGCCGCACCATTCTATATGGGTTGATCGTCGGCTTGCCCACCGCCGCGCTGGCCGGGCCGATCTTTGGCGCGTGGATCGCGCGACGCGTGCTGCCGCCAGCCGAGAATCCGCTCGCCGATCAGCTGCAAGGGAAAACGAGCATGGCGAACGCGCCCGGGTTCGCGATCTCGCTGTTCACGGTGCTCATTCCCGTGATCCTGATGCTGCTCGCCAGCGCGGCGGACGTGGCGCTCGAGCAAGGCAGCTCGCTACGACTCGCGCTCGACTTTGTAGGACAGCCGATGGTCGCGCTCCTGCTCGCGCTCCTGCTCTCGTTCGTCACGCTGCGCCTTGGCTCGGCCACGCGGTTCACCGGCGAGCAGATCCGGGCATTCCTCAACGACTGCCTGGCCCCCACGGCGACGATCATCCTCGTGATCGGCGCGGGCGGCGGGTTCAATCAGGTACTGGTCGCCAGCGGGGTCGGGCGAGCGGTAGCCGATGTCGCGCGCGATTCGTCGGCGTCGCCCCTCGTACTCGCGTGGCTCATCGCGGCGCTCATCCGCGTGGCCACCGGCTCGGCGACGGTCGCGATGACGACGGCGGCCGGCATCGTCGCACCGATCGCTGCGTCGGTGCCCGGCGCCAGTCGCGAGCTGCTCGTGCTCGCGACCGGTGCCGGCTCGCTCGTCCTGTCGCACGTGAATGATTCGGGTTTCTGGTTGATCAAAGAGTACTTCAACATGACGGTCACCGACACACTGAAGACGTGGACGGTCGCGGAGACCATCATCGGCGTCGCGGGACTTGGGTTTACGCTGTTGCTGAAGCTCGTGATCTGAACGCGTGGCACCCCGGGTCGCGGCCGGTGTACGCTACGGCGATCCGCTGCGTCATCTGGCCACCACCCGGAGCATGTATGCGCCGCAACGCGGTCGTCGTCGCCGTCGTTTTCCCTGCGGCACTCGCCGCACAATCCCCCGCCCCGCGCGACTCCACCGGCGTCATGGCCGTGTTCGAGACCTTCACCGACATCTTCGGAGGCCGGCTGGTCGACGCATTCGATTCGATCCCCGCGTCGCGTTACGACTACCGGCCCACGCCTGCCCAACAGACCATCGGCTACATCGCCCAACACGTCGAGCAGGCGAACTATGAACAGTGCAGCGGTCTCACCGATCTGAAGCGCCCGCGCGCTGCGAAGGACTCGCTCGCCCCCGAGGTGAAAGCGCACTGGCCCAAGGACACGCTCGTCGCGCGACTCCGGGCCTCGCTTCGCTTCTGCGATACAGTGCTCGAGCACCTCGGGCCGCTCGACTCACCAGCCCGCAGCGGCACACTCCTCGCCTTCGAGACTGATCTGGCCGAGCACTACAGTCAGCTCTCGGTTTACATGCGACTGCTCGGCATGGTCCCGCCGTCGGCGCTCCCGCGACGGCAGCACACAGTGGTCGAACTGCCAGCGTCCGCGATTACGCCCTATGTCGGCAACTACCAGCTCCGGCCCGGCGTGCAGCTCGAGGTCACGATCCAGGGCGGTGCGCTGTTCATCCGATCGTCCACCGGCGGTGCCACCGTGGAACTATGGCCCGAGAGCGCCACAACCTTCTTCGTGAAGGAAGTCGACGCACAGGTTACGTTCACACGTGACGCGAGCGGTGCCGTCACGGGCCTGGTGCTGCACCAGTACGGTCGCGATCGGTCCGCGCCAAAGGTTCGATAGCCGACTCTCAACGGAGGGGAGCATGACGCAGGCCCGCGGCGTGTGGGATGTTGGTTTCATCGTCCTGGCGCTCGTCGCAGGAGATGGCCGGTCGGTTCGCGCCCAGCGAGCCTTGGCGCGCGGCGTGGCGACGAGCGCGCCGCCCGCAGCCGACTGGATCGACGCCACCGCGACGCTGGATCCCGCAAAGACTCCGGTCTACGAAGGCAACGCGCCGCTCGAGTTCCGTTTCATGCTCGACATGCGCAAGGGCGATCCGGTGACGCTGTCCGCGTTTTCACTCGGCGCGCACAGCGGCACGCACATCGACGCGCCGATGCACTTCATTCGCGACGGCGCGCCGATCGACAAGGTTCCGATCGACGCGCTCATCGGGCCGGCGCGCGTGATCGACATCCCCGACAATGTTCAAGCGATCGACGCCGCGGAGCTGAACCGACATGCGTGGAAGGGCGCCGAGCGTGTCCTGTTTCGTACCCGCAGCGCGCGACGCGGCTGGATGTCGTCACCCGTCTTCCATCACGACTTCGCCTACGTCGCGCCCGATGCCGCACAACTGCTGGCCGACGCCAACGTGAAGCTGGTGGGCATCGACTACATCTCCGCCGAGCAGTACGCCGCGAAGGCACCACGCACCCACCAGATCCTGCTCGGCAAGGGAATTCCGATCGTCGAGGGACTCCTGCTCGATTCGGTGAGCGCGGGCGACTACGATCTGATCGTGCTACCGCTCAAGGTAGCCGGCCACGAAGGCGCGCCGGCGCGGGCGGTACTGCGAAGGCGGCCGAGGCCATAGCTCCCGCTTCGACCCACGACGAAGCACACTCCGATCAGCGCGCGCTGACCGGCAGCGGCAGCTCCCATCGCCACACGAGGCCTTCGTCGTCATCCTGGGCGGTGCCCGTCTGCACGAAGCCGTGCTTCTCCAGGATGCGAGTCGACGCACTCGGCGTCGGCAGGGTGTGCGCGTACACGAGCCGGACCGCGCCCGAGTCAGCGGCTTGCGCGATCAACGCGCCCGCGATCTGGGTCGCGTAGCCCTGGCCTTCGTATGGCGCGAAGGTGCCGTACGCGATCTCCACGGCGCCGTCGACGTCCGGCGCCGCCACGTAGCCGCCGATGCCGACCACTTGCTGTCGCGCATCGTCGATCGCCAGAAAGCCTCCCCACTTCGCGATCCAGCCCACGCGCGCACGATGCGCCGCGTCCTGCGTGGCGACGACGTGTACCTGCTCCGCGACGTCGGCGACGTGCGCACCGGTGAGGGCAGCGAAGCGATGCGGCTTGCGCGCGGCGTCGGCGAGCGCGGGGCTGAGCGCGATGAGGCGGATCATGATCGACGCTATGCTAGCCGTTCCAAAGCGATCGGCAAGACGCCGCCAAGTGATTGATACGGTATTGTGACGCTCATCACCAATTACTGATCTGCAACTCGCTGCCCGACGACGGCTTACGATGACAAGAATCACGACACTCTGGATCACCGGCGGTTCGCGACGCATCGCACCGTTGCCGGTGTCTGCGCTCGCCTAGCGTGCAGTCATCGAATCGGGCGACCGCGAGGCGCGTCCGTCGCGCGGCTTTCCACCGTTCGAACCAGTACTCCTGTCCGCAATCGGAGGACACTTGCCTACCTCACCTCGTACTCTGTCGGTCGTCGTCGCGTTGTTCATGGTCGGAACGATGCACTCGACCGCGTTCGCGCAGGCCGCGCAGCCATCGGACCCAGCGGCGTCGCCGGCGACGAGCTATAGCGACGTCCAGAATTTTGCCGTCAACAGCTACGCCTACAACTCGTGCCAGACGGAGATGATTCATCTCACCGGGACCGAGCACGTG
>DATJIZ010000118.1:0-3883 GCA_035492735.1 Gemmatimonadaceae bacterium | reverse complement strand
ATCAGCGGATATTGACAACCGTTGCATCCGCGGAAAATTGGACCTTCGGCCAGCAACCGCGGGCCTTGGTCCAATCGACGATGTGCTCGGCCACTCACAGATTCGCGATCCGCCGGCTATTGATGGCGGACGGTCCGGAGCAGCAACCATGACGTTCTCGCATGTTCCTCGAGTGCTCATCGTCGACGATTACCTGGAGAGCGCGCGCGTCCTTGCGCAACTCCTGCGGATCTTTGGATTCGAAACCCTGCTTGCGCACGATGGCGCGTCCGCAGTTTCGCGGGCGACCGAGTTCGCTCCCGACGCCATCGTTCTGGACGTGATTCTGCCCGACATCGACGGCTACGAGGTCGCGCGCCAACTCCGCGGGCGTGCGGCGACGCGCGGCGCACTCATCATCGCGCTCACTGGTTATCCGCTCGATGATTCGCCGCGTACCGGCGCTGACAATCCGTTCGACTATCACCTCGGCAAGCCGATCGCACCATCGGTTCTACGCGATCTCCTGTGGACTGCGTTGACCGAACCCGCCGCGTCTGCTCGCTAGGGCTTGTGAGCATCTGCTCGCTTGCATCTGGTCGCTTGCATCCGCTCGCTTGGACCTCCGCACTGGCGTCCGCTCACTAGCGTCTGCTTTCTAGCCGTGCGTTCGCAGCGGCCGCGGACACACTCGCCACAGCTGTACGTGCCCCGGCGCCTGCATGTTGAGCAATCCCTCACGCGCGGCGCGTGCCGCCCCGACGCCCGAAGGTCCACTGACTCGTCGTCCCGTGCGCCGCGCATCGTGCACCTGCGCCGGCGCCGCCGGCGCCGCCGCATTCGTCAGGAGGTCTCATGTGGCACGTCCCGCGGTGGCTGGCGCTCGGCATCGTCGCCCTCATTCCGGCCGGCCCCACGCGCGCGCAGAGCCGGCCAAGCGCCCTTGCCAAGGCGTGGCAGAATCCGATCGGCTCCGTGATCGACTTCCCGTTCGACAATTCTTTCGGCTTTGGTCAGGACACCGGGCAACGCTCCATCTACACGCTCGACGTGCGGAGCGTCGTGCCCATCCAGCTGCGGGACGGAATGCGGATCGTGCCCAGGCTCGTGTTTCCGATCCAGGAGGTGCCGTTCACCAATGGCAGCCATTTCGATCTCGGCGATACGCGATTGGAAGTGTTGTACGCCGGCGGTGCCACGGCGGCCCAGGACGGCTACTCGTTGGGCGTCGGACCGTCATTCGGCTTCCCGACGGCTACGAATGCCGCGCTGAGCAGCGGCAAGTGGGAAGCCGGCCTCGCCTTCACGCAGGTGGTGTCGGAGGGACCCTGGGTTGTCGGCGCGCAACTCACGCAGCTCTGGTCGTACGCCGGCCCGGCATCACGTCGCGCCACTGCACCGTTCATTGGCGAGCCGTTCATTTACTACAACTTCGAGGACGGCTGGTCGCTCCTCAGTGCACCCGAGATACAGGCCGATTGGCTCGCCGCGCCGAACGACGGCTGGACGCTGCCGCTCGGCGGCGGCCTCGCGAAGACGTTCGGCGATCACACGCAAGGCTTCACGGCCTCGATTGCCGCCTACGCGAATACCAAGCGGGCCGCTGGAGCGGCCTCCTGGACGCTCCACGCCGGCTTGTCGCTGCTCTATCCTCGATGAGCGCAGTGCCGACTCAGAAGGCCTCGCCAAGCCGCAGGTAGAACGCGCCGCCGTTCTTTCCAATGCCATAGTCCGCGCCGGCATTCAGCCGCGCGGACGGCACCACGAGATACCGGACGCCCACGCCACCGCTGGCGAGCAGGTCGTGCCAGCTGAGTTGATCCAAGGCCGGTGCGACCGCGCCAGCGCCCGCGAACGCGACGCCGCCAATGCGCCGCCAGATCGGGTAGCGATACTCGGCCTGGGCCGCGGTGAGCGTGTGGTCGCGGTATCGGCCAGCGGTGTACCCGCGCAAATCCGAGTCAAGGCCCAGGAGACAGAATTCCCACACCGGCGCGCCGTTCGTCACGTCGCAAACCGTCGCTCGCATGGCAAGGACGCTGTGCGCGCTCAGCGGCACGAACTGCTCGCCGGTCAAATCGTATTGATTGAACGACTGCACGCCACCGAACGCCGGATCCGCGAACATCGCGTCGGCGTGAGCCCAGACGCCCTTCGTTGACGCGATCTCGTTGTCACGGGTGTCGTACTCCAGTGTGCCGCCCAACGCCGAGGTGAGATAGCTGCGCTCCCGCGCGATCAGCGCTATCAAATCGCTGACTGGGTCGTTCTGATCGAGCTGCACCGTAAAGTGCGCGCGGCGATACCGGGGACCGACGTAGAGGTGCGGTACCGTCATGAACGTGGTCTGGATGACTTCCGCGTCACCGCGCTGAGCCACGCGCACCCGATCACCGGCATTTCCCGCATCCGTTCCCACGCCCCAGAAGTCGTACCGCAGTCGGTAATCCGCGGCGCCAGCGAGACTCCGCGACCAATCGTGCGCGAGATTCGCGCGACCGCCAATGCCGTACGCCCAGCTTTGGTTCGTCGAATAAACGCCCCCGGCGCCGACCGCCGACGGCGCGACGCCGCTGTCCGAGTGGAAGAGCATCGCCAGACCGACTCCGCCACCGACACCGGTCGCGGGGGCCGATCTGAGAACTGGAAGCGCGATGAAGCGTTGGCTCGGCGTGTGGATCGGCACGTTGCCGTCGGTCGGCAGATCCGCACCCGGCGTGGGATCCTGCGCGTGGGCGCGACTGGCGATCACCGCGCCGGCGATGAGCGCGGCGCAGAGTCGGCGAGACATGAGAGCTCCCTCGAGAGAGTGGCTCGACGTTATCGCGTGCGGTGTCGAAGCACCCGCTGGACGTTCGTCCAATGGGACGGCGCTTCGACGTTCCGTAGCATCCAGCATCGAGCGCCGCGCGGGCCTGTCTCGCGCGTGACAGCGCGCGCCGAAGTGGTGTGGAGGATCTCGCCGTGCCCACTGAGCTGCAGAGGATCGTGTCGCTTCAGCTGAACGCAGCTGGCTGTTTCAGCGCCCGCACACGCCGCCGCCTCGAGCGCGCGCTCGGCCGCACCGCCGTCGTGCCGTCGGGCACGCGCGACGCGCTACGCCACGCCGTGGGCGCGGCCGTCGCCGAGCTGCTCGCCAGCGGCGTGCCGGCCGAGAGCATCGAATCCATTCTCTGCGAGATCGTCGCCGAGGCGGGCATCGTGCACGGCGCATTCAAGCCGTCGGTGGTCACGCAGGCGCCGCGCTGGCGCGAGATCGAGGATTCCGTCGCGCGATGGTTGCGCAACGATCTCGCGCGGCTCCTTCATCCCGACGAAGTATCGGGCTCCCGCCGCCGGCGATGATCGGGCGGCGAGGACGACCGCGCTCGATCGTTCCCGCTCACATCAGGATGTCCACGCCGAGCGAAAAGATCGTTCCGGTCAATCCGGACAAGTAGTAGCCGAAGAACGAGCTTGCCGGCGAGCGCTCGACGTGCACCAGGTGCAGGTTCATACGCCAGCTCCGCGTGTGGCTCGGATAGTAGCTGAGACCTCCACCCGCCTCCCACGGCCGTCGCTCGAACTGATCGAACACGGACCCGCCCACGGCGTACGCGGCGAGCGTCTTGGGGACCACCATGTAGCTTGCCTCGGCCATGAAGCCATGGTCGTAGATCGACGTGAGCGGCAGCGGGCCAGTCGCCACGAAGTGATCGAGCGTGCGGAAGTAGTACTCGCTCTGAAAGGAGAACCCGCGGTACTTCACGCCGGCGTCGATGGCGGCCTCGTGAAAGCTGAGACTCGTGACGGTGACGGCGTCGGCGAGCGCGCCCTCATCGAACGGATTCAATCCGTCCGATAACTTGATCTGCGTCGCGTTGGGTGGCTGTCCGACTGGCGCGTACCGACCTTCCACGCTGTT
>DATJIZ010000117.1:0-2259 GCA_035492735.1 Gemmatimonadaceae bacterium | reverse complement strand
TCACTCGTCGCCGTGGTATTGGTCCAGGTGTGCCACGAGCCGGCCCATGGCGCTGAGATAGCCGGCGAGCACGTCGGGAACGTCGGACGTCTTGAGCGCCTGCTCTCCTCGCACGTGTCGGATCACGCGAACGACCGGGTCGGGAGCGAAGCCGGCGCGGCGTGCCACGTCGGTGGCGAGCGCCACGTTGTCCGCCGCTGGTTTCGTGCCGTGGAGCCGCTCGAAGGCGCGAAAAATCACGAGGAATGTGCTTGCGCTGGCGGCGAGGAGCTCGAGCTGGCGCTGCGGGTCGTTGCCCGACGCGAGTACGCCCTGGCGAAGCCGCAGCAGCTTGCCCATCGCCTCCTGCTCGAGCTGCAGCCGCAGGTCCTTGGAATCGACCTGGATGCCCTCGAACGGCGGCTCGCCGAACAGCACGCGGTGTCGCTCGAGGATGTCAGCGTACTCCATGGGGAAGATGTCCGCCGAGCCACGCCACTCTGAGTCGGTGAGCGTGAGCGGTGCCGGGTTGCCCGCGTCGGCCCAGGCCCGCGATGCCGCCGACGCGGCCGTGAGCTGCGCCGCATCGAGCGAGTCCAGGATCACGAGGACGTTGTGGTCCGATCGCTTGCCAAGCCGCTCCCCCGCCGCCGCCGAGCCGTAGAGAACGATCGATCGAAGCGCACTGCCGTACGCCGCGCGCAGTTGAGAGACGAGTTCGTCGAGTGTCATTCGCGCCATGGTCACCAGGATCCGCTCGAGCCGCCACCGCCAAAGCCGCCGCCGCCGCCGAAACCGCCGAACCCACCACCGCCGCCGAATCCCCCGCCTCCACCAAAGCCGCCGCCGCCCCATCCGCCGCGGCCACCCCCGCCCCAGCCACCAATCGGCAGAAAGATCGGGATGCAGCCGCCGCATCCCCGCCGGCGCCCGCCGCCCAGAAGCGAGAGGATGACGAAAAGAAGCACCAGCCATACGAACGGCGGAATTCCCCCGCCCTGGCCGCGTTGCTCCGCCGCATTGGCGGGCGGCGCCGGCGCGTGAAAGCTGGTGTCGATCTGAAAGTGGAACTCGTCGGCGAAGCGCTGCGCGACGCGCAGCGTCATCAGCTCGATGCCAGTTCCGTAATCACGCTGTCGAAAGAACGGGATCGCCTCGTCGCGGAACTCCCCGGTCTGCGCGTCGGTGATGAACCCCTCGGCGCCGTAGCCGACTTCCGTTCGCACGTGCCCACTGCCGTCGCGGCTCGTTTCCTTGGGCACCACGAGGATGATCACGCCCGTGTTGCGCGCCGGATCGCCCGGCTTGCCCGCCTGGCCGACCTTCCACTGCCGGCCGATCGCCAGGCTCACGTCCTCGATTGGTCGCCCGCCCAGATCGGGAAGGGTCACGACCACGATCTCGCCGCCCGACTTGGCGCGGACGTCGTCGATGATTCGCGCGATCGTGCTTGCCTTGTCCGCCGGAATGACGTGCGCGAAGTCGTTGACGTACCCGACCGGCGCCGGGATCTGCAGCGACTGGGCAGAAAGCGCGGGAACGAAGAACAGCGCGGAGCTGAAAGCGGCGATCGCGCGAAGGCGCACGGTGAGTCTCGTTGCTGGGTGCACTACGGTGGAGCGCATCCCACTGTTTCAGAAGGCTAATGCGTCATGGCAGCGAAGTGCAGGCGCGCGTGACCGCGTTGATCCGGGCTCCGATCAGCGATGCCCAAGCCGTACGTCGGGCCGGTCGATGAGCGCCGTGATCAGTCGCGCCGAGAATTCGCGGACGTCCTCGGAGAGTCCATCCGCCTGGCTCACGAGGTAGGCACGCCCGAGCACGAGTATGATCGCGACGGCGAGCCCGAAGGCGAGCGGCGTGCATGCGCGGCTCAGCGCGACCCAGAGCGCCGGCGCAGCTCTGGCCACGGCGAGCGCGTCGCGCACGATCAGCACCGCGCCGAGTGCCCCGAGCATGATGCCGAGCAGGGCGAGCGCCGCCAGGTAGTGCAACCGGCGCGTGAGCCGCGGCAGGATGGCAAGCGCCGCGGTTTCCGCGACACGCTCGAGATCCGCTTCGTTCCGACTGCGGCAGCGCAGGATCAACAATCCCATGTCGGAGAGCGCCGCGCTCGATGCCGCACACTGTTTGATGGCCTCGTCGATCTTGCCGCCGCGCACGAGGTGGATGATGCGCTCCATGAACACGCGGCCGTTGTTCTTGGCGCGGAACACGATCACGTAGCCGCGCTCGAGGAGGATCACGACGCCGGCAATGCCGGTCGCGAGGATGACCAGC
>DATJIZ010000116.1:0-14320 GCA_035492735.1 Gemmatimonadaceae bacterium | reverse complement strand
CGCTTGCGACTCACCGCGTCGGCGCCGCGGCGCACGCGCTCGAGCTGCGCACGCGCGCGCAGGAGCGTGCTCCGCGTGGCAACGAGCCGCGCGGTGGTCATTTCGCCTGCGCCCTCCCCTTCTCCGATTCGCGGGCCGCCCACGTTGTCGGCTTGATGCGCGACAAATCCGGCCGCGGAATTGGCTCGATCAGCCGCCAGCCGATCTCCAGCGTGTCGGCGATCGTGCGGCGATCGTGCTGCGCAACGAACTCGCGCTCGAAGCGGTCGGCGAAGTCGGCGGCGCGGCGATCGGCGTCGGTGAGCCCGGCCATCCCGACGACGGCCGCCATCGTCACCGCTTCTCTGCCGCGCGCGTACAGTGCGTACAGTTGATCGGCCAGCTCGCGGTGGTCGGGGCGCGTGTGCCCCGCACCGATACCGGCGCCCATGAGCCGCGACAGCGACGGCAGCACGTCGATCGGCGGCAGGATTCCGCGGCGCGACAGATCGCGGCTCAGCACGATCTGCCCCTCCGTGATGTAGCCGGTGAGGTCGGGAATCGGGTGCGTGATGTCGTCGTCGGGCAGCGTGACGATCGGGATCTGCGTGATCGAGCCGGCGCGCCCCTCGATCAGCCCCGCGCGCTCGAAGAGACTCGCGAGGTCCGTGTACATGTAGCCCGGATACCCGCGACGACCAGGCACTTCGTCGCGCGCCGCCGCCATCTCGCGCAACGCCTCGCAGTAGTGCGTGATGTCCGCCATCACCACCAGAACGTGCATACCGCACTCGAACGCGAGATACTCGGCTTGCGCCAGCGCGATGCGCGGGGCGAGCAGCCGCTCGACCGGCGGATCGCTCGCCTGGTTCAGGTAGAGGATCATTCGCTCGGACTGCGCCGCGCCGCCCAGTCGCGTGAGAAAGGCGTCGGTTTCGCGAGCGGTGATGCCCATTCCCACGAAGATGACCGCGAACTCCTGTTCGCCCGGCGCGCGCGCCCAGGCAACGATGCGCGCCGCCAGCTCGAGTGCGGGGAGACCGGGGCCGGCGAAGATCGGCAGTTTCTGACCACGCACCAACGTGGTCATTCCATCAATGGCCGAGATTCCGGTCTCGATGAAGTCGGCGGGACGAGCGCGACGGGCTGGGTTGATCGCGGCGCCGACGTTCGGCCGAATCGCTTCACCAATCGGCGGCGGCAGGTCGTCGGCCGGCGCGCCGCTGCCGGTGAGCACGCGCCCGAGCAAATCGCGGCCAACTACCGTCTGCGCCACACGCCCGCTCAGCACGATGTTCGTGCTGGCCGGCGCGAGCCCGATCATCTCCTGCTGGACGTGCACGATCGTCGCGTGCGCCGACGTATCGATCACCTGACCGCGGCGCTCCGGCTGGCCGGGTGCCACGATGCGAACCCACTCGCCCGCCGCAACCTTGCGCGTGCCTTCGACGACGAGCAGTTGCCCGACAGCCGATGCGGCACCGCGATACGTTCGCGCGACGCTGCTCACGCGGCCGCCGGCGTTGGAATGCGGTCAATGACGGCATCGACATCGCGTGCCCGTGCCTCGAGCTCGGCGGCGGGCGCGTCGCGCATGGCGACGAGAGCTGGCGCCGCTTCGGCGAGCGGCAGCGCGGAGAGCGCGGCACCGCGGGCGAGCGCCGCGGATGCGCGCTCGAACAGTCGTGCGCACCGACGCACGAGCGCGTAGGTCTTGCGCGGCGGCGAGGAGAAGTCGTTCGGATCGTAGGCGCTCTGCCGGAGCACCACGTCGCGCACGAGGTCCGCCATCTCGATCGCCAGCCGATCGACGTCGGCGAGCGCGCTCAACCCGACGAGACCGGCAATCTCGCGCAACTCCTGATCGCGCTGGAGCAGCGCCGACAGCTCGGCGCGCGCCGTCATCCAGTCGGGGCCACCTTGCTTCGAGAACCAATCGGCAACGGTCTCGGCGTACAGACTGTAGCTCGTCGACCAGTCCACCGCGGGAAAGTGGCGCTGGTGCGCGAGTCCGGCGTCGAGCGCCCAGAGTGCGCCGGTCACCCTGAGCGCCGCCTGCGTCACGGGCTCGGAGAAATCGCCGCCCGGCGGCGAGATCGCGCTGACGATCGTGACCGCGCCCGGCGACGGCCGTGCGCCGAGTGGCGCGACGCGACCCGCCCGCTCGAGAAACGTCCCAAAGCGCGCCGAGAGCGACGTGGGGTAGCCCTCCTCGCCCGGCATCTCCTGCAGCCGTGAGCTGATCTCGCGCAGCGCTTCGGCCCAACGCGAGATGCTGTCGATCATGAGCGCCACGCGGTAGCCCATGTCCCGATAGTACTCGGCGATCGTGACGCCCAGGTAGATCGACGCCTCGCGCGCCGCAACGGGCATGTTGGACGTGTTCGCGATCAACACGGCGCGGCTCATCACGGAGCGGCCGGTGACGGGATTGACGAGTTTTGGAAACTCCTGCACGACCTCGGCCATCTCGTTGCCGCGCTCGCCACAGCCGACGTAGACGACGAGATCGGCCTCGCTGTACTTGGCCAACGAGTGTTCGATGATCGTCTTGCCCGTCCCGAAGCCGCCCGGCACCGCGGCGCTTCCGCCCTCGGCGACCGGAAAGAGGAAATCGAACACGCGCTGTCCGGTGACGAACGGCCGGTCCGGTGGCAAGCGCCGCGCGAACGGCCGCGCGATCCGAAGCGGCCAGCGCTGAGCGAGACGCAACGGTGTTCCGTCCTGCAGCGCTCCGATCGACTCGTCAACGGTGTAGTCGCCGCTGGCGAGCTGTGCGATCGGGCCGCCCACGCCCGGTGGGACGAGCACACGATGGACGAAATCGCTCTGCTCGATGACCGTTCCGAGCTCGTCACCCGGCACGACGAGGTCACCAACGCGCGCCGACGCCGCGAAATGCCACCGGCGCGCCGAATCAAGTGTCGGCGCGGCGACGCCGGGCGGCACGAAATCACCGGCGGTCGCCGCGATCACGTTCAGCGGACGCCCTACACCGTCGAGCAGAGCGCCAAGCAACCCGGGGCCGAGGTGCGCACTCAACGGTGAGCCCGTGCCCTCGACCGGTTCGCCGAGGCACAGACCGGTCGTGTCCTCGAACACCTGGAGCATCGCCGTGTCGCCGCGCACGCGAATGACTTCGCTCAGCAAGCGCGACCGGCCGACGTACGCGAGCTCGTAGAGCGCGACGTTGCCCATCGGCTGCGCCTCGACGATCGCGCCGGCAATCCGCACGATCGACGCGGCGCTCATTGCAATCTCACACGATAGCCGATGGCGCGCTGCAGCAGATCGAGAATCTCGTTCGACTGCGCCTCGGCGCCGGCACTCCAGTCGGGCTCGGGCAGCGAGAGCAGCACGGGCGTCGACTGCTTTGAAAGTTTGCGGCGTACGGCTTCCGGCAGTGCGTCGATCACCGAGTGCTCGGCGAACACCACGCCCACATCGTCCCGACTCACCAGGTCCGTGAGACGCGCGGTCGCTTCATCGCGCGATTCCGCCTCGAGCACCGGGATGCCGGCCAGCGCGAAGCCGGTGATCAGCGGGTACTCGCCCACGGCGACCACTCTCATCTTGCTCACGGCGTCACCAGGCCGGCGATTATGCGCCGGCGTGGAATGCGGAGCGTGATGCCCCAGATGATGCGGGCGAGGTCCTCCAACTCGGCGCGAAGCCGAAGCACGTACTCGAGCACGACACCGAGCGAAAGCGGATCGAGCCGCACCGTGCGACGCAGCTCGCGCAGCTGGGCCGTGAGCATCGCTTCGTCGGAGCCGGCGGGATGCTCCGGCGCGATCGGCGCCAGCACGGTGCCGGCGACGAGCCGCGCCAGTCGCGCACGCGCTTCGACCGGCGGCAGGGCCGCGATGCGGTCGAACTCGTCCCGCGTAACGAGCTTTCCGCCCTCGATGTAGTGCGCGCTCGCGTGGCCCTCGAGCGCGCTGTTGGCCGCGGCAAGCGCGGTCAGGGCGTTTTCGGCGTCGAGTTGCGTGCGCACGAAGCCGAGCACCGGCTCGCCGAGCTCGGTGGCTTTCTCGAGCATGCGCACGGCATAGATCCGGTCGATCGCCACCTGAAGCGCGAACAGGTCGATTCGTGTACCCACTGCCTCGGAGAGAATCGCCGCGCCGTACGGATTTCCCCACGAGGCGAGCATCGCGCCGATGTCGCGCACGCGGGCTTGCTTGGCCAACGCCTCGAGCGCGGCATTGGGAAGCGACGGGGTCGGCAGCAGGCCGGCAGTTCGACGCTCGACCGCAACGTTGCCGATCACGTCGCGAACGAGGGCGCGCAGGTTTCGCCGGTCTTCGTCCTCGAACAGCGGCGCGAGCGCGTCGGCGCGGTCGCCGCTCCACGCGGCGATCACAGTCAATCGATTTCCGGCCGAACGCCGCGCCTGGCGCTCCAGCACGACCGGCGTGCTCGGATCGAGTCCCTCGGCGCCGTGATACGCCGTTGCCTCGAGCTCCCGGGCGAGGGTCGCGAGATCCGGTGACATGGCGAGACGCTCGAGCGCCTGTCTGCCGAGCAAGCGTGACGCGAGACCGCGCACGCGTGCCGTGACGTCGACCCAACTCACCGTCAGCATGTTGCCACCTCCACGCTGCGACACACGTCGATCGCGATGGTCGCGCGATCGGCATCGAGCCAGGCGTCCACCGTATCGTCGATCGAGAGATGACCACAGTCGGCCCTCAACCGGATTCCGGATTCCAGGCGCTCGATGACGGCATCGGAAGTGACCGCGTACGAGCGCAGCAGCGCGGCCCGCCTGGCGATCGCGCATTCGCTGGCCGGTTCGGACAGCCGCTCGACGGCCAGCAGGCGGATCCTGGCGAGCACGCGCTCGACCATGGCATGCTGCGCGCACAACACCACGCGCCTGGCGCGGCGGCGCGCGTCAGCAATCGCGCCATGTCGCCGCTGCGCAAATTCGGCATCGAGCGCGGCGAGCGCCTCCGCGCTGCGCGCCTCGCGTCGCGCCGTGGACTCGGCGCGAACTGCCTGAGCGCGTACCGTCGCATCGGCCTCGACCTGAGCGATCTCGGCCTGGGCGCGCGCTCCCAATTCGGCGAGCAGCCGCTCGAGATGCGTGTCGGCCACTCTTCAGCCACCTCCCCGCAGAACGATCATCACGGCGACCACGAAGCCGAGGATCGCGACCGTTTCGGGAATCGCCAGCATGATGACGGCCGTGGTGCTCAACTCCGGTTTCTCGGCCAGCGCGGCGGCCCCCGCCGCGCCGATGCGGGACTGTGCCCAGGCCGTGGCCAGGGCGGCGACGCTCATCACCAGCGCCGCGCTCACGGGTACCCACAACACGGTCATGATATCCCTCTCGTCGACGCGCGGCGCGGCTCGCCATGCCGAAACGGCTCGTAGGGCCGTCCGCCCGGACTGTAGAATTGTTTGAAGAACTCCACGTAGTGGAGACGAAGCGCATGGATGGTCGGGCTGAACACGCCCATGGCGAAGTTCACGAGGTGGAACAGGAGCGCGAAGATCACCCCTACGAGGACGCTCCCGAATACGCCGACCATGTCGTTCGCCACGGCGGCGAGGAGCACCGACGCCGTGCCGAGCGCCATGATACGGACATAGGACAGCACGCTCGAGAGCGTGGAGAAGAACTCGATCGGCGCGATGATCCCCTCGAGAAAGAGCAGGATGGGGAACCCGATCAGCGCCACCATGCCGAGCGGCCCAAAGAGCCGCGACGGCAACACCTGGACGGCGGAGAGGAGGGCGAGGACGATCACGACCATCATCGCGAGCTGCACGGCGCGACTGACGACGATTCGCGGCTTGCCTCTCGACGTCAACATGCCCAGGACGAGGCCGAGCATGGTGTGCACGAGGCCGATGCCGACGGCAGCGACGATCGCGGCGATGATCGCGTTTTCGCGGTCGAACAGAATTGGCTGCATCCCGATGAGCGCGCGGCCGAGCGTGCCGAAGAATTCACCGAACAGCACGCCGAAGATCACGGTAAAGAGCGCGCAGGCGAGCGAGATCTGGCCGAGCGAGCGCCAGATGCCCTTGCCGCGCCAGAGCATCAGCGCGGCCAGCGCACCGAGCATCAGACCATAGCCCACGTCGCCGAGGATCATCCCGAACAGCATGGGAAAGCCGACCGCCACGAACGGCGTGGGGTCGATCGTGCCGTAGGCTGGCAGCGGCATGAGCGACGTGAGCGTCTCGAAGGGCTTGAAGAGCCGTGGGTTCGAGAGCACGACTGGCGCGGCGGCACCATGCCATTCGTCGCGCGCCAGTTCCTCGACGACGAGGTCGGCACCGAGCCGCTGGTCGATCATCGATTGCAGGCGCGGCATGTCGGCGCGCGGCAGCCAGCCTTCGATTACGAACGCGTGCGCCGTGGAGACGGAAAGGTCCGTCGCCGCGGCGGTGGACAGCAAATCCGCCGCGGATGCGCGGATGGTGCGCAGCTCGCTGCCCCAGCGCTCGGCGAGCACCCGGCGCTGGTCGAGCAGCTCGGCGACTAGCCGCGGAATCTCATCGAGACGAGCCAGGATCGCCGGCGCCGCTTCGGTGAGCGACTGGTCGGCGTAGCCCGCGGGCAGCGGCACTTCGGCGATGCGCGCGGCGCCGAATGCCCGCTCCATTCGCTCGCGTGCTTCGACCGGCACCGCGATGAGCACGGCGATGTCGCCGGATTGGAGCGTTCGCGACGTGACGATCACCTCGACGCGGAGCTCGGCGCGAAGCGCATCGGCGAGACTCTCGACGCGCGCACGCTCGGACGCGGGCAGCATCACACCGTAAGCGCGCAGGTGCTGGGCGTCCGCCAGCTCGGCAAGCAGCACGCGGAAGGCGTCGAAGAAGCCTTGATATCGTCCGAGCACGGCGCGCTCGTCGGCGAGCGCGTGCTCGCGCGCCCGCAACGCCTCGGCCTGACGCCGGCATCGCCGCGCCAAACGGGCCCATTCGGCGAGACGTGATCGGGCCGGCGCGACGGCCGCTTCGGGCCCTGCCGGCACGGCCAGCAGCTGGATCGCCGCGTCGGCGTCGTCGAGCATTCGCCGCAATGCGCGACGATCGCGGTCGACGCGTCGACTGGTCGCCGCGGCGCGCAGGTCGCCATCGCCAGGGATCCGGTCCAACTGCACACGGCCGAAGTCCTGGAGGGTGACGAGCGTCTCGTCGAGACGGTCGCGAGGGCCCATGATCCTGACACGCGACATCGGAACGATCACGCGTCGGCCTCCACGGCGACAAACCAGGGCGCATGCGCGAGCGCCTCGCGGGCGAGCTGCTCGATCATCGCTTCGGATGCATTCGCATATCGCTCGGCGCGTCCAACGACGGCGGCCTCCGCGTCCCGGACCGCGGCGGCGAGCGCGGTCTCCAACCCGGCGCGGTGTTCGTCGACGGCATGCTGCATCTCGCGACGCGCTGCGTCGTCGGCGCCCTGGGCCTCGGCTTCGGCCCGCGCGACGATCGCGTCGGCGCTCGCGCGCGCCGCCGCCAGCGACTCCTGCCAGACGCGCTCGGCATCGACGAGGCGCGTCACTCCGCTGGCTCGCACTCGCTCGGTCTTCTCACGTAGCATGGGCGTCTCAGGTCCACGTTCCCGCCTACACACTATGCGGCGCCGATCGCCACACCGCCGGGGAGATGCCGCGATATCTGTCGGAGAATCGCCGCGCCGGTCGCGCAAGGCGCCCGACAGCAATCGGCCAACGGCGACCGTAGCGTGCGCCATCATCATTCGTGGCCCATGCTGAATCTCGTATTCGCATTCGTGACCAGCCTCCTCCTTGGCATGCGTCACGCGACCGACCCCGATCACATCGTCGCCGTGTCGACGATCGTGAGTCGCGAGCAGTCGATGTCGCGGGCGCGCCGGATCGGGGTGCTGTGGGGCGCGGGGCACACGCTCACGATTCTTCTCGTCGGCGGCATGATCATCGCCTTCAAGGTGGCATTCACACCCCGGATCGGGCTGTCGCTCGAGCTGGTCGTCGCGCTCATGCTCATCCTGCTCGGCACCCTGAACGTGCTCGGCGTGAGTCCGAGCGCCGCCGTCATCAGCGCGGTGCGGCCGTTTCTGGTCGGCGTGGTGCACGGGCTCGCCGGATCCGCCGCCGCGACACTCCTGATCCTGCCGCTGATCGACGACGCCCGATGGGCGGTGCTGTACCTCTTCGTCTTCGGCGTGGGAACCATCGTCGGGATGGCGATCATGACGCTCGCCATCGCCGCGCCGGCGGCGCTCGCCTCCACGCGGGTGCGCGGCCTGCAGCGCACGATTCGATTCGCCTCCGGCGCCGTGAGCTTGTGCTTCGGCGTGTATCTGAGCTGGCGCATCGGCTACGTCGACGGCTTGTTCACCGGACAGCCTCGCTGGACGCCGCAATAACCCGCCCTGCCGCCGCGATGTCCCGGCGTGATCAGGCAGATCGCGCGGATTAGTGTCCGCTAAACCCCGACCACATTCCGTAAGCCGGCCGACTAAGACCGCCGACTGACCGGTCGATACTTGACGCCGTAAGCGTAGGCGTCGTTCGGTACGACCACGAGGCGGTCGACGCGCGTTGATCGTGATGCCGCCTCTGACTCTTGGAGGGCATGTACATGCCACACCGATTCACAACGGGCACGATCGCCGCGATCCTGGGAGCAGGGCTCTTGGCCGCGGGATGTGTCAGTGACCACATCGTATATCGCGACAAGTCGCCGGTGCAGGTGCCCGCGGCCGCCGCGAAGTTCGTCGGATACAGTGATACGACAACGAAGCAGACGACATGCGGGAATTGCCACGTCGATCAGCAGGTGACCTGGTCCCAGACGGCGCACGCCAAGGCATGGACCGATCTCAAGGCGAGCGGCCACTCGGCGGAGTCATGTGAGAACTGTCATAGCGTCAGCCAGTTGGGCAACGCCGTCACCACGACCCCGGTCGGCTATGCGGGGACAAAGGACGCCCGGTACGTGGACGTGCAGTGCGAGAACTGCCACGGCCCCGGCCTCGACCACGTGACCACTCCGACCATCGGGAACCGGCCGCTCGCTTCCATCATGGTGGACACGGGCACGAAGATCGGGAACGGCTGCGGCGAGTGCCACACCGGAGCGCATGATCCGTTCGTCGACGAATGGAAGCAGTCGGCACACGGCCTCGTGCCCAACCAGTCGCATGTCGTGACGAACACGAGCGGCACATGCTCCGGCTGCCACATCGGCCAGTCGGCACTCTCGAAGTTCAATGTCAAGACGGCCTATCTCGAGCAGGGCAAGGACCTGACGGCGCCGACGCCGATCACCTGCCCCGTCTGCCACGATCCGCACAAACCCTCGAACACCGCGCAGCTGCGCTTCTCGGTGTCGAGCCAGGATCCCACGCAGAACATGTGCATGCAGTGCCACAACCGCGATTCGGGCCCGAATCCAACGTCGACCTACGCGCCGATGAGCCCCGAGACGGCGACGCTGCTCGGCACGGCCGGCTGGTGGCCGCCCAACCTCAAACTCGTCGATTCGACGGCGATTCTCGCCACGCACGGATCGGACGCCAACTCGCGGATGTGCGCGACATGCCACGTCGCGCGCTCCACGATAACGAGCGCGGATGGCGGGTTCGTCTTCCAGTCGACCGGCCACACGTTCCAGGCCATCCCCTGCTCCGACGCGCAAGGGCGTCCGACGACCGGTGACTGCGCCATCTCCAAGCGCACCTTCACGGCGTGCGCGAGCAGCAGCTGTCACGCCAATGCCAGCGTCGCGCAGTCACTCTACGTCACCGACAGTCTTCGCATCGGCGCGCTGGAGACGACGCTCAGCGGGCAGCTCGCGAAGGTCAACGCGGCGACGGAGCTGAACTACAAGAGCACCACACTCACCACGGCGAAGGGCGCGAAGTGGAATCTGATGCTCGCCCAGAAGCCGGGCGGCTGGATCCACAATCCGTTCCTCATCGAGGCGCTGCTGACGTCATCCATCAAGCAGATGCAGATCGACTATGGCATCGCGCCCAGCGGCAACATCTCGCTCAACAATCTTCTGAAACGCCCGTAGCGCTGACGGAGCGCGCGCTCACGACGTCGAACGCGGGCTGGGAGCCACGGCTCTCAGCCCGCGTTCGCAGGAGACTTCATAATGCTCTCAACAGCTTACGCGGCATCGCTGCCGCAGCTGGCGACCAGAGTGCTGGTCGATACGACTCGAGGCGGAGCGACCGTCCGCACCCCGCTGCCGGGGGGCGTGGGCACGTTCGTCCGCACCGTACTGAACGCGCCCGCCTGGCTGCAGATCGCGGTCATCGCGATCGGCGTGCTGACGTTCCTTGGTCTGATGCTGTGGGCGTGGTTGAACCTCGAGGAGATCGGCCACTGGTTCGGTGCGCGCTCGCGCGGCTGGAAGATCGCGTTCGCCGGACTGGTCGTGCTCGTCGCCGGTGGATTCGGCGCCTTTGCCAAGGTCTCGTGGGACTACACGCAGCACAACAACGATTTCTGCATCGGCTGCCATGTCATGGGAACGGCGTGGACGCGCTTCCAACACAGCGAGCACCACAAACTCAAGTGTCACGACTGCCACCAGCAGTCGATCTTCGCCAGCATGCGGCAGCTCTACCTGTGGGTCGCCGAGCGGCCAGCCAGCATTCCGCCGCACGCCAAGGTGCCCACCAACATCTGCCTGCGCTGCCACAACCAGGACAATCCCGACAGTACGTGGAAGCGGATCATCGCGACGTCGGGCCACAGCGTCCACCTCCGCAACGACAAGCCGGCGCTGCGCAATGTGCAGTGCGTCACCTGCCACGGCGCCGAGGTCCACCACTTCGTTCCGGTCGACCGTACGTGCGGCCAGGCCGGCTGCCATGAGAACGTGCACATCGCGCTCGGCAAGATGGCCGGCCAGAGCTCGCTGCACTGCACCGGCTGTCACCAGTTCACCGCGGAGGTCGCCGAGAACGTGTCGCCCGATTCGGCGCGCACGTCGCTCGTCCCCACCGGACAGAAATGTCTCGACTGCCACCAGATGAAGCAGCGGTTGTCGAAGACGCTGGCCGATTTCGAGGTGCACAAGGAGCCGCACAAGGCAGTCTGCGGTGCCTGCCACGATCCGCATAAGCAGACCAACTTCAAGCAGGCGTTCGAGTCGTGTCAGAACGCCGGCTGCCACACGCGGCCCGATACGCTCACGCCGTTCCATCGCGGGCTGCCCAACGGCGCGCTCCAGAACTGCGGATCGTGTCACAAGGCGCACGCGTGGAAGGTCGCGTCCAAGGACTGCACCGCGTGTCATCGCGACATCGACCGGCGATCGCTCGGTACCGGACCGCCGGACACGACACAGTTCCGGCACGCCGAGCACAAATACGTGCCGTGCACGTCGTGTCACAGCAGCGAGCGCTCGCACGGCGAAGTCACGCTCACGCGCCCGGGTGGCTGCCAGGGATGCCACCATTCTTCCACGCAGAAGGTCGCGTGCGCGACCTGTCACACGACGCTCGTCGCCGCGGCGCAGACGATTCCCGTGAGCATGACCGTGTGGACCGCGGCACGTGAGCGGTCCCTGCCCTTTGCGCACGAGCGCCACGGCAAGGTGGCGTGCCGGACCTGCCACACGACCCCGGTCACGCTGGCGCCTCAGGCACAGTGCGCATCGTGTCACGACGAACACCACAATGCACAGGCCAACTGCCAGAGCTGCCATCCGGCTAAGCCGGTCACGGCGCAGCGCGAGCACCCGCGCATTGCCACACATACGGCCGGCTGCTCCGGTTCCGGCTGCCACAAGGATGCGAGCCTGCTTCGGCTCCAGCCCACTCGCAACGTGTGCCTGGCATGTCACCGCGACCAGGTGGAACACAAACCAGGCGGCGACTGCGCCGCCTGTCATCGCGTGACGTGGCGGTCCACATCGAGCGCCGCTAGCAGCAACGGAGGTGCGCCATGAGACGCCAGCTCCTGTTCATGGCAGCCGCCGCCCTCTGCGCGGCGCTGCTCGCCCGCACGCTGCACGCACAAGGCGTCGTGATCGCCGGCTCGAGCTCGGCGCAGTACATCGAGCTCCGGCCACTGACGCTCGACAGCGTCGCGCTGGCTCAAACCGATTCCGCCTGGGGCGCGTACCGGCGCACGAGCACGGGCGTGCTCGCCCGGTGCGTCGGCAGCAGCGCGTACTGTACGTTCTTTCGCTCCGGCGCACAGCGCGGCCTCACGGCGATGATGCAGGATCTCGACGTCACCGCGTGGGGATTCGGCCAGGGGCTGAGCTTCCACACGCAGCTTCGCGGGCGCACCGCCGCCGGCGACGGCGAGCTGTGGCCGCAAGCCACGCAGCGCTTCGACGCCATCGCGCTGTACGTCGAAGCGGTGCGCGCGTTCGGTCGGGCGCGACTCGGGCGGCAATGGGTCACGTCGCCGCTCGGCGTGTACAACTTCGACGGCGCGGCGTTCGCCTCGCCGAGATTCCACGGTGTGTCGGCCGAAGTGTACGGCGGCGGCTCGCTGATCGAAGGACTCAATCGACCTGTCGACGCGGACGCGCTCGCGCCCGTCGAGGATCTGCCACCGACGAGTCGTGGGTACCTGATCGGCGCCACGGCCCAGTATCGGCCGAGCGCATCCGGTGCGCTCAAGGTGCAATACCAGCGCGAGATCCGCGGCGACCGCGCTTCGCTCTATTCGGAGCGCATTGCCGCGACGACGGATTTCCGCGCCGGCGCGGCGATGCTGAGCGGTCAGCTCACGCACGATCTCGCGACCGGTGCCAACAACGATCTCGTGGCATCGATTCGAATGCCGATCGCCCGGATCTTCGACGGGACGTTCACGGCGCGACACTACGCGCCGTACTTCGATCTGTGGACGATATGGGGCGCGTTTTCGCCAGTGGCCTTCGATGAGTACGGCGGCGATCTGCGCTGGGCGACGAGGAGCGGCGCGTTGACATTGGGCGCGAACGGCGCGTATCGCTCGTACGACGACACGCACACCGGCGTCGCCTCGCTTCCGCTGCGCAACGACGGCTGGCGCATCGGCGCATCGGCGATGGTCCGCGCGACGGACGCGATCGCGCTCGGCGGGCGGTACCACCTCGACGTCGGCTTCGGCGCGTCGGGCAGCGATGGTGACGTCTCGCTGCAGTGGAGACCGAGCGATCGGTATTCGTTCGCGCTCCACGGCGTGGCGTTCCAGACCATCGACGAGTTTCAGGTTGGCGAAGGCCGCGTGTTCGGCGCGGGCGGCGAGTCGGGCATCCAGCTCGTGCCGTCAGTGCGACTCGTCGCCGACGCATTCGTCTATCGGCACAACGCACACGATCGGCCGCAGATCGTGGACTGGAACCAACGCCGCGCGAGCATCCGGCTCGAATGGTCCGTCGGAGGTGCGCCGGGATGGGGCGGGCTGATCGGCGACGCGCGAAGTGGAGGGAGTGCGCCATGACATTGCGATTCTTCCTCGTCGCGGCGCTGCTTGCCGGCGTAGCGTCGTCGGGCGCGCGGGCGCAGCGGTCGGGATTCCCGCACAGCCGGCACGAGACGCTCTTTCCGTCGTGCAGCGGCTGCCACCAGGGGATCACGACGGGGGATGCCGCGAACGCCTTCCCGTCGCCCAAGGACTGCGCGGCGTGCCACGATGGAACGCAGCTCGATGCGGTTCGCTGGACCGGGCACACGAAGAAGCCGACGAACGTCGTGTTCTCGCACGCCGAGCATCTCGCGTCATCGGCCGAAGCAGGCGCGCGTGCCGAGTGTGTAGCCTGTCATGCGACGGCAGCCGATACCGCGTGGATGCACGTGCGCGCGGCCGCTGGCGCGGGCTGCGTCACCTGCCACACGAACGCGACGTCGGAGCACCTCGCGCCCACGGCGAAGTGCCGCACCTGTCACCGAACGCTGACCGAATCGCGTGAGTTGACGGCGGCGATGATCGCCGCGTTCCCAAAGCCGGCCTCGCACAGTGCGGCCGATTTCGCGGCGAAGCACGCACCGACCTCCGATGCGAGCATCGCCCAGTGCGCAACCTGTCACGCTCGCGAAAGCTGCGTTCGCTGCCACGCCAACGCGTCGAGCGTGCGAGCCATCGCTCAGCTCGCGCCGGACCCACGCGTCGCGGAGCTGATGCGTGGCCGCGCGGCGCTCTACCCCACTCCGGTCTCGCATCGCGACGGCGGATGGACGACGGCCCACGGCGGAGCCGCGGCGAAGTCGATTGCCACGTGCGCGAATTGTCACACGCAGACCGGCTGTCGAACCTGCCACGCCGGCGATCGCGCGCCCAAAGTGATCGCCCAGCTCCCGCTGCCCGGTCCGAACGGTGCCCCGGGCGTCGCGCTCACCCGCGTGACGATGCACGAGGTCAATTTCCTG
>DATJIZ010000115.1:0-11231 GCA_035492735.1 Gemmatimonadaceae bacterium | reverse complement strand
CCGGTGAACGTCGGCAAATTGTGGATCGGCGAGCGCGACGGGTTCGCGCCCTGCACGCCGTCCGGCGTGTTGTACATGCTCCAGGCGCATGGCGTCAAGACGGCGGGTGCGGAGTGCGTGATCGTGGGGCGCAGCAACATCGTCGGCAAGCCCATGGCCGCACTCATGATGAAGCCCGGCGTGGACGCCACGGTGACGGTCTGTCACAGCCGGACGCGCGATCTCGGCGACGTGACGAGACGCGCTGATATTCTCATCGTCGCGGCCGGTCGGGCGGCGATGATCACCGCCGACATGGTGAAGCCGGGAGCCGTGGTCATCGACGTCGGAATGAACCGCATCGCCGATGCGACGAAGAAGAGCGGAACGCGACTCGTCGGCGATGTGGAGTTCGCGTCGGTTCGCGAGGTCGCGTCGCTGATCACGCCGGTGCCGGGTGGTGTCGGCCGGATGACGATCGCGATGCTGATGGCGAATACGGTTCGCGCCGCCGAACAATTGACCGCGGCGGCGTCGCGGTGACGGGCCGCCGCCCATCGCGCCGCGCTGAGGGCGCGGATCTCGATCTGTTCGCGCTCGAGCGACCGAACACGGAGTCCATTGCCGGTCCGCCGCCCGCCGCGGAGCGCCTCGACATGGGCGGCTTTCCTGGAGCGACGGCGCGATCGGCCATCGCCGTCTCGACGCTCACCGAGACGGCGCGCGAGGTCATCGAGGGCGCCTTCATTCCGCTCTGGGTGCGCGGTGAGATCAGCGACTTCAAGTCGCACCGCAACGGCCACTGGTATTTCTGTCTGCGCGATGCGGGCGCGCAGATTCGATGCGTCGTGTGGAAGGGGCAGCAGCGCGCGATTCCGGCCGCTCCTGACGACGGCATGCAGGTCGCCGCATTCGGACGGCTCACGGTGTATCCGGCGCGCGGCGAGATGCAGTTCAGCGTCACGAAGATGGAGGCCGAAGGCGACGGGCTCCGGCGCAAGGCGCTCGAGATCACGCGCATGCGGCTCGAGGCGGACGGGCTGCTGAACCCCGAGCGCAAGCGACCGCTGCCGCGCTTCCCGCGAGTGATCGCGGTTGTGACGAGCCCCGACGGCGCGGCGCTGCACGACATCGTGGCGGTGACGCGGCGCCGCGCCGCGAACGTGCGGCTGGTCGTCATCCCGGCCGCGGTTCAGGGCGAGTCCGCGCCCGAGGAACTCTGCTTCGCGCTCGATCAGGTGAATCGCTGGGGCGAGGCGGACGTCGTGATCGTCGGCCGGGGCGGCGGCTCGCGCGAGGATCTGTGGGCGTTCAATGACGAGCGCGTCGCTCGAGCGGTGGCGGCGTGCCATTCGCCCACCATCTCTGCCGTCGGGCACGAGATTGATTTTTCGATGTGCGATCTCGTGGCCGACTGGCGAGCCGCCACGCCGTCGGCAGCGGCCGAAGCCGCGACCCGGTCGCGCGCCGAGCTGACGGCGGATCTGCGAAAGCTTGCGCTCCGCACCGGGGCGTCGGTCCGCGCACTGGCGCGCGACCGCCGCGAACGGCTTCGCCACGCCGCGCGCGATCTCGCGGCCGCGAGCAGCGCGAGTGTGTCCTCGCGGCGTACGAGGTTGCAGGCCGTCGCCGGGACGCTTCACACGCTCAGCCCCGTCGCTACGCTCGCGCGTGGTTACGCCGTGCCGCGTGATGTCCACGGCGCCACGCTCGGCTCGGCTGCATCGTTCAGCGACGACATGCCGTTCGATCTCGTGGTCCGTGACGGCGTCGTGCCGTCGCGAGTCGACCGGTCGCGGGACACGTCAGCGTGACGTTCGAGCAGCGTCTTGCCCGTCTCGAGGCAATCGCCGAGGAGCTCGAGCGCGACGGGATCGACCTCGCGCGCGCTCTCGAGCTGTTCGACGAAGGGATCGACCAGCTTCGCGCCGCGGCCGACGAGCTGGCAGTCGCCGAAGCTCGTGTGCAGCGGCTCGTCGAGCGCGCCGACGGCACGTTCGACGTCGTCGACACGCGTGACTAGTCCCGCCGCGATCGAGTGGTCAGCCGATCGCGCCTCGATCGACCGAGCGCTCACGGCGCTGTGCGACCGCTACGCCGCGACGTTGGACGAACCGGTGGCGAGCGTCGTCCGGTATGCGCTGCTCGGCAGCGGGAAGCGGCTCCGGGGCCTGCTCGTCCTCGCCGCCTACCGCGCCGCTGGCGGGAGTGACGACGCGAGCGCTCTCGCCGCCGCGGTGGAGGTGGTCCATGCGTATTCTCTCATTCACGACGACCTGCCGTGCATGGACGATGACGACGTTCGCCGCGGCCGCCCGACGACGCATCGCGTGTTCGGCGTTCGCGCGGCGACGGTCGCCGGCGTGTCGATGGTGCCGCTTGCCGCGGCGGCGGCGTTCGAGGCCATCGCCGCGCTCGGGCTTCCGCCGGATATTGGCGGACGCGTGGTCGCCGAGTTGATGCGCGCGTCGGGGGCGAGCGGCATGGTGGGCGGCCAGCTGCTCGATCTGCAAGGGGAAGGCAGTCCGCTCGACGTTCTCGAGCTCGAGCAAATACACCGCGGCAAGACCGGGGCGCTGATTCGCGCCGCAGCCGTCGTCGGCGGACTCGCCGCGCGGGCGTCCGCGCCACGGCTTGCGGCGCTTGCCACGTTCGGCGAAAGCACCGGCATCGCATTCCAGATCGTCGACGACGTGCTCGACGTCACCGCGACGACCGAGCGGCTGGGCAAGACCGCGGGCCGAGACCGCGACCTCGGCAAGAGCACCTATCCGGCGCTACTGGGGCTCGAAAGCGCTGCCGAGCGGGCCAGGTCCCTGATCGCGCACGGGCGCTCGGCACTGGTATCGGCCGGCCTGCTCTCGCCCGAGCTCGATGCACTGGCCGCCTTCGCCGTCGAGCGCGAGCGGTGACCGCGCCGCCGACGGGCGCCGCGGTCCCCAGCTATCTTACGCACTGCGGCAACCCACCCAGATGAGCCTCCTGGACCGCGTCAAATCGCCTGCCGACCTGCGCGGCATGACCCACGACGAGCTCCGCAAGCTCGCCGAGGACGTTCGTGCGCGCCTGATCGATGTGTGCTCCAGAACCGGCGGCCACATCGGCGCGGGACTCGGCGTGGTCGAGCTGACGATCGCGCTGCATTACGCGTTCGACACGCCCCGCGACCAGCTCGTATGGGACGTCGGCCACCAGGGCTACCCGCACAAGCTGCTCACCGGCCGCGACGACCGGATGGAGACGCTGCGGCAGGAGGGCGGCGTCTCCGGCTTTCTCAAGCGGACGGAGAGCGAGTACGACGCGTTCGGAGCCGGCCACGCCGCCACCTCGATCTCGGCGGCGCTGGGCATCGCCGCCGGCCGCGACGTGAAAGGCGACGACTACAAGGTGGTCGCGATCCTTGGCGACGGCGCCCTGACCTCGGGCCTGGCGTACGAAGGCTTGAACAACGCCGGCCACTCCGACCGGGACCTTGTCGTCGTCCTCAACGACAATGAGATGTCGATTGCGCCCAACGTTGGCGCGATGTCGAAGTACCTGAACTCGGTTCAGCGCAACTCGCTCTACAACCGCGTCCGATCGGCGATCGGCGAGTTCGTCGATCACGCGCCCGGACCGCTCTCGTCGATCAGCACGTTCGTTCGGAAGTGGGAGGAGAGCGTCAAGACGTTCCTCACACCGGGCGTGCTATTCGAGGAGCTCGGGTTTCGCTATTTCGGTCCCATCGACGGCCACGATGTCGATCTCCTGATCGAGACCTTCGCCGCCGTACGCGCACTCAAGTCGCCGCGCCTCGTGCACGTGATCACGCAAAAGGGAAAGGGATTCCCGGCCGGTGAGCGCAGCGTCGAGAAATGGCACGCGCTGCCACCCGGCCACGATCCGGCCACGGGCGCGCAGCGCAAGCCGTCGACGGCGAATCCGGCGTACACCAAGATGTTCGGCACCGGGCTCGTGGAGCTGGGCGCGGAGACACGCGATCTCGTGGCGATCACCGCCGCCATGCCGAGCGGCACCGGCACCGACGCGTACGCCAAGGCCTACCCGAAACGGTTCTTCGACGTCGGCATCGCCGAAGGCCACGCGGTGACGTTCGCCGCGGGGCTCGCGACGCGCGATGTGCGGCCCGTCGTCGCGATCTACTCGACGTTCCTACAACGGGCGTACGACAACATCATCCACGATGTCGCGATCCAGTCACTGCCCGTCGTATTCTGCATGGATCGCGCGGGCCTGGTCGGCGAGGACGGCGAGACGCACATGGGTCTGTACGACATCGCGTACATGCTGGCCGTACCGGGAATGACCGTGACCGCGCCAAAGGACGCCACCGAGATGCTGGCGCTGCTTCGCGCGGCGCTCGCGCATCGCAGGGGCCCGTTCTCGATCCGGTATCCACGCGACGCGGCGCCGGACCGCCCGCCGGCGGCCACCACGATCCCTCCCGTGCCGTACGGAACGTGGGACGTGCTCCGGCGCGGCAGCGAGTTCGCGATCTTCGCGGTCGGCACGATGGTGCTTCCGTCGCTCGCCGCCGCCGATGCGCTCGCGGCCGATGGGATCAATGTCACGGTCGTGAACTGCCGGTTTCTCAAACCATACGACGAGGTCACGCTCGCCGCGGTGCTGGCCGATCACAAGCACGTGCTCGTGGTGGAGGAGGGCACGATCGTGAACGGCTTCGGCGCCTTCATGTCGTCGGTGATCGGCCGGCACGATCCGCACGTGCGCGTGGCCGTGCACGGCGTTCCCGATCGTATCGTTCACGCGGCGCCTCGCGTCCGCCAGCTCGCGCAGTTTGGGCTCGACGCGACGGGAATCGCCGCTCGAGTTCGCGCGCTGCACGAAAGCGAGGCGATGGCGGAGTGATCCGCCTCGGCGTCATCGGGCACTCGGGATATTCGGGCCTGCCGGCCGTTCTGGACACGCTGCGCCGACTGGCGCCGGCGCTCGATCTCGAGCTCTCGTACGAGCACGCGCTCCACGCCGAAGCCGGCGGAAACGTGCTCGACGATCCGTCGCAGCTCGATGCGCTGCTGACCCTGGGCGGCGACGGGACGCTGCTTCGCGGCGCCCGCATCATCGCGCCGCATCAGGTGCCGATTCTCGGCGTGAACCTCGGCCGGCTCGGGTTCCTCACCTGCTGCAACGCAGACCAGCTCGAGAACGCGTTGATGCGCTTTGCCCGGCGCGACTACCTGGCCGAGACGCGCATGGCGCTCGAGGCGCGCGTGCTCACCGCGCACGGCATCGAGCGCAAGAACTGGATCGCGTTGAACGATGTGGTGCTCCACAAGGGCGGGTTCGCCCGCGTGGTGCACATGCGCGTGGCGGCGAACGGCGAGACGATCGCGTCGTACGCGGCCGACGGGGTCGTGCTCTCCACGCCTACCGGCTCGACCGCGTACAGCCTGTCGGCCGGTGGTCCGGTGGTTTTCCCGACGCTCGAGACGATCGTCGTCACCCCAGTCTCGGCGCACACCCTCGCGATTCGCGCCGTCATTCTGCCGTCGAGCGTCGAGGTCACGCTGCAAGCGGATGGTGCGCCCGGCGAGCTTATGGTGACCGTGGACGGACAGGTTGGAACGATCTTCGGTCCTGGCGAGACGCTCTGCGCCCGCCGTGCAACCAACGGTGTGCTGATCATCCGCTTTCCGGGTACGAGCTTCTTCACGACGCTGCGCCAGAAGCTCGGGTGGGGTGGTCTCATCGAGCGCGACGAGTCGACTTGAGGTTTGACGTTCTGGCCGTTCATGCACTTCGCGTACGTGTTGGCCTGGAGTGAACGCCCCCGATGCTGACCGAGCTTCGCATCAAGAACTTCGCGATCATCGAGTCGCTCACGCTGCCACTGGCGCGGGGGTTCAACGTGCTGTCCGGCGAGACCGGGGCCGGCAAGTCGATCATCGTCGGCGCACTCGGACTCCTGCTCGGCGAACGGGCCAGCGCCGACGTGATTCGGACCGGCGCCGAGCGAGCGACGGTCGAGGGAGTGTTCGACATCTCCGATCGCGACGAGATCCGCCGGCTGCTCGACGATCGCGGCATCGACGTCGACGAGGCGACGGTGGTTCTCAAGCGCGAGGTGGCGACGGGACGTGCGCGGGCGTGGATCAACGGCACGACCGTCAATGCGGGGTTGCTCGCCGAGGTGGGCCGGCTCCTGGTGAACCTGCACGGGCAGCACGAGGCGCAAACGCTGCTGGACCCGGAGGCGCAGCGACGGATTCTCGACGCCTTCGCCGGCGCCACGGAGCAGGCGGCGACGGTTCGCCGAACGCACGAGGAACTCGCGTCGATCATGCGCGAGATTGCCGATCTCTCGAGGCGGCGAGCCGATGCCGAACGCCGGGCCGACTACTTGCGCCACGTCGTGCGCGAGATCGGTGAAGCGAAGCTCGTCGAGGGCGAGGACGTTCGGCTCGAGGACGAAGCACGGCGGCTCGAGAACGCCGATGAGCTGCGGAGTCTCGCGGCGGGCATCGCCGCCGCGCTCGAGGGCGACGACGACACCGTCCTTCAGCGGCTCGCCGCGATCGCCCGGCCGCTTGCCTCGCTTCTGCGGATCGATCCCTCGCTCGCCCGGCTGCAGGAGTCGTACGACTCCGCGTACTATGCGCTCGAGGCACTGGGGCGCGAGCTCGAGGAGTATCACACGTCCGTCGAGCTGGATCCGTCGCGCCTCGAGGACGTACGCCGGCGGCGAGACCTGCTGTTCCGTCTCACCAAGAAGTACGGCGCCACGCTGGCCGACGTCGTGCGCGCGGGAGCGGAAGCGAGATCGGCGCTCGACCTCGTCGACACCGCGGGGCTGGACCTCCGGCAGCTCGAGTCGCGTGAGCGCGAGGTTCGCGAGCGGCTCGTCGAGGCGGCGCGCGCCCTCACCAATCGCCGTGCGGCGGGCGCCGAGCGTCTGGCGCGCGCCGTGGACGAAGTGCTGCCCGAGTTGGGAATGCCGGACGGACACGTCTTCGTCGGCCTCAACGCGCTGCGCGAGATCGGCGCGTGTGGGGCGGAGGACGTGGAGTTCCGCGTGTCTCTGAACGTCGGGCACGATGCGCGACCGCTGGCGCGTGTCGCGTCGGGCGGTGAGCTCTCGCGCGTGATGCTCGCCCTCAAGACGATTCTCGCGCGCCTCGATCATGTACCGACGCTGGTGTTCGACGAAGTCGATGCGGGCATCGGCGGGCGCGTCGGGCTGCAGGTCGGCGAAACGCTGCGACGGGTCGCCGCCTACCATCAAGTGTTCGCGATCACGCACCTGCCGCAAATCGCGGCGCGGGCGCACCACCACATCGTGGTGAGCAAGGGCGCGCGTGGCGGGGTGACGACGGCCGACGTGATGGTCGTCAGCGACGACGATCGCGTGACGGAGGTCGCGCGCATGCTCGGCGGCGATCCCGACAGCGCCGTGAGTCGCGCGCATGCACGTGAGTTGCTCGAGAATGCCAGCGCATCCGGTCAGCCGGCGGTGGCGCCGAGCGCGCCGGCCCGGCGCAGCAAGCGCCGGTGAGCGACTAGCGACGCCCAGCGTCAGCGGCCGAAGTAGACGCGGACGGAGAGCTGGTCGCGGAAGGTCTTTGGCACGGGGCCGCCGCTTGCCGCGATCGTTTCGAGGTGGTTGAACGACAGCTCGAACGGCAGCCGGATCGGCCGCGCGTCACCGCTGGCGATCGTCGAGTACGAGAATCCAAAGCCCAGCTGGTGCGTCGTCGCCGCGGCAAGGCCGAATGGCGCCGCCGGGGCCACGCTGAGCACGTTGCCACTCGAATCGGTCACCGCCGGCCCCAGTGTGTACTGGTCGGCCGCGACGTGGGTGAGTGTGTACAGGCCATGAATCGCCAGAAATCCGGCGATGCGAATGCGAGGCTTGACGGTCGCCTGCAGCACGTTGCCCGCGGAGAAGGTCCCGGGCGTCGGCGATGTGAGCGGAAGGAGCGCGTTCGCCGTCGTCGGCACGCGCCCCACGTTCACGGTTCCCAGTTGCAGCGCGTACGACGCGAGCGCGGTGCCCGAGAAGCGGCGGCCGAGCTGGACGTCGGCCGCCGCGCCAATCTCGACCCCGTTTTGTCCGTAGCCCGTCCCGACGTCGAACAAGCGGTTGCGATCGGCCGGCTCACCGGTGCCCAGCCGAAACGTTCCATTCAGAGCCAGGCGATAGCCACGAGTGCTCATCGAGTCCGAGAACGTGTTCACCAGCTGGTAGGTCGCGCCGATCGAGATGTCGCCGATGGACGATCGGTCGATCGGCGCGATGGTGTCCCGGCCGGCCGCCGTGAGCAAACTCTGAAGTGCCGCGTTCGCCGGGGCTCCCACGGCGCCGGTCACACTGCCGGTGATGACGTCGGAGCCGAGATAGCTCTGGAAGCGCGCCGCGATGCGTTGGATCTGGAAGTCGATCGATCCCTGAACCAGACTTCCGGCGAGCGGCACGAAGGGTTGCCCCGGGTGGTCCGGGTTGGTTCCGTAGAGCTGCTCGATCGCCGCCGCGAACGCATCGCCACTCTGGACCAGCGCTTCGGCCTCCGCGCGCTGACCGAGGAGTGATGCGCACGCCGGGTCAGTCGGCGTGGCCTGGCAGGCGGTGAGCTTCTTTTCCAGATCCGAGGAGGCAGCGCGCAGCGAGTTGACCAGGGCAGCTGAAGGCACGCGGAGCTGCTCCTCGGCAAGCGCCGGATTCGGCCCGACGTTGGCGAATCCAGGCAGCGGATTGAGCCGCACATCGACCAGCGAGCGCGTTTCGACCAGCGGCACCACGAATCCCACCGTGAGCCTGCTCGTGACTCCATACTGCACGATCAGCGGCACCGTCAGCACGCGCGAATTGGCGATGCTCACGAGTTTGCCGGCGGTGATCAGAAAATTCGGCGAGTTCGTCAACGTGCGGATCGCGGTCTCGGCGGGTGCGAGAAGGGGCAGTTCGTGCGTGCCAACCGAGTCGGCATTGAAGCTCCAGGCGATGTTCTGCGTGGACGAGCCCTTGGTCGGCGTTCCGAGCAGCGCGTCCCATCGCAGCGGGCTGAAACGCATCTCGATGGCCGCGCGGCCGCGCGGGACCACGGATGCGTCGGTGAGGAGGCTCGTTGCCGATTGTGCCATGCCGCGCCGTGCGCCCACGCATGCCACGAGCACCGCGCACGATGGAAGAATGCGTCGAACCGGCAATCGCGAGTCCGCCTCGAGTCAAGTGTGAATCGGCCCCGGCGGGTTCTCGCGCGGGTTATCATTCCTGCGAATCGCCAACAAAGATACACACGCCCAGCTTCGTGACACTGCTTCCGCTCCCGCCCATTCCCTGGCAGATCACCGGCAACCACTGGGTTGCCTTGCCATGCATTCACCCGGCCGATGCGTCGATTCACGCGCTGGGCATGCTGCACCGCGGCTCGCGATCGGCGATCGAGATCGCGGGGGCGCCGGACTTCATCGCCGGCGGCGGCCCGGCGCTGGCGCGCCCCGCGCTCGACATCGGCGGAGTACGCCACGAACTGTCGAATGTTCCGATCGCGTGGGAGCGTGCGCTGGCATGGATTCCGACGTTCACATGCACCGTGGGCGAGCTCCTGCTGCGCGGAACGATCTTCGCGCCGTACGGCCGGGATGCCGATGTACCGGGCGTGGTGTACGCGCTGTCGATTGAAAACCGGAGCGGCAGCGAGAAGCGTATCGGCGTGACGCTCGCCGGTACGATGGGACATCGGCAGCTGCGCGTGCGAACGCCGCGCCCGTTCGAGGACGCGAACGTCGTCTCGATCGGCCAGACGGGCGCCGTGCTCCTCGAAGGAGCCTCGCCGCCCGGAGTGGCCACCGTCGCCATCGATGCCGACACGGACGCCGAAGTCGCGACCGACGGCGCGAGCTATTCGATCGCGCGCGCGCTCACGCTCGCCGCCGGCGAACGGGAGCAGGTCGCGTTTTATCTCGCGGTCGGACCGGAGCGCGACGGGGCCGAAGCCACGGCCCGCGTGCTTCGGCGGCGCGGGTGGCGCGAGCTGCTCGCATCGACGCGCGACGCGCTGCAGACACTGGAGCAGAGCACCGGCAACGACGCGATCGACCGGCTGATCAATCGCAATCTGCTGTTCGCGTACTTCTACGGCGTTGGGCGCGCGCTCGACGACGCGCAGTACTATCTGGTGCGAACGCGCGCGCCGTGGAACGGCCACGGCGTGACGGTGCGCGACTGGGAAGCGCTGATGTGGACCGTGCCCGCCGTGCAGCTCGCCGACCCGCCGCTCGCCCGCGAGCTCTTGCTCCGCATGTGCGAGCTGCACGGCTACGCGCCGGGCCGCGGCGTGCACTATCTCGACGGCACGCTGTTCGAGCCCGGCTTTGCGCTCGAGGGCGTGGCGAGCTACCCGCTGGCAACCGAGCGGTACATCCGCGACACGGGTGACGATCGGATCGTCGACGAGCCGGTGCTCGCCGACACGTTGTATCTCGCCGCCGACGATCTCGACGCCCGCCGCGACAAGCGCGTGCCGCTTTACAGCACTGAAGTGAGTCCGTCCGGCGTGCCGGCGCCGCACGCGTTCACGCTGCACGCCAACGCCGCGACCGCGCAGGCGCTCGACGTGCTGCGGCGAACGCTCGACGAAGAGACGGCGCGCGAGCTCGAGGATCCCGACGCCGTGCGCGCGGCGATCAATCGGCATTTCGTCATCGAGGCGTCCGGGCGATCGACATTTGCGTCGGCGATCGATCTCGCAGGAGGCACGTCGACGGTCGATGACCCCGCCGCGTCCGTCTTCTGGATGCCGTTGTACGAGGCGGTGACGCGACAGGACTCGACCTACCGGCGCACGGTCAAGGCGATCGAGCTCACGCCCCAGTCGCTGGTGCAACAGTGCGCCCGCCTGATCGGGCCGGATGCCGGGGCGGTGCTGGAGTGGCTGCGTCGGGCGCCGCTCGACGCCGGATGCGCCGCGGAGGTCGTGGATGCGGATGGGCGCGCGGCGGCCAACGGCGGCGACGCATCGCTCTCAGGCTTGCTCGGCTGGACCGCGTGGTACGCGGTCAACGCACTCGGCGAGCGGCCGTAGCGTACAGGTTGGCAGGGCGCAACGGCACGCGACGGCTTGCGGCCTCTGTATCGCGCCGTGTCGGCCGGATATATTCAGCGACACGCGGGAATAGCTCAGTTGGTAGAGCACAACCTTGCCAAGGTTGGGGTCGCGGGTTCGAGTCCCGTTTCCCGCTCTCACACGGAACGGGGCTGGCGATCGGGTGCTGACCTGACGCCAGCCTTTGTC